>JAVBPK010000035.1:0-4509 GCA_031549625.1 Eubacteriales bacterium
GAACAAGATGGCGAAAAACGTCACGATCAAAGATATTGCCCGGGCGGCCGGCGTTTCCTACGCCACCGTTTCCCGCGCATTGTCCGGCAATTCTTCCATAAAAGAGAGCACACGCCAGCATATTCTCGCTATCAGCGAGGAAATGGGCTATACCGTAAATTCCGTTGCTCGCTCTATGGTTTTACGCGAAACAAAGTCGCTTGGCGTCATCGTCCCCAGCGTTGATAACCCGTTCATGTCTGAAGTCGCCTACCATCTGGAGTGCGACGCGCGGGAACGCGGCTACAGCATCATGCTTTGCAACTCGTCTTACGATCTTCACACGGAGGAAAGCGTATTTGAATTACTGCTAAGCCGCCAGGTTGACGGCATTATCCTCTTCCCTTCCGGCAAAGACAGTTACCACAATATCAAAAAATTTCTCGATAAAGTTCCGACCGTATTCGTAAACGAAAATCTTATCGATGCGCCCGAAAGCTACGTAGCCGTCGATAACTACAAGGGTCCGCGCATCGGAACGGAATATCTGCTTTCACTTGGCCACCGCCATATCCTCTATTTTGGCCGGACTTCCACCAGCACGACTCACAGCCTGCGCGCGCAGGGCTATGCGGATGTTTGCGCGGAAAATAATGTTGCACCGCTGTTTTATGACAGCATATCCGACGTCACCAGCATCACCAGCGGTTATGAGATGGCAAAGGAGCTGCTCTCACGCCCCATAGATTTTACAGCCATTATGGCAAGCACGGACACCTACGCTTTAGGCATATTGCAAGCCGCGGATGAATGCGGCATCCATATACCCGATGACATTTCCCTGCTTGGTTTTGATAATATCCGATATTCCGAATTGCCGAAAATCAATCTTTCCACAATTGAACAACCCAAGCGCATGATGGCCATGATCGCCATGGAGATGCTCGTGGAAAAGATTCATAGCGATTATGAAGCTTATTCGCACCGTATCTTATTGCCAACGCTCATAAAGCGCGGCTCCTGCCAGAGCATCCCCGGCTGAGGAACCGCTTACGCTTTGTATCGTTTTTAGTCGCCCAACGGCCTGTCCGCAAAGAATTCTTTTATGTATGCGTCCACATCTTCGCGCCGCCCTTTAAACGGGCCAAACGCCTCCATCTTTAATGACACCAGCGCTGTCGCGTATAATAACGAATCCTCAATGGAGGAATCTACCCGCTCCGTTATATAGCTGGCAAATGTGCTGTCTCCGCGCCCTGAACGCCCTATCAGGTTTCTCGCACGGATGGGGCAAGTATAGAAGCGGGAACCATCATATACAAGCACTTCACTATTGTGTGTAATAAGCACTTCCTTTGCGCCCCATTCATACATCTTCTTTGCCGCTTCACGCCGGTCGCTCAGCCCGGTTATCAGTTCCGCTTCCGCCGCGTCGGCCTTTAAAAACGTGATATGTGGAATGCAGGCCAGCTTCTCCGGCCAATCAGCATACACCAGCATGCCATCCTTTGCATGACGCAAGCAGCCTTGCAGGTCCAGCGCCAACTTTCCCTTTTTCGCAAGAAACGGGTATAAATTATTATCATAATCCCCATATTCCAGCCCGGCCAAATAAAATACTTCCGAAGAAACATCCGTCGGAAACTCTTCAGCCGTAAACGGATCGCACACCGATTCAAGCTTCAGCTTGCGGCGCTCACGGTCGGCCGTTTCATAAATAACGCGCATGCGCGTTGATTCACGCGAAGGCAGCAATGCCAGCTCTTTGATATAAAAGGGCGGCGTAATATAATAATCCTCTGGCGAGAGCTTGCCCAGCGCACCTATACGCTTTCCGCCCGCCAACGCGGCATATCCACCGAACATCAGCGCTCCGCTCACCATTTTTCGCACTTGCCCGTCGTGCGTCTGCTCCGTATCGATGGAGATTGGCCCAATGATATAACAGTCGAAATGTTTCATGCATATTCCTTTCCTACGCCTCATCGCGCATCTAATATGGGCGCAGAAAGGCGTGATTAGCCTCATGCGCCCACATGAACTACATCTTGCCCAATGCGGCTCCCATGTATTCCGTTTTTATGAAGCGTTCTGTGATGATTAGCAAAATGATATTGGGAATGACCAGTATCAAGGATACCACCGACGCGTTTGTACGCACAAAGTTGTAACCAAGATAGGAATACAAAATTGTGGGGATGGTTTGTATCTTCGGGGCGCCTATGATGAATGTGAGCGTAAACTCCTCCATGCTGGTGATGAATGTGAAAATCGCGCCCGCCACCAATCCGGGCAGTATCATCGGCATGTAGATTTCCCAAAAAGTCGTCCACCGCCCTGCCCCAAGGTTTTTGGCGGCATCCACCAATTCCTGCGACATGCCTTCAAAGTTTACCGTCATAATGCGCAGCATATACGGCAAGCAGATGAGCGTATGCGCTATAATGACGCCGGTGAAGCTTGTAGATACTCCCCACATAAACAGCAAACGACCTAAAAACAACGCCATAGCCATGCCCGGAAACGCCATCGGAAACAACATGATGACTTTAAAAAATTCCGTCCCTTTTAGCCGCCGCCTGCCAAGTGCATATGCTGTAGGCAACGACAATAAAAATGTTGTGATAATTGTTGCGCCCGCTATCAAAAAGCTGTTGCCCATGGCTTTCATGATGCCGGTATACCTGAAGATCTGATCCCAATGGAACCATGACAAATTCTGCGGCAACAACTGTGGGTATGACCATGGGTAATCTGGATTTACAAACGACCACAATAGTGCCATAACCAACGGTACGACGATCCATACAAAAAATATGATGCCTACCGCGGTTGGTATCAGATAGCGCAGTAAACGCCGTGTCAAACTCTTTTTCCTTGACGGCTTGCGCTTAGTTCTTTTTTCCATGTTTCTCTCCTTTTCCTTCTGTGCCAATTACGTGCATTACACTGCCGCAGCGATATGCTTTGGCGCATTGCTAAGCTGTTTGAAGCTCAGCTCGCGAGCTTTTCGATCTTTTTGCCAAGCACGGTGTACAACACTATAAAGAGCACAGCTGCAACCAACATGGCCGTACCCACACATGCCGAAATATTCCATTCGTGAAATGTGTTTGCCTGCGCATGCATAAATCCTGATAACGACGGCGGATACAACGGGCCCGCGGTACTGGATATGGCAAAATCGTTGAATGTTTTTATGAAAACAAGAATGACCGCTACCAACGCCGAAGGAATTGTCAGCGGGAAAATGATATGCCGCAGCACCCCAAAGCTATTTGCTCCCAAGTTGCGGGCGGCGTCGCGTACATCGCTTCTGACGCCTTCAATAGCGGAAAACATGATAATCATTTGAAAAGGAACATATTTCCATATTTGAATAAGCAACACCGCAACACCTTGCGCGTCGTTGCGCAAACGCAGCGGTTCCGGAATAATTTTCAGCCACATCAAAAGCTCGTTCAGGATTCCATGGTAGTCGATGATGTTTATGATGAGAAAACTGCCTACAAGCGACGGAATAAATAAAGGCATTTTTATGATAGACATCAATACTTTTTTGCCCGGCGCTTTTTGCAATAAGAGTGCCAGCGGATAGCATATCAATATGCTTGTTAAAGAACTCCCTACGCCCATTTTAAGAGAAAAGCGCAGCGAATCCCAAAATTGCTGGCCAAGTAAAATGTTCCAGTATTCCAGCGAAAACTTATCTTCGCCCGTGAAATTGTAATACCCAACGCTTTGCATGATCATAACGGCGGATACAATAAGGATAAAGAACACGATATACCCGATGCCCGGTATGAGAAGCAAATAGCCCCATTCAAAATTCTTCCAGCCTTTTTTGCGTTTCTTTTGTGGTATTGGGTTTAATTGCAATTCTTCCATGGCTCATCCCTCCACCGTGTGCACACGCGTAGCCGGGATTTCCAGGCTAACCATCGATCCTTCTTGCACGATGTATTCCTTATCCACACTGGCGCGCACGATATAGTCGTCTTTTTGCACGAACAAATCCAGCGCGTTCCCCATGTATACGGCATTGCGCACTTTGCCTGTAAATACATTGTCGCGCTCGTCTACGCCTTGTAACATCGTAAAATCTTCCGGCCTGAGGCAAATGGAGATGTCTTTTCCCGGCGCTTCCATCTGTGTTTTTGACAAGAAGTCGCCAACAGGCGTACGCACCCGTATATTGTCGCCCTCTTTGCCTATTATATCGCCGGGCAAAATATTTGCCGTGCCAATAAAATCGGCCACAAATTTGTTTTTGGGAGTGTCATATACCGTGCGCGGATTTGCAATTTGTTCTATACGTCCTTGTGCCATGGATACGATCTTATCGGAAATCGCCAACGCTTCCGCCTGATCATGCGTAACATAGATAGCGGTTATGCCTACGGTTTTTTGAACCTCTCGAATTTCAACACGCACTTTTTCTCTTAGCTTGGCGTCAAGATTTGAAAGCGGTTCATCAAAGAGCAATAAATCCGGCCGTACAACGATGGAACGCGCAAGCGCCACGCGCTG
>JAVBPK010000050.1:0-33075 GCA_031549625.1 Eubacteriales bacterium
ATACCACTGGCTGCTTAAACCGCTGAGTCTCACCTATCTCGACACCATCAGCTTTATCCTCATCATTGCTTCGTTGGTGCAATTCGTTGAGATGTTCATCAAAAAAAGCAGCCCCAGCCTGTATCGCGCGCTAGGCATCTACCTACCGCTGATCACCACAAATTGCGCCGTTCTCGGCGTAACGGTTTTAAACGTGCGTGAACAGTACGGCTTGTTCCTCAGCGTGTTAAACGGCGTATTCTCCGCGCTGGGCTTCCTGCTCGCCATCGTATTGATGGCAGGCGTGCGTGAGCGTTTGGCCACCTCAAACGTGCCCAAACCGCTGCGCGGCTTCTCTATCAGCTTAGTCATTGCCGGCCTGATGTCCATTGCTTTTATGGGCTTCTCCGGCATTGTAAAATAAGGGGGGAGCAAAATGAATATCGCTGCTATCATATATGCGCTTGCCATCATGGGCGTCCTTGGAATGGCTTTTGGAGGCATGCTCAGCGTGGCGGACAAGAAATTCGCCGTTGAAGTCGATACGCGTGTGGAAGCGATTCGTTCCGTACTTCCCGGTGCGAATTGCGGCGCATGCGGTCATGTGGGCTGTGACGCTTTTGCAGAAGCGGTTGTTGCCGGCACAGCGCCTGCCAACGGTTGTTTGGCTGGCGGCGCAAGTACATCCGCCGCCATCGGCGACATACTTGGCGTGAGCGTTGCGCCCAGCGCTCAAAAAGTAGCGCGCGTGCTTTGTCAGGGCACAACCAGTGTGGCAAGGGATCGTTACGAATACGACGGCTACCGCAGCTGCCGCGTCGCTGCCAGCCTTTCCGGCGGACCGAAACAGTGCCGTTTTGCCTGCATCGGGCTAGGGGACTGCCTGGCCGTATGTAAGTTTGGCGCCATTCAGCTCAAAGACGGCATCGTCCAAATAGACAAACGCCGCTGCGTTGGCTGCGGCGCTTGCGCCGAAGTCTGCCCGCACAACGTCATCCATATGTTGCCGCCAGAAGCAAAAGTCATCGTGCGCTGCCGCAACGAGGATGTTGCCCGCACAGCGCGCGACGTATGCATGCGCGCTTGCATTGCTTGTGGCCGCTGCGTAAAAGAATGCAAATACGACGCCATTAAAATCGAAAATGGATTTGCCCGCATAGATCCGGAAAAATGTACGCTATGCACGGAATGCATACCCGTATGCCCCTGCAAGTGCATCACGCGCGCCGGACTTGCGCAGGCCCAAATGCCGACTCAGGCCGCCACAGTGTAGGAACGCAACAACATATATTTCTGTCATAAACGGGGCTGCCATCCAACATGGTGGCCCCGTTTGTAACTGTAAAGCGGTTACAACGCGGACCGGTGCCTATGCCCCCGCATCCCTCTTGCAAATATGCTCCTCTATAATACCCGACTTTTTAGCACGCAAATACGCACCCCTCGCACAGCCTTCGAATAGTATGGACTAAAAATATTTCACGAAGGCATGTGTGATCCTATGAAACTAAATACAGCTTCTTCATTCCCTACCCCTTTGTTTTTGATCGCCGTCTTTATAGCTGCACTGGCGCTCGCCATACTTATCTATCTTCTTTGGCGTCAACGGCGCGCTGTGTCGGCGTTTTTTGGTTTTGCGTATGATCCGGAGCAAGACATATTCTATTCTACGCTCAACCCGTGGCAGCGCAAATACGGGTATTGCCGCTTATACGACGAGGCTGCGGCGTTGCTTTCCATGATTGTCGATTGTGAACCCATTCGTTTTGAATACGACGGAAAGCTATGGCTGATCGAACTATGGAAAGGACAGTATGGCGCTACAAGCGGATGTGAAATCGGCGTATATACCGCCCGCAAAAAGAGCATTCGCCTCTTTGGCAATGTGCTGTACCGCAGAACGGACGACTTGTTCGACATATCCGTGTGTCTTTTAAAGAACGGCAGTGTTCTGCTTTCGCGCGCGGAAAAGCACTGGTGGCTCACCGGCTTTAAGCTGGGTGAATTTTCCGAACCCGGCGAATTAACCGCCATCATCGATATACATCTGAAAAACGAAGAAATGCAAAAAGTATTCGTAGCCGCTTTGCAAAGGACCGGCTATACATCTGGGGAATACAGCGCCACAGGCGGCGATATCCGCATCAATTTTACAACCCCGCACGCGTCGCAGCCTTCCACGCGCACGCCGGAATTCGAACAAAAAGTGCAGGCAAACAACCATTTCTATTGCGAAGTCATTCGCGCGCTGCAGGAGGAGCTGGGACTCACAAACGGCGCAGAAATCATGGCCGCGCTGCAAACGCGCAACCGCGCTTTGCATAAAAAATTGCTTCGCCTGATGCATCCGCGCACACATACATTCATTCGTATATTGCCGCAACTGTTTGCCGCACAAAAGCCGCTGCAAAGGGAGGCCGACTGATATGTCCGCCCTGGACCGCGCCTATGAACGCGCACGCCGCATACGCATCGACGACTCGTCAAAGCTGGTAATGATGAGTGATTGCCACAGAGGCGACGGAAGCAACGCCGATGACTACATCAAAAACCAGAATATCGCCCACTATGCCCTGACGCGGTACTATCAGGAAGGCTTCACATATATTGAGCTTGGCGATGGAGACGAACTATGGCAAAACCGCTGCTTTGAAGACATCACCGAAACACATGGCAATACGTTTGAAGTATTGAAAAAGTTCTATGACGAAAACCGTTTCTTCATGCTGTATGGCAACCACGACATGTGCAAACGGCATGCGCGATGGGGAAAAAAGCATCTCGAAAGCTATATGCGCAAAAACGAAATCATACCCCTATTTCCCGGCATACAGGTATATGAAGCGCTGTTGCTGGAATACCATAAGCCCGCGCAAAGCTTGTTTGCGCTGCACGGCCACCAGGTAGACCCCCTCAATAATACGTTTTGGCGATTAGCCCGCTTTTTGGTTCGGTATGCATGGCGCCCACTGGAGATGATTGGGCTAAAAGATCCGTTCAGCGCGCCTAAAAACCACAGCAAAAAGCAAACACTGGAAGAACGGCTTAGCGACTGGGCTTTCCAGCACGACATGCCCATCATCGCCGGACATACGCACCATTCCGTTTTTCCGGGAAAGAACGACGCTCTCTATTTCAACGACGGCTGCTGCGTACACCCTCGCTGCATTACGGCGCTGGAGATCGCAAACGGCGCAATAGGTTTGGTAAAGTGGAGCATATTGACGACGGCGGATGGCCATTTATATGTGGATAAAAGCATACTGGAGGGTCCGCGCCCCTTGCGGGAAATTTTCCACACTTACTAATACGCGCAAACAGTTTCCTTTTTCGCCGTTTTATGCTATTGTGGTAAACGCAGTGCGGCCATGAGCCGCAGCACGCCCGGAAGCTTATATCAATATGGCGACAAACTGCTCTGAAAGGCACGGTACATGCGAAAAATTCCGCAGCTTCCCCAAATATGCGTCCCCATTGTTGCCCGCAATACCGGCACGTTGCTTGATGAGTTGCGCTTTGCCGCAGCTGCTTCCGCAGACATGCTGGAATGGCGGGCAGATTATTTTTGCGGCAGTCTGGACGAGCATAAGCGCGCCGCTGATCTGTTCTTGCGTGTTGCCAATGGTTGCCCAGCCATATTCACCTACCGTTCAGAAGCGGAGGCCAAGCATCCGTGCTGGCTTGACACCAGCTTGCAGCAGGAACTATACACGCATATCATTACGCAAACCAACTTTGCTTATGTCGATTGTGAAATAAGCAGGCCTGCTCCTTTTTGGCGCAGTGTCCAAGAGAACACGAAGCAGCAAGAGAAAATTTTAATCGGCTCCTATCATGATTTTGATAATACGCCGGACGACGCTTTTTTGGATGCGCAAATTCAAACGACCAAGGCAGCAGGCGCAAACATCGCCAAACTGGCGGTTATGGCACAAAAAGAGCTGGATGTTTTTCGCCTGCTTGGCAGGGCGGCGGCCGCGCATAGTTGCCTTGCTCTCCCCGTCATCGCCGTATCCATGGGCGACGTGGGGCGGATCAGCCGTATAATCGGCTTTCTTTTCGGCGCGCCGCTCACATTTGCAGCGGGCATACAAGCCACAGCCCCCGGCCAGCTGCCCGCAAACGAGTTG
This sequence comes from Eubacteriales bacterium, assembly GCA_031549625.1. Classification (GTDB taxonomy): domain Bacteria; phylum Bacillota; class Clostridia; order Christensenellales; family CAG-138; genus JAISXK01. Next base: position 4,110 of record JAVBPK010000050.1, read on the forward strand.
CGCCAACAAATCACAGAATTGCACGCCAACATCTGTAAAACCATCACGCATGCGGCCCAAAAAGCAAAATAGGCCCAAAGGCCATGCATGCTGTTATTGCCGTTTTGTTCGCTATAGATAGATTACGCAATTTCGCCCGTTTGCCTTTGCGCGATATAAATTTACGTCCGCACGTTCGATAAATTTGGAATACGAAATCCCTTTTACATAAGAACCAACGCCACAGCTCACCGTAATGGTTTCGCCGTGATCCCATTGTGTATTTCGTATGGCGTTCATGACGTTCTCAATTCTGCTTAGCGCCTGCCGCAGACCGCAGTTTTTGAAAAGTATGATAAATTCCTCGCCGCCATAGCGGCCAAACACTTCCGTGCCGTCCAATTGCCCGGCGATAATGCCGGAGAGTTTGATAAGCACTTCATCGCCATAAAGATGCCCAAACGAATCGTTGATGCGTTTAAAAAAATCGATATCGATCAAGCATACCGTCAAGAGTCTGCCGCTGTCGTACGCTTTGCGCATCTCTTCATCGATACACGCCGTCAGATAGCGCCGGTTAAAGGCGCCGGTAAGCGCGTCGGTAAGCGACATCTCCTCCAAGCGTCGTACCAAACGATCCGCTTCGAGCTTCGCTTTTTGATATCGCAGAATAACGAAGTAAGCAAGCGCCGCCGTGGCGCAATAGCTGAACACCAGCCCCACCATCAAATCGATGTACCAGACCTGCCTGTTTGGATATGGCACCACAATATCCGGCCAATACAGTTCTATCCATATGAGCATCAAAAAGAGCATCAATGTGATGATAAGCAGAACACCGCGATACTTCCCGGGGAACATCACGACGATGCCCATCGCGCAGAACACCACGAGGGGCAATGTAGAACCGGTCGCTCCGCCGGAAAACAACCACAAAAATGGAAACAATACAAATATCGCGTATACCGCAATGATAACCGATGTTACACGCCACCGTTTCGTCACCATGGAATAGAGCACGCAGAGCACATCGATGACGATATTGATGGCCAAAAGCAACACGGTGATAGCATTGAGCCCGATCACGCAATTGGCGATAATGCCGATTATGGCAATGGCGATCCCTGCGAGCGCTACAATCGTATAAACGGTATGCTCAATAGCAATCGCTTCACCGAAGAGATTTTCCTTAAAGTAGTAGAATAACCTTTTTAGTACCCGCAACTCCATCACTTCCCATCGCTTCGCGGCAAACTACGCGCCGCCAGCGAGTCAACGCGCACGCTTAGGCCGTTCCCGGCACATAGCATCCTAAAAACAGCCTTAAATAGCCTGTTCTGGTATTCCAATAATTTACCACAACCAACCATAGAATGCTATTCTTTTTAGGCACGCGACCGCCATAACCGGCACTTTTTGCGCGCGACAACACCAACCTACCAACAAAGTATGATTGGGCCGCTAACATAAATATAACGACAAAACAGCAAACTGACACAAAAGAGCATAAAAAAACAACTGCATGGCAGCGCCGCAATCTATCTGGTATATGTTTCCTTTTTGACGCAGGCAGGTATATTCTTCCGCCTGAAAAATAGCAAAATGCATGGAATGCGCCGGTTTTTTATTTTTATGCTGTTAACAATTGTTCGGTTGTGGTAAAATAAGAAAAATCTTTTTTTACTTGAGGAGAGTATGATGAGTATACGCATCATTGCGGACAGTTGCTGCGACATAACCCCAGACTTGCAAGAACGCATTCAACTCACCCGGATTCCGCTCATTGTAACTGTTGACGGCAAAGACTACGTCGATGACGGCACCATCCATATCCCCGACTTAATATACGCGCTTGCGCATAGCGAAACGACGGCCATTTCCACTTGCCCCACGCCGGACGCATACGCGGAAGCCATGCTGCAATGCGACGAATGTTTTGTCGTTACCCTCTCCTCCAACCTCTCCGGTTCGCACAACGCGGCATGCGTCGCAAAAAATATGGTGCTTGAATCCCATCCCTCCAAAAAGATTCACATATGCGACTCATTAAGCGCCGCCGTTGCGGAAACACAAATTGCGGCATTTATCCGCGACAAAATTGAGAAGAATCTTTCCTTTGAAGAGATTATACCGCTCGTAACCGCCTTTTCACAAAAGATACGCACATTTTTCGTGCTGGAAGACTTGGGTAATCTTTTTAAAAACGGCCGCATGAGCAAGGTCGCCGGCCGCATTGTCTCCATGATTAAGCTTTGCCCCATCATGGGCGAAGACGGTGAAGGAAATATTCGCTTTGTTTCCCCTTCCCTGGGCATTGAGCGCTCCTTGCGTAAACTTGTGGAGCTCGTGCAGCACCGCACGCAGCAGGCAAAAGCAAAATCTGTAAACCTCATGCTCGGCTTTTGCAACTGTTTGCCCCGCGCCGAAATGCTAAAAGAGCGTTTCTTGAGCAAATGCCCCGCCCTGTCCAGCGTTACGCTCGTGCCTACAGGCGGACTTTCCAGCATGTACGCCAACAATGGCGGGATCATCATAGCGTTTCTTCCCTCAAACGAATAGACCTTCGATAGGGGCATTTAGAAAGGGTTCCCTTAGCGGAACGTGGAGCCGAGCCCTGTGGCATCTCCATCTTCAAAAAGAAGGCGCCTGCCGTCACCGCATGCCAAGCCTCGTTGCGGTTTCGAGCACATGGCGCTTTATTTCTGAAGTATCCAATGTGGGCCACTGTCCGTTTTCATATAAAATTTTACCCGCAACCATGGTGAGCGCCACATCGCCGCGCCCGGCCGCAAACACAATATCGGCGCTCACGGAAAGGCCCGGCGTAAACCAGGGCGCATCCGTACGCAGCAGCACGATATCCGCCGGCATACCGGCAATAAGCTCTCCGCCCGTTAGGCCAAGCGCCCGGTATCCGTTTTTCGTGCCCATCGCCAGTGCCCGCTCTGCGGGCAAAGCAGCCGCGTCGCGTTTGTTTAGCTTTTGCAGCAGACTGCATACATGCATTTCTTCAAATACATCCAGATTGTTGTTGCTCGCGGCAGAATCCGTGCCCAACGCCACATTGATGCCACGCCCATGCAATTCTTCTACCGGCGCAATGCCATTGCCAAGCTTTAAATTGCTGCCCGGGCAATGGACTGCGCTAACGGCATGGCGCGCCAATATATCCATGTCGCGTTCCGTCAATTCTACAGCATGCGCCACGCTGGCCGGGCGTTCAAACAGGCCCGCCCGCTCGCATAGCTCCAATGGCGAACATTGGTAGACGCGCTGCGCGTTCAGCACTTCCTGCCGGGATTCGCACGCATGGATATGGACACCCACATCCAGCTCTTCGGCTAAGTGCGCGCAGGCGCGTAAATACGGCTCATCGCAGGTATACACGGAATGCGGCGCCACGAGGGTCGTAATGCGCCCTTCGCGGCCATTCCAGTTCGCGTGCAGTGAGCGCATTTCATGGAAGCGCTTGCCATCCGTATCCGGCGCTTGCATCCCCCGCCCCAATACGCCGCGTATGCCGCTTGCCAGCGTTGCCCTTGCCACATCCTCCATAAAGAAGTACATATCCAGAAAGCAAGTAACGCCCGAGGCGAGCATTTCCTGCATGGAAAGCAGGCTGGCCCAATACACATCTTCCCCCGTGAGCATATCCTCCAGCGGCCAAACCGTGCGCAGCCATTCTTCCAGCGGCAAATGATTGCAAAAGCCGCGAAACACAGTCATGCCCAAATGTGTATGCGCGTTTACAAGGCCCGGCATAACGATACCGCCTTTGCCGTCGACTACGCGCGCAAAGCAAGCCCCTTCAAGCCCATCCTTCGCGCCCACATAGAGGATATTTGAGCCGTCCACCGCCACAATGCCGGACAAAGCAGTGCCGTCCGGCTGTAGTATGCGCACGTTGTCCAACAGCAAATCGATCTGCTTATCCATGTTAACCCTCATACGATTCTAAATACGCCTTTTGTTCTGCCGTTAATGTGTCGATTGCGTGGCCGGTTGCCTGCAAACGCATACGGGCTACGCGTTGGTCGATATGCACGGGAACCGCGTATACATCCGGCGGCATGGATGTGTGGTTTTCCACCAGATAGCGCACACAAAGCGCCTGCAGCGCAAAGGAAGTATCCATGATCTCGGCCGGATGGCCGTCTCCCGAAGCGAGGTTGACCAGCCGTCCCTCGGCCAGCACGCAAATCAGCCTACCGTCTTTCATGCGGTATCCCTGAATGTTATGCCGCATCTGCGTTTGTTCCACAGCGCGCTCCGCCAATTCCGGCAGCCAAATTTCCACATCAAAGTGTCCCGCATTGCACAGGATCGCGCCGTCTTTCATGCTGTCGAAATGGCGGCCAACGATCACCTGCTTGTTTCCCGTAACAGTGATAAACAAATCGCCTTGCTTTGCAGCCTCATCCATCGGCATCACATGGAACCCATCCATCACCGCTTCCAGCGCCTTCACAGGGTCCACTTCCGTCACGATCACGCGCGCGCCGAGGCCTTTCGCTTTCGCCGCTACGCCTTTGCCGCACCAGCCATATCCCGCCACCACCACGTTTTTCCCCGCTATAATGAGATTGGTTGTGCGCATGATGCCGTCAAAAACCGACTGGCCTGTGCCATAACGGTTATCGAACAAATACTTGCAGGTCGCGTCGTTTACAGAAACCATTGGAAAGGCCAGCTTGTTCTCCTTTGCACGGGCGCGCAAGCGCAATACGCCCGTTGTGGTTTCCTCGCATCCACCCCAAACATTTGGCTGAAGCGCCGCAAGCTCTCCATGCAGCAAATGCACAAGATCGCCGCCGTCGTCTACCACGATGTTTGGGCCAAATTCCAGCGCCATTTTTAAATGCGCCATATATTCTTCCGGCGTAGCGGCATGCAGCGCATACACCGCAACGCCCGAGGCCGCAAGCCCTGCCGCCACATCATCCTGCGTGGAAAGTGGATTGCTGCCTGTTGCGGCGACCTGTGCCCCGCCCGCTGCCAATACTTGGGCAAGATACGCCGTTTTTGCCTCTAAATGCACTGAAAGCGATAGCTTCACACCGCGCAAAGGCAAATCGCGTTTAAACTCTTCCTCTAATTGGCGCAGCAACGGCATATATTGGCGCACCCATGCGATCTTCCTCGTTCCGGCTTGTGCAAGGGTAGTATCCCGCAGTATATTTTCCATAATATCCTCCATCTCATAAACAATGCATATGCGCCTTTCTAAGGAGGTGCTCCGCGACGCATCCCAATGGGCTTAGAGCTCCAAAAGGAAGCTCAAAGCGTATTTCGCGCATATGTATTATACCAAATTGGCAAACCATAGCAATACAACAGAGTATCGCCCGAAACGCGTTTTCTACTGTAATTGCTTCCGCACATACGACACAAGCGGCTGTATTGCGCCTTTATCGAGCTTGTTGACCGTGCCGCCATACGTAGCAAGCAGCTCCCTGTCATCCGCGCCTCGTTTTTCTTCAGGCTTGTTTGCGATGGTCGTTTTCATCATCCACATAAGCAGCCGGTGCCACGCGCTCATTTTCGGGTAATTCAGTCCGCCCTGCAAATGGAAGAAGGAAATGCTTTCTCTTAGTTCAGCGGAAAAATTCCTATGGATAATATCAGTATAATCCGTCGCCTGAGGATCCGCCGCGCCAACGGTGAACACCACCAGGTTTTTGCAGGGATTGCGGACAACAAGCTTCACCCCGGCAATGCCTCCGGCATAGATGCCGCCGCCATATATGACTACATCGTATAAAAGCAACTGCTCAACTGATATATTTTTCACATCGAACAAGTCTGCGTCCAGTTCGTCCGCGATCCATTCCGCGTACTGTTTGGTAAAACCATAGTAAGATCGATATATAACCGCCACTTTCTTCATGTTGTCAACGCCCCCAAATTATCGAATATTTTTAGTATCATATCCCGCAGCAACCCGATATCCTCTTTTGCCATGCCCCGGAACATATCGTCCACAAACCGCGCGGCAGTGGCGCTGTTCTCCTTGTCCCATTCGTCGCATTTGGCGGTTGTTGCTATCCGCATAGCGCGCGCGTCCGCCTCATCTTCCGTTATGGCAATAAAGCCTTTTTCCTGTAGTTTCAAAACAATTTGCTTGATATTCTGATGCGATGAATCGCACATGCGCGCCAGCTGCTTTAATGTGGGCGGCTTTTCAAACATGCCCAGCATCAAAAGCACAAACCATTGCTTGGCGGTTAAATCCCGCATACGCGCGTCCATCTTGCTTTGCAATCGGTTTGCAACGCAAAACAAGCTGCCAAATATAACAAGCCGCGCGTCCATTCCTTCCAAATCGTACATCGCCCACCACCCGATTCAAATACTCTTTGCAATATAAGTAATATATTACATATATGAATGTTTGTCAATGCTTCCATTAAATGGAGAAGTCCGGCGCTTAATCTACCGCGCATAGAAAAGGCGACCCATGAAGAGGCCGCCTCAGACTATCAAAAAAGGTTCACTAGGGAAAGCTTTCAATACGTGCCAAGGACGACATGCGCGTCCGCAGCCCACACCTTGGGCATTTTGCCACCCGCGAGCCTGGAGGGCAAGAGGTAAAATGCCGTAATCCCGACAGGGTTTTTCGACGGCCTTAAGGCGGCCCCGCCTGCATTAATCAGCGTTTACCTAGTTATTCTTCCAAAAACACGCGCATAGCATCCCGCAAAAATTCCGCCGTGCCCGTTTCTTCGCTGTCGTAATAGGCGCGGAAGCGCTCATCCTGCACATACATTTCCGCCAAACCCATGTGCGCTTCCTTGCTGTAGCTCGGCCAGAAGAACTGTATCCAGCGCTTATGCGCTTCACAGGCCTTTCGTGCCAGCGGACCTGCCGGGTCGTTTTGTGCCTTGGCGGCTCGCAGCGTTTCTCTTATTTCGCGTTCCAGCGCTTGCACTTGCTCGTATTGCTCTTCGCTCATGCCCATAAGCTTTGCGTTGGAGGCGTTCACGGTTTCGTCTCCATATTTTTCGCGAATCTCTTCTCCGTATTGCGCCTCGTTCTTTTCGATAAGCTCCCGCTTAAATCCTTCAAATTTTTCTTTATCACTCATTGTTTCTTCTCCTTTCATGGCCCCGATGGTACGCTCGACTGTACGGATGATCCGGTCCAGCCGCCTGCTTTTTTCCATAAGCATGTTTTTATGCGCTTCTAGCGCCTGCTGCCTGTCAAACCCGGGATCGGAAAGTATGGTGCGAATATCTTCAAGTGAAAATTCCAATTCGCGATAGAAGAGAATCTGCTGCAGCAAATCAACTTCCCTTTCGCCGTACAGCCGATAGGCCGCGTCATTTATCCGCGCGGGCTTCAGTAAGCCGATCTGGTCGTAATAGCGCAGCGTGCGCGCGCTGACGCCCGCTAATTCCGCCATCTTCTGCACGGTATATTCCATTGGTCGCACCCCCTGACAAGCCGGCCGCTTGGCCTAATAGATATGCTATACTATGACGTTACGTCATAGTCAAGAAAAATTTTCTTGGTTGCAAATAAAAAAATGCCGAAAATAGCATTTGCGGCATTCCATCAACTGGTTTCATAAGAGGCACTGGAGCGCGATCGGGGGAGGGAAAGATGAGGCTCTGCCTCCATAAAACCTGATGGCAGTACGCTGCCCGCCCCTATGCCCCCTGGTTTGGCAAAGCGCTTTGCACCGAAAGAGACAAAGCCTTTGCCTGCTTTTGAATATCCGCATACATCGTGAAGTCTATTTCGCCCTCGCGGTGCTTTGCCTCAAACCGCGCAATGCTTTCATACAGGCCATCCGCGCCAAGATTGCCAGCGGCGCCTTTCATTTTATGCAGCCGCCGCATTGTTTCCTGCTCGTTCTCCGCCAAAAGGCCGCTTTCCGGCGGCGGCACCATTTCTTCCACCTTGTCTGCAAACTTGGCCAACGCGCCAAAATATGCCTCTTTGTTGCCGGCAAACCGTGCAACGCCACCCTCTATATCGAAGCCATCGATGTGCAAAGGAATATCCTTGGATGGTTTTTCCGCCTTTTGATAGTACTTGCTTAAATACCGGCAAAGATGCCCGTAAATATCATCAAGATCAAGCGGTTTTGCCGTATAGCCGTCCATGCCGGCGATCATGCATTTTTCTACTTCTTCTTTAACCACATTCGCCGTCATGGCCACGATGGGAACTTTTTTGTATGGCCAGCGCGAGCCGCGTATGCGCTCCGTCGCCGTTATGCCGTCCATAACGGGCATTTTGATGTCCATGAATACCAGATCAAACTCTTCCCTGTCCAGCAATTCCAAACATTCCTGGCCATTGGCCACCACAGAAGCGAAAATCCCAAAACCCTCCAGCGTGCCCTTGGCAACTTCCTGGTTTAAAAGGTTATCTTCTACCAACAATACGCGCGCATCCGGAAAAGTGCCATATTCCGGCTCCACTAATGTCGATACCGGGATATCCATACAGCTGGAAACCGTATTCAGAAATGTGGAAGGCATAAACGGTTTTTCGATGACCGCGTTGATGCCCACGCTTTCCACTTCAGTCGCTATCAACTGCCGTGCGTAAGCGGAAACCATCAAGAAACGGGATGGCGCCACACCGGCGGCTCTCATTTCGCGCGCAACCTCTATGCCGTTTTCTTCACCCAACATATAGTCCAATATGATAAGTTTGAAAGGAACGCCTTTTCTGGTACGTTCAGTAGCCAGCTGCACTGCGTCCGCGCCGCTATGCACCGTCACGGGCTCCAGTGAAAGCATCCTAACCAGGTTTTGCATGATCTGGCAGGCGCATTCGTCGTCATCTGCAATCAATACGCTCGTATTGCCCATATCGGTCGTACGCGTGCTGGAGCGTAATGTATCGTCCTTTTCCGAGCGTTTGAAGGGGATGCAAATCCTTTCTGTAGTGCCAACGCGTTCTTTGCTGCTCACTTCGATGCTGCCACCCATCAGCTCCAGCAACTGATGAATGATAGACATTCCCAGCCCGGTTCCCGAAACATTGTTGCGTACGCCATTGTGGAACTGCTCGAAAGGCACAAACAATCGCGAGAGCTGGTCATCGCTCATGCCCATGCCGGTATCCTGTATGGTGAAACAAATCATAACTGTTTCGTCGTTGCTTTCGTCTTCCAGCAATTCTACGCGCACGAGCACCCGGCCAGCTTCCGTATATTTCACCGCGTTGTCCAATGTGTTTTTCAATATCTGCCAAACGCGGGTTTTATCGCCGATCAGATAGTACGGCACATCTGCGCGCAAATCCAAGAGCATTTCGATTTGCTTATTGTCAATATGCTGTGAAGCCACCATTATTGCGTTGGCGATCACTTCTTCCAGGTTAAATTCCGCCTCGATCAAATCAAGCTTTTGCGCTTCAATCTTGGAAAAGTCTAGTATATCGTTGATGATGGACAAAAGATTTTGTGCCGAAAGGTGAATCTTGCGGAACACTTCCAGAGGTTCCGGCAGCTGGTCTTTGTTGTTGAGGGCCAGCTGCGAGAAGCCGATAATCGCGTTCATTGGTGTGCGAATCTCATGACTCATATTGACAAGAAACCGGCTCTTGAGTTGGTTGGCCTCTTTTTCCCTGGCGGCCGCGCGCATCAAAGCGTCTTCTTTCTCGCGTTCCGCCGTAATATCTTTAATATGGAGGACGAGGCAGTCCTTCTGGCTAAACACGATACCCGAAGCTGTAACAATCGTATAGATACGCCGCCCGTTGACTACAAACTCCCACTCAATGGAAGTTGCTTTTGGGGAAAGCCGCGCGTTTTGCAGGAACTCCACTATGGCGTCCTCTGGCCGGCCATCCGATTGTTCTCCCTGCAAAAAGTCATATACGCGGGTATTTTCCATTTCATCGAAGGAGGCAATCTCGAAAAGTTTGCAAAATTCCAAGCTCGCAAACAGCACCTTATCCGCCACCGGGTCATACACCTGCATGGGCGTGGGCAGCGCTTCCACAGCGCGCCTAAGATCCTGTTCCGCCCTTGCGAGGCGATCCCTTTGCATTTGCAATTCTTCCACATCGGCACCCAATAACAGAATAGCCCGTTGATTTTCAAAATCCACCGTTATCAGGTTCAATTGGAAACGATGCACTTCCCCGCCACCCATACGCAATTCCGTCACCTGACCAAACACCATGCTCTCGTTCTCCATGCTGGCATATAAGCGGTCGTGCTCATTTTGATCGGCAAAAAAGCGCCCCGTTTCATCCCCAACAGCGGCATGCAACTGATCGCGCGAATACGCGTTTGTTTCCACCACTTTGTTTTGCACGGAGAGCAGGTATAAGAGCGGGGCGCCTTCTAATGTTCTTTCCAGGCGCTCTTTAACCGCTTTCACTTCTTCTTCCTTTACTAGAAGCTCTTCCGCGGTATGCAAGCTCTTTTGCGTTTCGATTAACGTGCGGTTTTTTTTGCGCAGCGCACCGCTAAATACCACCAATGCAATCAATCCCAGAATGACAATCGCAAGTATGGTCATTATCAGCGCAAATTCTGTCGGGTTGGTCTCCTTCATCGTTAGCGGGCGGTTGATGATCGTGGCTTCCTTCGGCAGCGTGGATATTGCTATGTGGTTTTCTTTAATGACATTGTTGTCAAACGCCCAGTACGTGCTGGCGGATGTATCCGTCAACGCGGGAATATCCTGAACCTCAGCCCCGTCCATAATGTTCAGTGCCATTTGTGCCGCCAACGCGCCCTGCCTGAACGCATCGACATACTTACCGCCAACCTGCCCGTAGCCGATCGTAGTATCCATCATGCCAAATACGGGTGCGTTCGCATTTTGGGCGATGCCCGCTTGCACTTCCGCGACGGGATAGTAAGCGCCGTTTTTATCCACACAATACATGCCCGTCAATATCAGCGTGTCGGGCGGCAGCGCCCGGATAGCATCATACAGTTCGTTGAGCGGTAAATCGTCATTGTAGGAAACGTTTAGCCTTGATTCATATGGCCGAAGCGACCATGCCATTTGGCGCTGCCATGCCCGACCGGATTCATAATGGTCGTTGATGACGTATACATTCTTTGTCTGCGGATAAAGTTTCAGCATAGCCTCTATGAGATCCTTGACCGGCAAAGTCTCCAGCGTGCCCGTGGCGTATTCGCTCAATCTGCGTATATCTTTCTCGCTATAGCCATTGATGCCGCAAAAAACAACAGGCAATCTTTGAAAGAGTATGCTGTAATTGTCCAACACAAAATCCAGTGCGTTATCATCGGACGCAATAACAACATCCGGCCGGTCATGCATAAAGCTGGTTCTAATCAAGTTTGTGATAGAGTTTGAGCGGCTTCTATCATTTAATAAGCGGTTAGAGTTCAGATACGCGCTATAGATAACGATTTCCTCGCCGTTAGCCTGCAAAGTGGACTGTAGGCCCTCCGTCAGCCGGCTATCCCAATCCATATCCGGGTAATAGGAAGAAATATGCAATACTGTTTTTTGATCTTCTGATAGTTTTTGCTGATTGAGGATCTTCTCATACGTGCCATTCTCTTTCATATTGCGCAATACTTGCGCCATCGGTTCAACAAGAGCCGCGTATTTTTTATTCAAATAGGCGTAAGAGAGGAGGGAATCTACTTCCCCTACCTCACTGAGATTTTCTCTCAGTATGGTTCTTTGGCGGGAAGAAGAAGATACCACAACAACATCACACTCACCCGTTTCCAGCGCTGTGTAAAGTTCATCCAGGCTTGCTTTGTTGATTCGCTGGGCAACGCCTTCCGGCAGGTGCGCATCAATATATACCTTCTGGAACAAATATCCTACGCGCAGGCCGTTAAAATCATCCCACGAATCCAGATGATAGTTTTTCCCTGTCAATGCATAGCAGCAAAAGCTGACGCTAGCAATCGGTTCTGGTACCATAATAAGATTTGGATAATCTTTTTCAATACCAGCCGTCTGGGTTGCAAGCCCGGCCATCTCGCCACTGTTCGCCTTCATGATAGCCGAAGCCATGCCGGAGGCTTCCGTGGTGACCTCATAACCCAGCTCTTTGAAAATATGATAATATAAACGGTCTATGGTAGACGGTTCGTCTGTATTGATTGAAATGCTCAAGAGTTGCACATCGTCTTTTGCCAGCGCCGGAGCCGCGGTAAAAAACTGGCTCGCGCAAAGGATAAACGACATTACAACAAAAAGCCAACACCTTCGCTTGCGCATGGTGTTGAGCGTATATGTGCGCGGTTCATGAGCTAGCTTATTATTGATGGCCCGTTCCTCCATATCGCAACTGAAAAACGAAACCCTTTCCGCTTATATTGTCAGCGGCACTGCCGTTTCGCCAAATAACGCATCTCTGCTTCTATATCGCGTCAATCCCAAACGAAATAAAACGCTGGAGCATCTCCGCTGGTCTGTTACACAGGGGGCGGCGTGTCAATATATGCCACATCCATTATACTGTATAATCGACACTTTTTTCATATATATAACCAAATATTTGTAATTTTGTAAGGTATAACAATATAATAAACGCACTTTATGAATTTGCAACTTGCTTTTACACCGGCAACGAATAAAAGGTAACAGGCAACACCGTTTCCCCATTCTTTCCCCTATTATAATAAATTTTGAGTGACAAGCCGCATAAATATTGTATAATAATGAAGATACTAATCAGAGTGCCCATTTTACGGACTATTTATTTTAGGAGGAACATTGTTATGTTCAAAATGAAGTTTACAGCTTTTATGCTGGTTGCCCTGCTTCTGTTTGCTACATTCGCTGCTTGCGGCGCTCCCGCCGCTCCTGCGAAATCCGGCGAAGCCACAGAAGAATTCAAAGTCGCTCTCGAATGCAACTATCCGCCTTTCAACTGGACGCAAACCGAACCCGGTGAAGGCACGGTAGAAATTCCCGGCGGCGGTTATGCCGGCGGATATGACGTGGAAATAGCGAAAAAGCTTGCTGAAGGCCTTGGCAAAAAGCTTGTCATAGTTAAAACAGAATGGGACGGCCTGATCCCCGCCATCAATTCCGGCAAAGCGGACGCCGTTATCGCCGGCATGTCCCCCACTGCGGAGCGCAAAGCAAGCGTTGATTTTTCCGATCCATACTACCACAGCGATCTTGTCGTTGTAGTTCGCAAAGACAGCCCCTATGCTTCCGCAACCAGCCTGGAAGAACTGAGCGGCGCTAAAATCACCGGCCAGCTCAACACATTTCACTACACCGTCATCGATCAAATAGCAGGCGTCAGCAAGCAGCCTGCTATGGATACATTCCCCGTGATGACTGTCGCGCTCACTTCCGGTAAGATAGACGGCTATGTTTCCGAACGCCCCGGCGCGATTTCCGCCGTCGCTTCCAATCCCGAGCTCGCTTTCACTGATTTTCCCGAAGGCAAAGGCTTTGCCACTTCTGAAGAGGACACGGCCATTGCTGTAGCCGTCAAAAAAGGCAACGCGGATCTCGCAAAAATCAATGAACTCATTGCTGCTATTTCCGCCGCCGAGCGCGCCACGCTGATGGAAACCGCTGTGAAAAACCAGCCCGTCGTTGAAGAATAACAAATAACGCCATGGAGGAGCCGCGGCATGCCGGCATATAACGATTTTTTCGGTTGGATTGTCCTTTTGCTTCAAAAATACGGCAACTTATTTATAAAAGGCTGTGGCGTGACCCTGCTTGTCGCCATAACCGGCACAATCATTGGCTTTGCCATCGGCCTGCTCGTTGCCTGCTATCGTACCATTCCCACCGACCGCATGCGCGGCTTCACAAAGGTCGCCTATAACACCCTTCGAGGCATACTGGTGGCATATATCGAAGTATTCCGTGGTACGCCCATGATCGCGCAGGCCGTGCTCATCTACTATGGTTGCCTGCAATACTTTGGCTGGGACATGTCCCCCATCCCCGCTGGCATATTTATCATATCCATCAATACCGGCGCATACATGGCCGAAATCATACGCGGCGGCATCATTTCCGTGGATAAAGGGCAATACGAAGGTTCGCAGTCCATCGGCATGACGCATTGGCAAACCATGACGCATGTTGTTCTGCCTCAGGCGGTACGCAACATTATGCCGTCCATCGGCAATGAGTTTGTGATAAACATCAAAGACTCGTCCGTATTAAACGTCATATCTGTCACCGAATTGTTTTTTCAGGCCAAATCCGCCTCCGGCACATATTTTCGCATATTCGAAGCCATGGTAATTGCCTGCGCCATTTATTTTGTCATGACATTCAGCGTAACGCGTATTTTGCGCTGGGTGGAAAAAAAGATGGACGGACCGGATACATTCACGATCCACGGCTCACAAAACATGAGCACGCACCAAATCGTGTCGCTAAACCGCCAACGCAAACTATAGGAGAAGTGCCATGCAGCAGCCCCTCATTCAAATCAGCCACCTGCGCAAGGATTTTGGCAAGCATACCGTACTCAAGGACATCGACTTTTCGGTGTCCGCAGGCGAAGTCGTCTGTATCATCGGCGCGAGCGGCTCCGGCAAATCCACGCTGCTGCGCTGCATCAATCTTCTGGAAACCCCTACATCCGGTGAAATACTCTTTAAAGGCGTCAGCACCATGCAGCACGGCGCCACTCCGTTAGCCGAATTGCGCACAAAAATCGGCATGGTATTCCAGCAATTCAACCTATTCAACAACATGACGGTATTGGAAAACTGCGTTGTTGGCCAGATGACCGTGCTGCACCGCAGCCGCGAACAAGCGCAAAGCATCGCGCTGGATTTTTTGCGCAAAGTCGGCATGGACGAATACATAAACGCCCGCCCTCGTCAAATTTCGGGCGGCCAGAAGCAGCGTGTCGCCATCGCGCGCGCGCTTTCCATGGAACCGGAAGTGCTTCTATTTGACGAACCCACCAGCGCTCTCGATCCGGAACTGGTCGGCGAAGTGTTAAAGGTCATGCGCGATTTGGCGCAGTCAGGATTAACCATGCTTGTGGTGACGCACGAAATGGGCTTTGCGCAGGATGTCGCGCACCGCGTGGTGTTTATGGACGACGGCGTAATCGTCGAAGAAGATACTCCTGAAGTCATATTCAACCACCCCAGCCATGAGCGCACGCGTGAATTTCTCAATCGGGTTTTAACCCAAAAAGCCACCCAATCATAAACCATGCTGAAACAAAAACGCCGTGCCTTCATAAAAGCGCGGCGTTCTTTTATGCGCGGCTTTAAATATGCCTGCATGACTCGCGGATAATCAACGAGGGCGCTATGCTTTTGTGCATATGCGTCATGGCCGGATACTGTATCTTCTCCATCAACATGGTAACAGCTTCCGCCGCCATCGCCTGCTTCGGTTGTTCAATAGTGGTGAGTTTGATCTTTGGCAGATTTGAAAACGCGATATTATCAAAACCCAGCAACGAAAGCTCTTCCGGTATCGATATATTTAGCTCATCCGCCGCCTGAATAACGCCCATAGCCAGCGAATCTGTGCAGGCGAATACAGCCGTATAATCCCGATCCTGCGCAAAAAGCTCCTTGGCCAATATGTATCCGTTTTGCGCGGAGCTTTCCATCACGCGGTAATCGATATAGCGGGGCGCAAGCCCATATGTTTCGCATGCGTCGATATACCCTTGCATGCGCAGCTGGCGTGACACTTTGGTGGAACGGCGACCCAAATAAACGATTTTGCGGTGCCCGATAGAATAAAGGTATTCCGTCCCCATAAAAGCGCCTTTGTAGTCGTCTACAGTCACATAATCTTCAGATTTATCTTGCAGGTTTTCATTGATAAATACCGTCGGCGCCACATTCATATAAGGCAATATCCGGTCGTACACATACGCGTGGGATGGCATCATGATGATCCCATCCAGCTGCTTTGCCACCAAAAGCTTGTATATTTCTTCTTCTTTTTCCGGTATGGCTCCGGAATTGCAAAGCATGGTCGTATACCCGTGCGACCATGCCATTTCTTCGATATAGTAAGCGATTTCAGAAGTAAACGCGCTACGGATATTGCTGACGATTAGGCCAATCGTTTTCGTTTCTTTTGCCACGAGCGAACGGGCGATCACGTTTGCGGAATACCCCATTTCACCCGCTATACGGGCAATACGCGCCCTAGTGGATTCACCGATATCTGGGCTGCCCGCCAGCGCGCGGGAAACCGTCGTGTAAGATACGCCCGCCACTTTCGCAACATCTTTGATTGTAACGCGTTTCATTATGCACCTCGTTAGGCGTTTTGCCCGCTCAATCGTATGGCTTTCGAACATTTTACGAAAAGTTTTCGTCTTTTGTATCATAAAACCTTTTTCGCTTCCTGTCAATATCCTATCGCGCAAACCAGGACATTCCCCTCGCCCTAAATATTATATTTTTCCAAAATTCGCGCTTATCCCATTGACAAACTCCACGCGGATTATTATGCTATAAGGGCATGAAACTATTTTCGAAAACGTTTTAGAATTATTTTCTCTTGTATGTACTGCATCTAGCAACTCGTTCTTCCCGCTTCGCGCAAACGGTTCATTCCATCGGACTGCTCCATATACCATCCGGCTCTCAAGCGCGTAATGAAATCAATGTTAACATACCGAGGTACAATCATGACAATGTTTCCACAGGAACAAATTGCTGAGGCCATCCAGCGCATGGGGAAATACGCGCATTTGGACGCGCTTTCCTGCATTCCCGCATACTTCTCCCCCCAAGTATGCAATGATTTTTCCGACAAAACAGGCCTGCCATTTAAAACCGCCGTGTGCAACATCGAACAGGGCACCCGCTTACACGCGCTCATTCCCTTTTTCCAAAACCACCCGGAGCTAAACAACGTGGATATCCTGCTTGCAAACGAATTGGATCAGGGCATGGCTCGCTCACAAAACGCCGATACACCGCAACTTTTGGCCGAAGCGCTGCAAATGAATTATGCGTTTGGCGTAGAATTCATCACCACAAACGCCTACAAAAACGGCAATACCTATGGCTTGCACGGCAATGCCATATTCTCCAAATATAAGCTCCTGAACGCCAGGATCATCCACTTGCCAATCCAGCACGAATGGTTTGACATGCTAAACGATTCGCGCCTGGGCACGCGTATCGCCATATTCGCCGAAATAGAACCCGTCCCCGGCAAGCGCGTTGGGCTCGTGTGCGTGCATCTCGAAAACCGCGCTGCCCCCGCGGGCAGGCTGTTGCAAATGGAATATCTGCTTAACGAAGTCGAAGCGCATTTTAAAGGCATTCCTGTTCTGATTGGCGGCGATATGAACACGAACACGGTTGACGGCAACGCAAGCGGCGGCATGGATTTTTTCGTGCAAAACGAAGCCGAGCAATGGCGCCGCATGGAAGATATTCCATCCTTTGAGCCGCTCATGGAGTTTGCTGCCTCTCGCGGCTACAGCTACGCGGACTGCAATCTGCTGCGCAAATCCACGCGCCGTAAACCCATGCCTGGTGGCCATAGCATTTTGCTCAATCTGGACTGGTTTTTCCAAAAAGGTCTCACCTGCACCGATCCGGCCCGCGTGGAAACCATATTCCATATGGCCAGCTTGCCCAACGCCAAAGAAGAGTTATCCTCCCTGGAAGGGTTAGAAATGACGGATCACGACGCCGTCACAATCACAACCACGCTGTAAACGGCAAAGCGTTATCCATACGCCATTCTATAGATGAAATACAAGCCGCATATCTTGATGGACGGAAAGAAGGGATCATATGACGGAAGGCCATGCGCTGCATGAGCACGCGGAGCGCAATTTTTCAAAAGCAAGGCGCTTTAAAAACGTATTACGGAATGCGTTTACAAACCCGTATAACATCATCGTAATCGTCACGATCATTGTGCTGGCGTATCTCATCGTCGTGCCCATGATCGAAATGATAGCCACTACCTTTCGGGCCGAAATGCGCGACCTGCGGCGCATACCCGGCGCGCAGGCCGGAGACTTCACGCTCTTTTACTGGAACCGTTTGCTTTTTTCCGATATCAGCAAATCTTTGCTGTATCGGCCTCTTGTAAACTCGCTGGTCATCGCCATATGCGTTTCGGCGCTCAGCATCACTTTAGGCGCCACCTCCGCCTGGCTAATGGTACGTTCGGATATCCCCGGCAAGAAATTTTTCTCCCTCGCCATCATCATCCCTTATATGTTGCCATCCTGGTGCAAATCCATGGCATGGATCACCGTGTTTAAAAACGCGCGCATCGGCGGTTCTCCGGGCTTTCTTTCCGCTTTGGGCATAAATACGCCGGATTGGCTGGCCTATGGCCCCATTCCCATCGTACTGGTGCTGACATTGCACTACTACGCCTACGCATACCTGCTTGTTTCCGCTTCGCTGAATTCCATAAACAGCGAACTTGAAGAGATGGGCGAAATCGCGGGCGCAAACAAGCTGCAAATCCTGCGCCGCATTACGTTCCCGCTGATACTTCCCGCTTTGTTATCAGCATTTATCCTCACGTTCTCCAAATCCATAGGCACATTTGGCGTACCTGCTTTTCTGGGCATGAAAGCCAATTTCTTCACGATCTCCACAACCATGTATTCCACCATCCGCCAGCAACAATCCACCACGGGATACGCGATCGCGCTCATACTCATTGCGATTTCTTCCTTGAACGTGTATATCAACCAACGCGCCATCGGCGCAAGGCGCAGCTATGCCACCATCGGCGGCAAAGGCGGGCGATCCACGCTGATTGGCTTGGGCAAATGGAAAACGCCCATCGTAATTTTGCTCAGCGTATTTATTTTCATCGCCGTTATTGGCCCGATCCTCATACTGACGCTTGATACATTCATGCTGAAACCGGGTGTATACTCCCTCGATAATTTCTCGTTGTACTACTGGTTTGGCAGCGGCAACCCAAGCGTATTCGAGGGCGAACCGGGCGTATTCGCGAATGCGCGTTTCTGGACAAACACATGGAACACATTGAAACTCGTATTTATCACCTCTGTACTGGCTACGCTGTGCGGCCAGATGGTTGGTTACATCACATCGCGCGGCCGCGGCAAATTCACAGGCAGATTGGTGGAGCAGCTGGTATTTGTGCCCTACCTTATCCCCTCCATCGCTTTTGGCGCTATTTACCTGTCCATGTTTTCAAAGCCACAGTTGTTCCTGCCCTCGTTGTATGGAACATTCGCGCTCATGGTACTCGTCAGTGTCGTGAAGCATTTGCCGTTCTCTTCACGCGCTGGCACAGCGAACATGATGCAGATCAGCATGGAGCTCGAAGAGGCGGGCTCTATAGAGGGCGCCTCCTTCTTCAAACGTTTTGCGCGCATCGTGCTGCCGCTTTCAAAAGCAGGCTTCCTGAGCGGCTTTATGCTCATATTTATCAGCATCATGAAAGAGCTGGACTTAATCATACTGATCGCCACACCCACCATGACAACGCTGCCATACATGGCATTCTCATACTCGAACAGCAATATGCCGCCCTATTCCAACGTTGTGGCCGTTATTATGTTCATCATTGTGCTGTTCGTTTACTGGCTGACCGGTAAAATCACAAAAGCTGATATTTCTACAAGCTTGGGGGGCTAATAGATGAGTAAGATCGTATTAAAAGGTATAGACAAATTCTACGGCAGCAACCATGTGCTGAAAAATCTGGATCTCACTATCGAGGACGGCGAGTTTATGACGCTGCTAGGACCTTCCGGCTGCGGCAAGACAACGACATTGCGCGTGGTCTCAGGCCTGGAACGCCCACAAGCCGGCTTCTTATACATGGACGACCAACTAATGGTAGACGCGAAGGAAGCATTTTTTACAGCGCCTTCCAAACGCGGACTCAATCTGGTTTTCCAGTCCTATGCTTTGTGGCCGCATATGACCGTGTTTAAAAACGTATCATTTGGCCTCACTATCAAAAAGCTGCACAAAGATGAAATCAACAAGCGCGTCACAAACGCGCTGGAACGCATGCAAATCCTCGAGTTCAAAGACCGGTACCCTTCCGAACTTTCTGGCGGGCAGCAACAGCGCGTAGCGATCGCCCGCGCCATAGTCAGCGAACCAAAAGTACTGCTGCTGGACGAACCGCTTTCCAATTTGGACGCAAAACTGCGCATCGATATGCGTTCCGAATTAAAACGCCTGCACCAGGAGCTGGGCACCACGGTTATATACGTTACACATGACCAAATTGAAGCGTTGACCATGAGCACGCGCGTCGCCATATTCTTCGATGGACGGCTTTCGCAAGTGGACACGCCGCTCAACGTATACCAAAACCCGGCCGATTTACGCGTGGCGGACTTTATCGGCAATCCAAGGATAAACTTTGCGCAGGCAAAAGCGCAGCACGTGAGCGGCAGTTTAAAAGTCATATCCGAAATTGGGACATATGCATTTAGCAAAGCCGATTTCACGGGCAACGAGTTCCCCGAAAACGGCGAATTCGATTGCGTATTGGGTGTACGGCCAGAACAAATCTACCTGAGCGATACGCCCGGCGACGCCTCGCGCGAGGCAGCCGTATATGCCAGCCAGCCGGCGGGCTCAGAAACATTGGTGCAAATCAAAATCGGCGGCGAAACGCTTCTGGTAAAAGAAGTGGGTGTACGCAATTATATGCCGGACCAACGTATCTACGCCAATATACTTGCAAACAAAATAACCGTTTACAGCAAGGAAACCGGCAAGCTGCTCAAATACGCAGTGGAATGACATCGATATCCTTTTACGGCCTGCCGTAGAATAACCATCCAAATAAGGAGGATCATCATGAAAAAAACTCACATTCTCGCGCTAATCATGGCTGTTTGCCTGGTATTGAGCATGGCAGCATGCAATGCTGCCCCAGCGCCGGCAGCAACACAGCCACCTGCCGCCCCTGCCGCCCCCGCTGCACCGGCCGCGCCCGCCGCACCCTCGGCCGCACCTGACCCGGTCGTGACAGATTGGGCAACCGAAAACCGCATCAACGACGGCACCGAAACCGCCGAAGAACTGTACGAGCTGGCGAAGCAGGAAGGCACCGTTGTGCTGTATTCCATTTCCAGCCGCTGCGTAAAGGTAAAGGAAAGCTTTGAGGCGCAGTATCCTGGCGTTATCTGCGACGCGTACGACTTGCGTTCCAATGACCTGCTCGAAAAAGTAACGCGCGAATACGAATCCGGCATCCGCAATGCGGACGTTCTGCATGTAAAAGACCAGGATGGCGCATTGTATAATGAGAAAGTTTTGGCAGGCATCTTCCATAACTACCTCCCCGCCGATATCGTAGCTTCCATCGACCCCGAATATACCAAGTACGCAATGCCTCTGTATATCGAACTGGATCAATGGTTCTACAATGCCGAAGCCTATCCGGACGGCCCTCCGATCGATAGCTGGTGGGACCTGACAAAGCCGGAATGGAAGGGAAAGATGATGATGTACAACCCCATGGACAACGCGAATTATATCGCCATGTTCTGTGCGTTTACACAGCATCCGGAACTGTTCGAAGCTGAATATGAGCGCGAATTCGGCGAAAAAATCACCCTTTCACCAAACTGCCCGACCGCCGTGCATGAGCTTTTCAAGCGCTTGGTCGACAACGACATCATATTCACCAGCTCTTCTGATGAGGTCTGTGAAGCTGTTGGCAAGCCCGGGCAAAAAAATCCGCCGATTGGCTATGCAGCTTCTTCCAAGCTGCGCAAAAACGAATCCGATGGCTGGGTGTTGGCACCCATCAATATCCTTCCCAACACTGGCATCCCCGCACAGAACAACCTGTACATCGTAAACGAATGCCCGCATCCAAACGCTGCGAAACTGCTCGTCCGTTGGATGGCAGGCGAAGCCGACGGCAAAGGCGAAGGCTTTACGCCCTTCAATACATTGGGCGGCTGGCCGGTGCGCAACAACGTCGAACTGGCTGCCGGCAGCACGCCGCTGAAAGAACTGCTGGTCGCGCCGTTTGATCCCCAGTATATCTACGAAAGCACGCCGGACTTCACGGACTTCTGGATTTCCATCCAAAAATAGTTACATATTAGCATGGGGGCCGATGAAACCATCGGCCCCCGGACTGCAAAATCTTTTTCGTCTTTCACAGGAAACAAAATATGCAGACATCGCAAAAGAAAAGTCCCGTTTTATTGATGGCTTTCTCGCTCAGCCTGTTGTTTATCGTGCTGTTCGCGCTCGCGTACATTCTCTCCGCGGATATCGTGGCTTCCGCTTCCGCGCGCGACACAGGCAATTTCTTTGAAGTATGGCTGCCGCCCATACTGGTCGGCTTGGCAGCTTCCTTGGTATGCACAGGCATTATGTTTGTGATAAAAACCAAGCGCATGGTGCCTGTCGCGTTCACGCTGCTGGCTCTTTATTATGTGCTGGGAAACGTTTTGCTGCGCATCCTGTTGCATGATGACACGCTGCCAACCCTGTTACAAGTGCTGCGTTTATATATGCTGCCGCCCGTTATCATTGGCAACTTGCTCGCGTGGATTGCTTACCGGTTATTCTATTGGGGACGCGCCTGACCGCCTTTACGCGCCCATACGCTCTTGTACGAGCGCCCTCAGCGCCTCTTGCTGCCTTGCGGCGGTTAATAAGGCGAAAATCTCCGCTCTCACTTCTTCAAAAGGCAATTCCCCCGCTTGCATTTTTTCGATAAGCTGAACGATATGATACCCCTGTTGGGAAGGCACCGCTTCGCTATAAGCGCCGACTTCGTGGAGTGCAAGCGCGGCCGTTTTGATTGCCTGTACATAATCCCGCGTAGACTCATACGGGCTGATAAGATACCCATGCGTGCGGTATGGTTCCTGCAGAGCCGCGGCGTCGCTGCTCAGCTCTTCAGCCACGGCAAAAAAATCTTCGCCCTTTTTCAGGCGTATCAAAACGGCTTCCGCCGTACCCACGTCCGCCACCAGAATATGCCGCACGCGAATGTATCCCTCCGGTACAACCAGAGGCCTTACGCCACCATACGCTTCATAGGCCTCCTGCTGGCTTTTAAACACCCCAGGGTCTTTCGCAAACGCGTCCCGCATAGCCGCAATGCGCGTGTCATACCAGGCCTGCGCCTCTTTTTCCGTCGCCGTGATATCTTGAAAAAGCTTATCGCATACTTTCTTTTCAAGCAAATCCCGCGTATACTCTTCGCTCAGCTCCTCTACCAGCCCCTGTTCCGGCTCTCCCGCCGCAATTAATAGAACCGCGTCAGCCGCGGCGTCCGCAGCGATTGCCGCGCTCTCTTCACTCGAAAGAGCTATACCATTTTCGTTTGCCAATTGCACAAGTGTCGCCATATAGGAACCGGCGACCACGGGAAGGGGCGTAGTTGCCGTCGTGGCAGGGATTTTGGCCTTACACCCACCCACCAGCAGCAACAAAACGGCCATACAAACGCCTATTCTTGCCGCACGCATGTACATCACCTTCTATCAATCAATTTTTCATATAAATATCAGCGTAACAACGCGTAGGTAGCCGCAATCGTGAGCGCACAGGCCAGCGGCACCAGCAAAGCAAATTTCGCATGCCGCGTTTTATGCCGGAACACCAGCATGCCAAGCAAAGCACCAATGCCTCCGCCTAAAAAGGCGCACAGCAACAATGTGCGTTCCGAAACGCGCCAAGCTTGTTTGCGCGCCCTATGTTTATCTACGCCATAAAGAATACATACGAAACAATTCCAAACGAGAACAATCGCAACAAAAACGCGCACTCCCATAACTTGTACAACACCCATCGCCCTATTAACGGTAAAGCGGCACATGCGCGCCACCGCATAAAAAACACGCAACGCCCCTTCCCAGTATAAGCGAAGCTTCGCTTTCACGCAAGGAACAGGGCGTTGCTGCCTATGTTTTATAGATGACCAATGTTCGAGGGTGCCCACCTATGGCCTTGTTGGGAGCGCAAAATATGCGTCTCTGTCACGGCCATGATTTCACGCAGGCAGAGTGAGCGCTCTTTCTACATCATTGCAAGGTAACCGGCGTTAGTACGAAGTTCAGGTCGCATTGACTTTCGCACACGCGGCACAAATAATGTTCTGAGGGCGTGACATGTACGCCAAGCCCAATTTGAGGAATAATCCGCACCACGGAACCAATTGGCGCATCAAAGGAATAGCAGCCGATTGCGTCTGTGAGCGTGGTAAAGCGTTCTCCATTGATGATATATTCGATCGGCAATCCCGCCACCACGCCTCCAACGCCGATAACGACGCCGGAAATATGCGCCAGGCAGTTGCTCCGATTGCAACAATTGTTCACAGCAAAGCTCCTTTCAAGCATGGACTGCCACAACGCGCATGGCAGCTGTTCTACAGGCAAAACCGGGAAAAGTAAACAGGGATAGAACCCGTCTCATGCTTACATGGGAATCATTGGTTCCCTATTACATCATATGCCAAAGGGCCCCACCGTGCACACATTTGCGCGGTGATAATTTTATATGTTTTGTTATGAAAAAAGCGGACCAAGCCAACATCTACAGCCCGCTTTCTGATGTGCCCCAAAAACATGGCTACCGCAGCACAAAAGCATACAGCAGCACATCCGCCAATATCGCGCCCACCACAACCAGCAGCAGCGGACATTTTAACCACGCCAGCAGCAGCGCTGTAAGTCCGCCGACCGCCCCCACTGCCATGGCACTTTCGTCCACATACAATACGCCCGGGAATATGAGTGCGGCCATAGCCGTATAAGGAATGAGATTTAGAAATTTTTCAAACTTTTTGCCGAAGCGCAAGCGGAGCATCGCCGGTAAGCCGCGGGAAATATAGGTCACAACAGCCATACCCAATATCAACCATATCATATTCATGTGTTTTTTCCCTCCGCCTGTTCTTCGTCCTCTTTATAAATCAGCGTGCCTATTGCCGAGCCAACCAACACGGCGCACACCACCGGCAGGCCAACCGGCATGAACAAACGAAACAGCGCGTTCAGCCCAACCGTGAGCAGGGCGATAAGTACCAGCCGCCAGTTTTTCCGCAAACCCGGCAGCAAAACCGCAATAAACGTAGCGTAAAATGCGATGCCCATGCTTTTTGAAACGATTTCCGGCAAAAAATTGGAAAACAGCACGCCCATCAGCGTTGCCAGAACCCACACCACATAGATGGACCCGCCCAATCCCAAATAATACCAAGGCGTCTGCTTTTCCTGAGGGGCCATGGCAAACAGGGCAAAGCCCTCATCGCATAACATAAAGGCCATTCCAAGGCGGGCCGGCAGCTTGACATCCTGCAATTTATTCATAGCATGCGTACTCATAACGATATGACGCAAATTAACAAGAAACGTGGAAAGCAAAATAGCCACGGCCGAGGCGCCCGCTCCCAGCATGCCCACGGCCATAAGCTGCGACGCGCCCGCAAACACAATGGTGGACATCAGCATAACCTCAAACGCCGTCATACCGTTTTGCATGGCTAGCAAGGCAAACGACATCGCCACAGGTATGACGCCAATGCATACGGGCGTTACATCCTTTATGCCGCTTACAATATCTTTACCTTTTGCATTTTTCATACCGTTTCTCCCCCGCCGTTTAACAGCGCGGCCTGCGCGAGTAAGCGCCTTTGTAAAGCCGTGCCCTTTTGCAATAGTATCCATTTTGCAACTATAAATCAACCCAAATATACCGTTCGTTCTTCTAGGTAATCGATGATTATATGAAGGTGGCGGATTTAAAAGGAGTTTATTTCTCCGGCAAGGAAGCGGAACGCAGGAATAGCGGCGCTATTTCCAGTTCCGATGACACTGCCGGAGGGGTAAAGAACCGCAAAGACGTCTCCGCCTGCATTAATCAGCGTTTACCCAGGTAATCGATGATTATATGAAGGTGGCGGATTTGCGAGGAATTTATTTCTCCGGCAAGGAAGAGGAGCGCAGGAATAGCGGCGCTATTTCCAGTTCCGATGACACTGCCGGAGGGGTAAAGAACCGCAAAGACGTCTCCGCCTGCATTAATCAGCGTTTACCCAGACCATAAAATTTTTTCAAAATCACAGCCGGATTATATACAAATAAAAGGGAAGCTGGTATTGTATCATTAAGTACACAGTTTTATTTACACTGCTGTCAGAAATCAATCTTCGTATTTGCGCTTTGCCCTTAGGGAGGAAGTGCAGCACATCCGGCACACATTGATCTGGGAGGTTCTCGTATGCAAAACGATGTTTTGGTCATGATTCCCGGCCCCACACCGGTCATCCGGCCCATTCAGCAAGAAATGAGCCGCGAAATACAGGCCTTTGGCGATCCGCGCTTCATCGCCGACTACAGAGCGCTGATCGAAACCCTTGGACAGGTATTCAACTGCACCGGAAAAACATTCGCGCTGGCGGGCACCGGCACGCTTGCCATGGAAATGGCCATCGCAAACAGCACTCGCCGAGGCGATGCTGTTCTCATCATCAGCAACGGGTTCTTTGGAGACCGCTTCATCGACATCTGTGAACGCAAGGGCCTGGAGGTAGATACCATAAAGGCTGAATGGGGCGATTGCGTGCCTGCCGCCGAAATAGCTGCCAAGCTGCAAACCAAACAATACGCGGCCGTTACAGTCACTCATGTGGATACGTCCACCGGCGTACGCGCGCCCATCCAGGAAATCGGCGAAATCATGCGCAACTATCCCAATTCGATATACATCGTGGATGGCGTGGCGGCTACGGGCGGCGAATACACGGATGTGGACGGCATGCACATCGATCTGCTTTTCACCGGTTCACAAAAGGCTTTTGGCGTATGCCCGGGCATGTTTATCGTTTGGGCATCCGAAAAAGCGCTTGCGCGTCGAAAGAGCCTCGGCGTCATCCCTGAATATTATATCGATTTTGAAAAATGGCTGCCCGTTATGGACGACCCTGCCAAGTATTTTGCCACGCCCGCCATCAACTTGGTTTGGGCGCTGAAAAAAAGCACGGAGCTCATACAGCAGGAGGGCTTGCTCGCCCGCTACCAACGCCATGAAAAAAACGCGCGCGCACTGCAAACCGCCTTTGAAGTGCTTGGCTTCCAAATACTTGCAAAGCCGGAATGCCGCTCTGTAACATTAAGCAACTTGCTCTATCCCAATTGCATAAACGACGCGGCGTTTCGCGCTGCCATGCTCGAGGAAGGGGTGGTGGTGGCCGGCGCGCTGGCCGCGTATGCAAGTAGGGCATTTCGTGTCGGCCATATGGGCAACATAACCATGAACGACATGATACGCCTGCTCACCGCCATAGAACGCGCGCTGAACCGCTGCGGCCACACCGTCGCTTATGGCTCAAGCGTCGGCGCATACATGCAAAAATTCAACACATAAGCCAGCGGCAACGCCTTAAGTGAAACTTCCCCATGCCGAAGCCGCCCGTTTCGGCAATACTATATTAATCATTCATTTATCGGGAGGAAGCATGAAAACGATCAAGAAATCATCCAGACTCGAAGGAGTTCGTTATGAAGTGCGCGGCCCCGTGCTGCAGGAAGCGGAGGCCATGATCGCGCGTGGCGAGCAAGTACTCAAGCTCAACATCGGCAATCCCGCCGTATTTGGCTTTAACGCGCCCGACTCGCTTTTTGACGCATTGGAAAGAAATATCCGCTCTTCGCAGGCATATTCCGACTCCAAGGGCGTAATGCCCGCGCGCCAAGCCATTGCCGCCTATCATAGCCAGAACAAGAACATCTCTGGCGTCACCGCAGAGGATATATTCACAGGCAATGGAGCAAGCGAAATGATTACCCTCGCCATGCAGGCGCTTTTAAACAATGGCGATGAAATACTCATTCCCATGCCGGACTATCCGCTTTGGACTGCTGCAGCCACGATGGCAGGCGGCAAGGTCATCCATTATTATTGTGATGAACAGGCCGAATGGCAGCCAGATATCGCGGATATCAAAAAGAAAGTAACGCCCCGCACAAAGGGTATCGTCATCATCAATCCAAACAACCCGACCGGTGCGCTATACAGCGAGGCAATTCTAAAAGACATAGCGGAGGTCGCGCGGCAAAACGGCTTGATTATATTTGCGGACGAAATCTACGACCGCGTTGTGATGGAAGGATACCAGCATACCTCCATTGCCTCTTTGGCGCCAGACCTGTTTTGCGTCACATTCAACGGGCTTTCCAAATCGCATATCATATGCGGATTCCGCTGCGGCTGGATGTGCTTGAGCGGCGAAAAAAAATATGTGCAGGATTATATCGACGGCATCACCACGTTGTCCTCCATGCGCCTATGTTCCAATGTGCTTGCACAATACGTGATACCCACCGCTTTGCAGGACGAAATGCAAAACCCGCATTATAAGCCGGGTGGCCGCCTCTATGAGCAAAGCCGTTATGTGTATGAAGCATTAAACAGTATCCCCGGAGTAAGCGCCACCCGGCCAAAGGCTGCCTTGTATCTCTTCCCCAAGCTGGATAACAATATATTTCACATAACCAACGACCAGCAGTTTGCGCTAGACTTCTTACACCAGCAAAAGGTGTTGATTGTACAAGGCACCGGCTTCAACTGGATTGCGCCCGACCATTTTAGGATTGTATTCCTGCCCAAGCTAACCGATTTGCAAACCGCCATGGGCAAACTGGAACAATTCCTCTCCACCTACCAGCAGAACGCCTGACCATAGCATAGCATAGCACAGCATAACATACGAAGAGCAGTCATTCGGCTGTTCTTTGTTTTTGCGAACCGCTGAGCATGCCTGCAAAAACCGCACGGCGCGATTCAAAGCAATCTGTCGAATTTTTGCCTTTACAATACATGCCGCTTACGTTATAATAATCATCGCGGCAAGATTTAAGTTGTAATCTGTCGCAGCGTAAAAAATGGGGCATTAGCGCAGTTGGTAGCGCGTTTGAATGGCATTCAAAAGGTCAGGGGTTCGACTCCCCTATGCTCCACCACAATTTGTCTGAAAAGTCCCTATTTTAGGGACTTTTCGGCGTTGAAGGGGTGAATTTTTGGACAACATTTCATGCTTTCCGAAAGAAAAAAGGACGTTCCCCTCACAACGCCTCTATTAATGCCTTAACTCCC
>JAVBPK010000002.1:0-5641 GCA_031549625.1 Eubacteriales bacterium
AAGGAAAATGGTTATACCGGTATACGTGTTGAATTGTATACAATCGGAAAATGCATACGAAAAGTATACACTAACGGCGTAGAAATTACAACAGGTTTTGCTTCCGTCATTCCCCCTTGCGAAATGCCTTGGCATTCCGGCCATGGGTTTCCAAAGGGACTAGTCCCTTTGGCGGTGGTTTGGAGGCAGCGCCTCCATAAAACCTGGCTTGGACTATCTGTTGAGACCGGGGAACGATGGGGCGCTGCCCCATACCCCAGCTTGCAAGGGTCCGGCTGTTCAGTCATTATCTAATCAGCTTCATTTGCAGATTTTGCAGTAACGCTGAATCAAGGGGCTTAACGGCCGCATCCAGCGCGCATTGTAAAAACTGTTCTCGCGTTTCAAATATAACCCACAATTGTTTTTTCTGCTTCTCGTCCATTCCCTCGCTCATGCGGGCAAAATCGCATAAATTTTTTTCTTTCATATATATATTGGATAACAAAAAACTATGCAGAATATCCGCGTATGGGACATTGCACGCCCTTAACAGGATTGCCTCTATTATTCCCGTCCTGTCCCTGCCATGACGGCAGTGGATATAGATGCTTTCATTGCTGCTGGCGATCAAAGCAAGCACCTGCAACACCGCATCCCATTGCTCCGATACGATACTGACAAACGCCTGCGTAACGATATCCTCCGCGCAAGCGTCATCCAGCATGTGGTTAAGGATTTGCTGATACAGTCCTACGCCCTGCCTCTTGAGGCCATATACGATAGGGATGTTATGCTGAGAAGCGCCCGGCAGCTCTGCGCAGGGTTCGTATGTTATTTCTCCTTGCGTGCGCAAATCGATTACGGTTTGGCAGCCCAACGCTTGCTGAAACCGTTCTGCGCCCTGCGGTGTGAGTTTGGGGCAGCAGCCGCGATATAATACGCCTGCGCGTAAAGATGCATGCGCGTCCGCCACATCACGAACATTCACAAGGCCCAGTTCTTCGGATAAACGGCTGATATATGCCGTTTGCTCATGCATAGCTATGCAGGCCCGGCAAGAGCTGGTTCACTCCGATAAACGTAAACAGTACACATATGAGCGCAATAATCGTAAAATAGGCCATGCGTTTTCCCTGCCATTTTTTGCGCAACCGCTGATGCAGGTAAATCGCGTATATAATCCAGGTAATCAGCGCCCATGTCTCTTTCGGATCCCATGTCCAGAACGCGGACCAAGCCAGTTCCGCCCAAATGCAGCCGGAAAGAATGACGATTGTAAGCATCAAAAAACCAAATGCGATCAAACGGTAGGAGAAATAATCCAATTGACCCAGATGCGGATCATCGGGGTTTTTCTTTGCGGTAAACAGGTATTTAACGCCCATGCCGCCCGCAATAGCGAAGCTGGCATACGAAAATACCGCCGAACCGATATGCAAGCCAAACCATGCGCTTTTAAGGGCGGGCATCAGCTCACGAATATCGCGCGGAAGAATAGCGGCATACGAAAGCGCCAGAAAAACAGCGGGCAAAGCGATTGTAGCCACCCAGTCCTGCTTCATCTTGAGTTTGATGATGATGTAGAACAGGCCGACACCCCAACCAAATGCCGTCGCAAATTCAAATTGATTGCTCAGCGGCAGGTGCCCTGCCTCAATGCCGCGCAACAGAATGTACGCGCTCAACAGCACAAACCCTGCTATGCTGATAAACCAGGCTATCTTTCCCATTTTGTTCTTTTTGAAAACGGAGCTCATGAATTGGCATACCGTAGCAAGAAAATAAAATACGATTGAAGAAAAAAACAGGATATCCATAAATAGAATCATAATTGTTCTCCTTTTGCAGGTTGCTGTTCCGGGCTGATGCCCAGGCCATATATGATGTCGTTTGTCTGCTTGGGGCTTGTAATGCTATATCCATCGCCTTTCACGCAGACGAATACCGGCACCATAAAAAAGCATATATACAAACCAAACGTTAAAACGGCAAAAGAAACATATAGAATGCCCAGAACTGCAGGCGGCAATGTTTTTACACGAATGGTGGAGGTGTACACCGGATCATCCATTTGGTAATATACGCCATTTACCTCTAATGTAACCCCCGGCATATCGAAGCCAATTGTGGTCTATTTATCGCTGGTTACAGCTACGAGATACACAGGAAATTTATAATCCGCGCTCTGAAGCGGCGTCACGTGCCCATTTTCATCCACAGCGTGGTCTGGATAAAGCGTATGGAAAGCAACGCCGTTTACGCCGTCCAGCGACAGAAACATAGGCCCGTCCAGCAAGATCGTATCCGATTTTCCATCGTTTGTAATCGTCATAGAACCTAGTGCGCCATAGCCCTGCTGGAAATACTTAGGCCCGCCGAAACTATGCGGATAATTTACGCTGACTTCCTGTGGGCCGCTATCGTTTCCGTTTGCGTCCGTAACGTGAATATTGCTTACATAGTCTATATGCCCTTCTTCATCTTTCAGACGAAACTGATCGAGTGTAATGGATACGCCATCGTACAAATTAACCGTCTGTCCAATGGCGAGGGAATGATCTTCTGTGGAAGCAAGCCACATGGCGCAACCGGCAAATACCAAAGTTAGCAGCAAGCCGAAATGCGTAAGGAAGGAGCCATAATATCCAAACGGATAATTCCTATGATATACAACGCCTCCCTCTACGGGCATCCGCTTCAAATGCCGCGCTTGCAGGGCAGCGTGGATGCGTTCCTGTTCCTTTTTGCTCACGCGGACAAGGGGTGCCTTTTGCGCGCTTACCAGTGCGCCTCTTGACTGCTTGATGACGTTGTTTAGCCGGATAACCGAGCACAATACAAGGTTTACGCACAACAGCGCCATAAGCGCAACATAGTACCATGTGGAGAATACGCGATCAAACCCCAGCGTGAGAATGATCGAACTCACGCTGGGGTATGTTTGCTCGTAGTAGGATGCGTCGTTGCCTTGAATGATTAACGAGCCGGCCAATGAAAATACGATAATCAATGTGAGAAGCAGCATACCGAATTTCATTGATTTCAAAAAGCGGAAAACCTTTTTCATGTATACAACCTTTTACTTTGCGTTTATCATCACTTCTGCTGCCGTATTGCTGATAAGGCCCTTGTCCGTCACAGCGCGGATCTTGAACACATACGCGCCCGGCTCTTCCGGCGTAAAGGTGTAATGCCAGTTGATCCAAATATCGTCGTTTAGATCGGCCCCCATTTCAAACGGCGTCCATGTTTGGCCACGATCCATAGAAATCTCAAGGCGTTCTACTTTTTGGTCAAACGCATCCGCGTAGCCGGAGAATGTAAAAGGCTTGCCAAGGGGCACAATCTGGCCTTCCTGCACGTCAAATATACCGACGTTGGGTTTGTTTGTGTAGCCTGCGCCGTCTTCCAGCTCCCAGCCGAGGTACATATAATAATTTTCTTTAGCGTCATTTACCACTTCAAATGTGGAAATCTGCTTGACATATTCCGCCGCGCTGCCGCTTCCCAGCCAGAGCTGCGCCGGATAGCCATGCGCGTAAGAAAGTCTTTTTCCGTCAATTTCATATACGACATATGCTTCATTTTGATCCAAATGATCCATCATGATGGGGATGTAGAAGCCATCCGTCGCGATAGGCAGCAGAACAGTCGCGCCCGGCTTCACACCCGCTCGTTCCAGCAACGTTTTTAAGGGAATGCCTGTAATTTCGCAGTTGCCGATCAAGGGACCGCCCGAAGGATTGATCGTGCAATGCATGGTCATCGTCGTGGTAACGGAAAGGCCTTCCGCAATCAAGTCCGTCAGCTTTGCTGTGAACGGATTGTTCACATGGCCTTTTACGGTTAGTTCCCATGCGTCAAAAATAGTCGGGTCAAGGGGAACATCCGCGTATTCCGCCGCATAACGGGGATAATCGTTGTCGTAGTACATCCAATTAAAGAAGAACAAATCATCCGCTTTTGTCGTCTTTGCCTGATCCACTTTAAACTCGCCGCTCACGTCCGCGATATCTACGATGCCACGCAGCACGTCATGTTTAACAACATCCCACAATTCCATGTCTTCCCCATCGCCGGTTGCGTTATGGCAGCTCCAGCAATTCCCGCTCATGGACTGAAATGCTTCGTTTCGTTTATCGTGCAAACCATGTATAAGCGTACCAAAGCCATATGCTTCCGTCACATAACCCGGAGAATAGCTATGGCAGTCGAGGCATTGCTGCACCGTTGTCTGTATGCCGAAGCTGTTGGAAAGATCCACATGCAGGTATGTCATGTTGTTGAGCAGCGCATTCATATCTGTATGGCAGGCGGCGCAACCGCGATTGTCCGCATCGAGGTAGAACGTATTGTAGGAAATCTGCGAACCCGGATTATGGTATACGCCGGCATATTGCTCGTCGGGCGTGCGCTGTACCTGCACGCCGTTTGCCAGTGTCGTAATTTTAGGCGCGTTTTCCTGCGCACGTTCATCCATGTCGCCATACATACCCCGAATAACATTCTGGCCTGGGTATTCTTCCGGCTCCCCGACGGGCGCGGGATCGCTCGTGGCTTGTGCAGGGCTTGCGGCCGGAGCGGCGTTCGGCGTTGCCTGCGGGCTGGCCGCGGGCGCACTCTGCTCCGGGCTTTGCGATGGTGCCGCGGGCGCATTCGTGCAGGCGCAAAGCAAGGCGCACACCAATAGCAAGGAAAGCACTAGCTTAAAATGTTTCATAAATATCGCTGCCTCCTCATTCCTTAACAAGAAAAAAATACCTTTTCTCATACATATACATACAAATAACGTAAAAATCTGCTGTAAGTAAGTGAAGTATACACTCTGCCCTAGGGACAGAGTCAATGCTTATTGACGAGAATTTAACGGCCTGATAGAATATACAAAGCCCTCTCAAAATCACTCCAGCAAACGATAGGTATTGGCATGAATATTTTTAGTATCGGCCAAATGGCAAAGTTGAATTCCGTAAGCGAAAAAGCTCTGCGCATTTACCACAGGGAGGGTTTGCTGATCCCCCAGTACGTGGATGAGCGCACCGGATACAGATATTATACACTCCAGCAATCGGCCACGCTCGATATGATTCTGCAAATGAAAGAACTGGGGTTATCCTTAAACGCCATCAAAGAAATCATCTATCAGAAGGATATGCGGGTTTTGCGGCAGACCATGGAAGAGCATATCCAATTGATCGATCAAAAGATAAACGTTTTGGCCCAGGCCAAAACCATAGCTTTAAAAATAGTCGACCAGTGCCACTTGTGCACCAATAAGCCGGATTCTAAAAAAATCACAATTGAAGAATTCCCCGACCGAAAAATATTAAATTTTCGCATCCCCACCTATTGCGTAACAAGCGAGCCCGATTGCGCTTCAAGCGCGCTGGATGCGTGGGAACGCGGTTTGCGCAATGTGAAAGATCAATTCCTGTCACGTGGTTTGCCGCTCTCGTTGTTTCGCAATGTTGGCTGCATGATTACAAAAGAAAATTTGCTCAAACGAAACATACAATTTAGCGATGCGTTTATCTTTCTGGATGACGAGAGCAACGTTCTGCCCGATGCCGTCATAAAAGGCGGAAAATTCGTCTGTACGTATTGCGACGGCATGACTGCGCCTGATGGCAGCTACAAAGAAGAATCCATTTTACAGAGA
>JAVBPK010000141.1:0-25914 GCA_031549625.1 Eubacteriales bacterium
ATTCCCAAGGGATGTATCCCTTGGGCGGGGTATGGGGCCCAGCGCCCCATCGTTCCCCGGCTCATTTCAAAATATATCAAAGCAGGTACTCCATCTATAGGTTATTTATGCGAAAAATGGTATACTGTTGGCAAGAAAACAAAGAAAGGGAGTCATTTATGCATCCATCAATGCGCCGTAAAGACCGCGCCATCAGCGAAGAAGAATCCCTGGAGCTTGTACAAAAAGCCGCTTACGGTATCTTAGCCACTTCAAATGAAGACCTCCCCTATGCCCCGCCGGTTTCCTTCATCTACCACAATGGCGCCATTTACTTTCATTGCGCGCAAGTAGGGCGCAAGCTGGACAACATCAAGGCCAATCCCGCCGTTTGCTTTACAGTGGTCGGAGACGCGCAAGCCGTATACACCAGCGATTTTACCACATACTTCGAAAGCGTTATGCTGTTTGGCAACGCGGTGTATGTATTGGACGAAGAAGAAAGGCGGCAGGCGCTGCTGCTGCTTTGCGAAAAATACCTGCCCCAGCATATGGACAAAGCAGAGCAGAGCATTTCGCACTCGGCTGCGCACACGGCCATCATCAAAATACCCGTCGACCATATCAGCGGCAAGGCCAATAAACCGCACGCCGCCGGCTGATTGCGGGCCATCGGTCGTATGAAACATGGCAAAAGCGGAAGCCGCTGGTTGAACCGGCGGCTTCCACTTTTTTTAAGAACTTTATGCCTGCATTCATCAGCGGTTGCCTAGAAGGAATTCGGGTTTTCGCTCTGGCCGCCAAGATTGCCGCCGGTCGTTCTCAGCGTAAATGTATAGATAAAATTCTTGTCAAATTGTTGCACCGCCTCACCATATTCGAGCAATGTGCGGTATGTGCCATCGTCCCCAAACATATCCTCTTCGCCAAACCACTGCTTGCCATACGCGGTCTTTACGATATATTTGCCCGCCGGCACTTTGATCTGCGCCGTTGCTCCCTCGCGAATAAACAACACGCCGATCAGCAGGTTTTCCGGTGTATATATCTTTATCAATGTGACGTTTCCGTCTTTGGACGGCTCGAATTTAATGGTGCATTGCGATTTTTTATAGTCCTCATGCTGGAAGAGTATGCCTGTTTTAGGATGTTCCTGCACGCAGGCCGCGGCGCGCGCGGCCGAATCGCTGTACTCTGCGAGCTCGCTGTCGGAAAACTTCTTATATGCCTGATAAAACGCGCCCTGCTCATATGCTGCCTCCGCGTCCTTGTACAAGCATTCTTTACCCATCTCTAACGAATCGAGATAGCTTGCGTCGGCCAAAGCAAGAAATTGCGCCGCGGCCTGCGTATAATCTCCCGCCTGTTTTAATGCCGCCGCTTCTTCATAGGCAATGGCGTTTTCACACTCTTTGACATGTTCTTGCGCATCCTGGTACGTGCCCAACAGCTTGAAGGCCGGCAATGCCGTTCCGTAATCTTTTGCCTCAAATGCCGCAATAGCCGCCGCATAGTCCAGCTGGTTCTGACATTCCGTTTTCAGCTCCATGGAGTCTTCATAGCTGCCCAGGGCATTAAACGCCCCTATGGCGGCCGCGTGATCGCCGCTATCCATAATCGCGACAGCCGCTTCATAATCCATTGCCAGCTGGCATGCTTCGGCTTGCTCGCCGGCATTCTCAAATGTTCCTAATTCCAAATATTTTTCCTGCGCGGCAGCATAATCCCCCGCTTCATATAAGAACGCGGCCTCTTCCATTTTTTTGTTTTTTGAAGCACGCATAAACACAGGGATAAGCACAGCGGCAGCCAGCAATACCGCAGCCGCAGCCACGATCAGGCCGATCGGCTTTTTCTTGCCTTTTCCCTCTTTGGGTTGCTCCTTGTTGCCTCCGGCTACGGCTGCGCCATATGCCGAAGCAGCGTTATAGCTGCTTTTGGGCGCAGGCTGCGCACCGCCATATGTGGATGCGCCATACCCGCTCGCCGGCACAGCCGGCTGTGCGTTTGCCGCGGGCGCGCCATAGCCCGACGGCTGCTGAGGTGCCCCATAACCACCGGCCTGCGCCGCCTGCTGCGTATCGGCCGCTTCTGTGGCGCCAGAGTCTGCATTTTGCGGCAATTGCTGTACGCCTCCCCCGCATTCCGGACAAAACTTTGCTTGCTCAGGCACAAATGCCCCGCAATTCGAACAATACATACGCGCCCCTCCCTGTTCCATATAAATGCATATAAATATCATACTCAGTTTAAAGTAGCCGCGCAACTACTAGCCGCGTCTCCTTTTTTCACGATGGTATCAATAATTTTTTTGCAAATTAAATTCCTTTTTTGGTAGACTGGCGCTGCGCCATCAAAAAAGCTGCCTGCGAACGCGTTCACGGCAGCTTTTAATATTTACTTACGCCTTACAACAAGGATGTCTGTTCCTCAAAACTCATATCCAGCATCCGCTGGGTAAATTCGCGTTCAAAGAGCAAGCTCATGGGCGTCCTGTCGTGTATGATCTTTACGGACTGCGCAAACATGGGCGCCGCGGAAATGATTTTAATCTTTTTGCTGCCCTTCGCTTCCGGGCATTCCACCGTATCCGTTGACACAAGCATTTCGATCGGGCTTTCCTCGATGCGTTTGATGCCCTTGGCATCGAGTATGTTGTGGGACAATGCCGCAAACAAACGCTTTGCGCCTTTGTCTCGCAGGCCATGCGCCACATCGATGAGTGTGCCGCCCGATATGGTAAAATCGTCTACGATGAGGCAATTCTTGCCCTTTACGTCGCCGATAATTTCCAATATTTTTGCGTTTTCATCGTGGCCGGCACGCATTTTATCTCCAATAGCGACGGGGCGGCCAAGCTCGCTGGCAAACTGGCGCGCGCGCTTCGCGAAGCCAGCGTCGGGAGAAACCACCACCAAGTCATCATCTACCAGGCCAGCCCGCCTTACGTATTCGCACAGCAAGGATTGCGCGTAAAGGTGATCGACCGGTTTTTTGAAAAATCCCTGCACTTGCGGGCTGTGCAAGTCCATGGTAATCACACGGTCGGCCCCGGCAAGCTCGATGCATTCCGCACAAACACGCGCGCGAATGGACACACGTGGTTCGTCTTTTTTATCGCCTTTGGCATAGCTGAAATAAGGAATAATGGCAGTAACGGAATCAGCGCTTGCCCGCTTGAATGCGTCTATCCAAAAAAGCAGCTCAACCAGTTCGTCATTTGGCTGACGGCCGATCGGCTGCACAATGTATACGTCTTTATCGCGAATAGATTCGTTTACCCTTACAAAAATATTACCTTCGGAAAACATAATGGTTTCAGCATCGCCCAGCTGTGTGTCCAAATAGGCGCACATGCGCTTGGCAAATGGATAGCCTGTCCTTCCGGCAAATATTTTGATAGTCCCCCCACCCGAATGCATAAGATGCGACTCCCTTCCTGTGATAGAATGCACCGGCCATGAGTTTCCAGCGCAAAAGCCGATTTTTGAGATATCATTACTTGCCGCCCTTATATCCTTGCGGAATATATCGGCTACCTACAGTATTATAACAGGCTTCTACCGTTGCGGCAACCGGCATTCTGCTTTTCTTAAAGGCTGGTTTGGCTTAATAACCGCCCTCACTAAAATATTTCTCTTCGAGCATATCAGCTGTGCTTTGCAACATGGCGCATGCTTGCCACGACATGCCTATTCGCACACCGGGGCGATTTTCGCCATGAAAATCGCTGCCCGCGGTAACAAACAGACCCAACTGCCGCGCAAGGCTGACGAAACTTTCCGTCTGCTCCACGCCGGAATTGGAATAATATGCCTCCAGCCCATCGATGCCTGCTTTATGGAGGTCGTTTACCACTTTATGCGGGTTTGCTTTGAGCAAACAAGGATGCGCCACCACCGCCAGCCCGCCTGCGCCATGGATAGCCGCAATCGCTTCTTCGGGGCGCATGCGTTGTTCCGCGTGATACCCGATACATCCAGGATTCAAAAAGCTGCGAAACGCATCCATCTGCGTTTGAGCGTATCCCGCGTCATATATAGCCTTCGCGATATGCAGGCGCGTCGTCGTGCCGCGAGAATATTCCACAAACGTGCGGACATCCATGCCTGCCGCCTTTAGCTTCTCGATTATGATCTCGTTTCGGCGCGCGCGGTTTTCGCGCACGCGCTCGATAGCCGACACAAACATCGGTTCCTGTATGTCGATGCCAAGCCCGAGTATATGCAATTCAAACGGGCTGTCTGTGTCGAGCTCCACAGCCGGTAAAACGCGCACGCCATACTGCCTGCCCGCCCGCACCGCTTCCTCTACCCCCGCCGTCGTGTCATGATCGGCCACAGCAAACAGTTCTATTTCGGCCTTTTGTGCCATGCGCACGAGCTCACTTGGGCTGCAGGTGCCGTCGGACTGGTCGCTATGCGTGTGCAAATCAAAGCGATTCATAGCCTTTTCGCGTTCACTTTTGCCATAAAGCGCGCCTCATCGACGATAACGCGTTCATGAAAAGATTGGCCGATTCTGCCCGCTTCATCAAACGCTTCTATTTCAAATGTGAGCATGCGGCCCTCTTCCGCCACAAGCTTTGCTTCCGCCCAAACGCGCATGCCCACCGGCGTAGCCGCGGTATGCCGTACATCTATGCGCGAGCCCACGCTGGAGTAGCCTTCATTTAACGCGCCGTTCAGCGCTTTGCAGGCCGCGCCTTCCATGAGCGCAACCAAGCACGGCGTTGCAAATACGGGCGCCAACCCGCTGCCCATGGCCGCCGCCGTATGCTTATTCTCCACCATAATCTCCAATCTTCCCTGCCGGCCTAAAAGTTCCATGTGCCCTCCTGCGTTTGTGTTTGTGCAATGCGATAACAAAGGGCTGCCCTTTGTTATCGCAAAAGGCAGCCTTGTGCGTTATAAATCCGTCTGTGCAAACCTATGCATCGCTGTTATCGTTTGGGCTTTCATCGTTCGCGTCGTTTGCGTCGTTTGCTCTGCCTTCGTTCGATTTTGCCGCCTCTATTTCGGCCTCTTTGGCCTCGGCCGTTTCTTCTGAGGATATATCCGCGACTTCGGAAACTTCGTCGCCCTCAGCGGGCTCTTGTTTCTTTGGTTCGAGATTCACTTCTTCGCCGCGATAAATTTTTGCAAAATCGTCGCCATCCAC
This sequence comes from Eubacteriales bacterium, assembly GCA_031549625.1. Classification (GTDB taxonomy): domain Bacteria; phylum Bacillota; class Clostridia; order Christensenellales; family CAG-138; genus JAISXK01. Next base: position 5,140 of record JAVBPK010000141.1, read on the forward strand.
GCGTTCGTATTCGATGAGAGCTTCCGCCACCCGGTCAAGCGCCACCATATCTTCCGCGATGCAAGCGCGCGCGCGTTCGAACTGCTCGTCTAATATGCGGCGAATTTCCACGTCAATGCGGCTTGCGACCTCTTCGGAGAAATTGCGCTGATGCCCCCAATCTTTGGCGATAAATACTTCCGTTTGCCCGCCAAGGAAAACGGGGCCAATCGCGTCTGTCATGCCATATTCCACTACCATCTTGCGGGCGGTATCTGTTGCCCGCTGTAAATCGTTGTACGCGCCTGTGCTGATATCGCCCAGGCGGATGGATTCCGCCACGCGGCCGCCAAGCAGCATGGCAATCAGATCGAGCAGTTTATTTTTGGTGACATGCATCATATCTTCTTTTGGCAGCGTCATGGTATAGCCGCCGGCCATGCCGCGCGGAATAATGGAAACTTCATGCACAGGGTCGCAGTTCTCCAATTTGAGGGCCACAATGGCATGCCCGCCCTCATGATACGCGGTGATGCGCCTGTCTTTGTCTGTGATCACGCGGCTGCGCTTTTCGGGGCCCACCACCACGCGTGTAATCGCCTCTTCAAGCTCTTCCATTGTGATGAGCGTTTTATGTACGCGCGCCGTCAATATGGCGGCTTCGTTTAATACGTTTTCAAGATCTGCGCCCGTAAAGCCGGAAGTACGCTTTGCCAGCACGGAAAGATCCACTTCCGGCGCAAGCGGTTTGTTCCTTGCGTGGACATGCAGGATGGCTTCGCGCCCTTTCACGTCCGGATAATTTACGGTGATCTGCCTGTCAAAGCGGCCCGGGCGCAACAAAGCGGGATCCAGAATGTCCGGCCGGTTTGTGGCGGCAATCACGATGATGCCCTCATTTGGCGCAAAGCCATCCATTTCGACCAACAGCTGATTCAATGTTTGTTCACGTTCGTCATGCCCGCCGCCCATGCCGGCGCCGCGTTGGCGGCCGACGGCATCGATTTCGTCGATGAATACGACCGCGGGCGTGCTCTTCTTTGCCGTATTGAACAAGTCGCGCACGCGGCTTGCGCCCACGCCTACGAACATTTCAACGAAGTCGGAACCGGAAATGGAGAAGAAAGGCACTTTCGCCTCGCCCGCCACGGCTTTCGCCAGCAATGTTTTGCCTGTGCCCGGAGGGCCCACGAGCAACACGCCCTTGGGAATGCGCGCGCCGATATCATTGAAGCGTTTGGGATCGCGCATGAACTCTACAACTTCTTGCAGTTCCGCCTTTTCTTCGTCGGCGCCCGCAACATCATCGAATGTGACTTTTGTTTGGCCGTCCAGCTGCATGCGTGCGCGGGACTTGCCAAAGTTCATGACTTTTGTGCCGCCGCCCTGCTGCTGCATCATGAAATAATAGAACAGCGCCAAACCGCCCAGTATGATGATGTATGGCAGTATGACAACAAAAATACTCGCTTCTTTGGGCAAGTTTTCTTTGTAGTCGAACGGATAATCGGCTGAAGTGACATCTTCCGCCGAAATAGCCGGGTTCATTTCGGCGGTGATGATCGCCATATCCCGCATAAACGCTTCGTTGGAAGGAACGATAACGGTAAAGTCAGGCCGATTGGGCAATTGATCCTTTGTGGATTCTCCCTCGCGGTAAATACCAACCAATTCCTGCACGGTTACCTGCACGGCTTCCACTTTGTTCGCGCGCACTGCCGCAACAAACTGACTGTACTCCAGTACTTCCGGCGCACCGTTTGCCGGGTTGAGATTGGACACCATGAGTATGATGGCCGCCAAAATAAATAAATATATGAGTGGGGTTCCGATTCGTCTTTTCACGTATGATATCCTCCGGCGCGCAAGCTATTTACATGCGCCTCATTTCCACTTTTATGGACAATGCCAGCAATGCCCATTGAAATAGTTTACCACATCAGTTAGCTGTGTTCAACGCCGGAATGTGCAAATATAAGGCTGAAATTGCGGCATCGCTGTGAAAAAGATTGCCTCATTCCCCGGCGGAGGAATAAACGGATGGCTTTAAAACGCCAACATACGGCAAATGCCTGTACTGTTCGTTGTAGTCCAGCCCATACCCCACAACAAATTTGTTTGGTATGATAAATCCGCAATAATCCGGTGAAATATCGCATTCGCGGCGTTCAGGCTTGTCAAGCAGGCAAACGATGCGCAGGCTATTGGGGTTGCGGCTGCTTAAAAGCTGAGTCAAATGGTTGAGCGTAAGCCCACTGTCCATAATATCCTCTACGATCAGTACATCCTTTTCCGTGATGCTGATATCCACATCCTTCGCAATCCGCACAATACCGGATGTTTTTGTGCCCCCGCCATAGCTGCTGATGCTCATGAAGTCCATGGTGCATGGTATGGAAATCTGTCTTGCGAGATCCGAAAAAAACACGACGGCCCCTTTGAGTATGCAAACCATAATCAAATCTTTGTCCGCATAATCCCGTGAAATTTCCGCCCCCAGTTCCGCAATGCGCCGCTTGACAGCCGCCTCATCCAGTAAAATCTCCGCAATGTCTTCGTGCATCATCTTATGTGCCCCTCCATCTGTCTCTGCTTATATGACGCCGGCGCGATCCGGCTTGCTACCGCCTCGATACCGTTTGCCGCAACATTTCCCGCATCAGTACGGCCGAAATTCCACGCGTATGATACGCCGTGTGCCTTCGCACACGCATGCTTTTTGCGAAACACTTCCGCCGGGAAAGAACAGCACTTCCGTGCCCGCCGCCAGCACAGGGCGCTCGCGCAATTCACGCGGTATTTTTTTATCTATGAGGTATTCCTTTAATTTGCGTGTACCGGGCGCGCCGAAAGGATGAAACCGGTCGCCCGGCCGACGCCTGCGCGCCACGAGTGCCTGCGGCAGCGCGTCCGCGTCCATATACGCCACAAACGCACCCTCACCCTTTGAAAGGTGGCCGCATTCCTCCGTCAAGAACACGCCATCCGGCGTATGCGTTTCTCCCGGCCAAATAAACGCGGTTTCGAATTCTTCCGGCCTTTCCAGCGCCTGCTCGCCGATATACAGCGTATCGTAGCTGACCCACGCGCGCTTGCCGCGCGGCAAAAGAAAGCCGGCGCCCGTGCGCGCGGTCAGCAGCGTTTCAGCTTGCGTTAGGCGCGCTTTACTCATATCATATAGCGCGCCGGCCTCATCAAACGCCAGCCGCAACGCGCGGCTTTTAACTGGCGGCGCAAGTTCGCGCAGCTTTTCACGGCTATACGCGCCGGGCGCAAGCCGCGCATACGCAAGCGCTTGTTGCGCCTGAAGGGAGATATAAGATTCGTCCTCGCTTAAAAGCAACGCCATATTGGAAAGCGCCTGTACAATATTGGGATTATACGTCGCCATATAGGGCAATAGCTGCAAACGGATTCTATTGCGCAAATAGATATCCTGCGCGTTTGTTTCGTCGACGCAATAATCCAGGCCGTGCTCTTCCAGGTAGGCCATCAATTCCGCACGGCGAACAGTGAGCAGCGGGCGCAGCAAACGGCCGCTGCTCGTTTGCATGCCGCAAAGCCCTTTCAGCCCGCTCCCTCGCAGCATATGCATCAACACCGTTTCAGCCTGGTCGTCCATATGGTGCGCCGTAAGAATATAGGCCGCCTGTGTTTTTTCACGCGCTCTCTCCAGGAAAGCGTAACGCGCGGCACGCGCGGCTTCCTCCAATGTCATCGATTGCTCGGCGCTGATACGCGGCGCGTCCGCGTATTCCAGTACAAGCGGTATGCCCCATTCCGTGCAAAACGCCTGCACAAACGCCGCGTCAGAATCTGCGGCGTTTCCGCGTATACCATGATGCAAATGCGCCGCAGCCAGGTTCTTTTTTGCGACGAATCCGCACAAAATATGCAGCAGCGCCACAGAATCAGGCCCGCCGGAAATAGCGACGAGCAATTTTGCGTTTTCTGGAATTTCGGCGCCTCGCAAGGCCAGCTCCGTTTTGTTCACCACCGAAAGAATATCCATGCTTCTATAATAAGCGTTGCAGGCCCTTTTTTCAACACCATACGCCACAATGCAAGCGCGTTAGAACACGCGCCGATAACCGCGAAACCCGTTGAAAAAAACAAACCGCATAGTATACTATTGCCATGAGCAATTATATCCCCACCACGTATTCCACACGGACAGAAAAATTTGCTGCCCCGCGCTACCATCGAATAGCCCGCTGCATCCGCGCCGCTATTTCTTTTTGCTTTCCGCATTATCAAGTACGTCATGCGGAGCGCATCCCCCATTATGCCTGCATATTTGTCGCCAACCACGCGCTTGCGGCAGGACCAATCGCTATGTGTACGCGTATCAGCCGTCAACTGCGGCCCTGGGTACACTGGCAAGTGTGCTTCCCTCAAACATTTGCCTCCTATGCCATGCAGGATTTTTGGCCAAACAAGCCAAAGCGCGTTCTCTGGTGGTTCTGGCTGCTGGCACATATTTTAAGCCGGCTTGTCCCCTTTGTCATGTGCGGCATGCAGGCCATACCCGTATATCGTGATTCACGCAGCATTACTACATTTCGCAAAAGCATGCAAACACTGAACGAAGAGCTGGACATCGTGCTTTTCCCGGAAACCGATCGTCCGCATGGTTCTTATATCAACGACATTGACGCCGGATTCATTGACATCGGCAAACTGCGAAAGCGGGCAGGCTTCCCTGCGACATTTGTTCCCGTATATGTCTGCCCCGCGCTGCGCACGCTTTCCTTTGGTTTTCCCATCCTATACGACAACGCGGCCACACCGGAAGAAAACAGGCGTGTCATAGCCGGCAAAATCCTATCCGGCATTACGGAACTGGCGCAGGAACAACCTCCGCACACGCCCGTAACCTACCGAAAATAGGCCTTACTTCATTGCGGCATTACCCAGCGCCTTTTCCATGAATGCATCCGTAGTAACCCCGCTGGGCCTGTTATACCGTCCCAGTTTCAGCAGGCATTCCGGGTCACGCGTGATCGTGTTCACGCGCTCATAACACGTCAAAAATATGCAAAAACCCATCTCCCGCAAGATGTCCTGGCTTTCTTTATCCCACTTGCCGTACGGAAACGCAAATACCATGGGCTCGTATCCGCAGTGCTCACGCAATGCTTGCTGCATTTTGGCGACATCCGCCGTCAGCACCTGCTTGTGCGCCTCCGGCTTTTCGCCCGGCAGGCGCGTAACACCCGATCGCCCTTTGTTTGCGGAATGCAGCGAATAGGTGTGGTTTCCTATTTCAAATGTGCCGTCCGTGAGGAGCGCGCTGATATCTTCCCAGGAAAGATACGCGTATATCGGATTCCTGTCCTCCCCCAAAGAAAACTCATCCACCTTAAATCCGATCGGCGACAGTACCGCGTGCATGCCGTATTTTTGCAGCAGCGGCAAGCCATACAAAAGATTGTTGTACTGCCCGTCATCAAACGTAATCATAACAGGCTTGGGCGGCAGCTCGCCCCTTCCATGCACAAAATCCATCAATTGCGCCGACGAAACGGTTTCATACCCGTGCTGTTTCAGGTAGAGCAAATCATCCTCAAACTGAGCGGGCGAAAGTACATACGGGCCTGCCAATTGCGGATCCTTCAGCAAACTGTGATACATAATGATAGGCAGGCATACCGTTTGTTCGCCCGCCACATCCATAGCCGTTACTGCGCCGTCTTTCGCTTGCCAAATCAGCGCCAGCACAGCCGCCAGCGTGATCCCCAGCGCGCACCCGCGCACCCGCTTCCACAAAAACAGCCAGCTTGTTTTCATGCCGCGCCCTCGTCCGCACGCGTATATTCACCGGTTTCTTCCGACTTTTGCACAGGCATACGCCTACGTTCCAGTAACCGGACAATATCGTACACATCGATCCAAATCTGGTTTGGCCCCTCAGCCTGGCTTTCATCAAATATCAACTGCAGCCCGAAATGCAAATGAGGCACATTGATGTTGTTTACGTTTTCTTTGCGGCTATAGCCCGTCATGCCCATATAGCCAATCACATCCCCCGCCTGCACGGTATCTCCTTCGCGCAGCGTTTTTACATAGGGATGATCTTTCCGCATATGCGCGTAGTAATAATAGCGTAAGCTGTCATGGCTGCGGATACCCACCCGCCAGCCGCCATATTCGTTCCAGCCAAGCGCCGTTACTACGCCGCCTTCCACGGCAATGATAGGCGTGCCGATCGCACCGCAAAGATCGTTCCCTAAATGCAGGCGCTTATATCCGTACGTGCGCGCCGCCCCAAAGTCATCATAATGCCCAAAGCCATATCCCCGGGCGATGGGCGAATACACCGCCAAGCCGCGCTTTTTCGTTTTACCATCCCCGTACGATCCTTCCCCCACAAACGCGCCCAACACCGCGGTGTATGCCTCTTGATAGTACTGAAAAAACTTCATGCCGTCCGTAATTGCGTCCAATTCTTCCCCTTCGCGCAGGCGCTTCACCAGCTCGTCTATAGCCGGGCTGCGCTTCCCGCTTTTAAATACGCCGCCCGTTTTGGCGGCGGCATACGCCAGTAAATCAATCCAATTAAGCGCCGGTTCCTGCCCGTAGGACTCCATATCATACGCCAGCGCCTGCTCCATCGTTTCAAGTGGTATAGAAAATTCCACCCAGTGAATATAATCCCCTTTCGGTTCTTCCATGGCCAACGCGGAAACTTCCACCGCGTCGCTTTTCGCGGTTTCTACCACCCGCGAAGCAGCGTTCCCGCAAGTCAGCAGCAGCGCGACACACAGCAGCCCATGCCCCGCCGCGCGCAAAATACGCCTGCTTTTGCACTGTTTCGCAGCATGCCCCAAAAAAAAAAACGCCACCTGCCTCACATGTTTCTAATGGAACATATGAAGCAAATACGCGTTCGATGTGCCGTTGCGAAAATTTGTTTTTATATTATCCGGCTAAAACGCCGGCTCAGCCAAACAGTGAATACACCGCACCGATAATTAAGCCCAGAAGCATAACGCCTGCAATAAGCCCGCAGAGGATACGAACGCTTCGTTTCATAAAAATCTCCTTTTTGTTCTTGTTCGCGCAATCGTGCGTCACCCCGCCGCCGAAAACACAACAGTGCCTTTTCCCGCCTCAACACGCGCGCCCGGCGTAGAGCGGCCATGCAGCGTGACATCCTGGTACAACTCCACAATGAAAAGGCCTAGCCCATTTGCGCCCCCCTCCGCATCCAGCGTAGCGCTCGGATCCGCTTGCAGCGTGCCGACCATCGCGGCATTGTGATCGCCCAAATTCTTTACAATAAGCTGCGCGTTCTCGCCCAGTATGAGCATGCCCTCGGTCTTGACCGTGTTGTCGCCGTGTGCTTCCCCGGTAACCTTGGCGTTTTTATCGAGGATTATATCGCCTCGCTTTGTATTTACCGCAAATTCTTTCCCTGTGATCGAAATCGCGCAATCTTCCTCGAGATGCAGCCCTACGCTGTCGATGCCGGAGCCCTCTTTCGCTGTCAGCTGTAGCTCGCTGCCCGCTTGTATCAGCAGCGCGCCTGCAGCCTGTATAGCGTTGTCCGCCGCATCGATGGTAAGTCCTTTTGCGTATAACGTGCCATCACCCAAAAAGCCTATGCCGATTTGCTCGCTTGCTATATGCAGGTCACTGACCTGCAGCGAACAGCCGTCTTCCAATCGGATGACACACGCGCCCACTCCACGCAAGGCGTGGTTTCCACCTTCCAATTTCACGGCGCCGCGTTCTTTCGTGAGTTTCAGCATACCGTCTTTCATATCTATATCGGTCATAAGCCGCGCGCCGGCTCCACCCTCTTCAAAGAAAGCTTGCAGCTCATCCGCCGTAGCTATTTCTATCAGCGCCGGATATTCCTTTTTCTCTTCTTCCACATCGGCAGGCGAACCGCAGGCAGCACAAATCAATATGCATATGCATATTGTGGCAAGCTGAAAAATAGATTTTTGCGCAGTCTTCATACGTCTAGTATTTTAACATAATCAAATAAGAATTACATATAAGCAATTCTTATTTGGGAGCAGAGACCTATTGACAATGATAATGACATACGGTATGCTGTTTCGTGGCTAAGTATGATAAGCTATATATGATTGCATGAACCAGAGAGGAAAAAGTCATGAAACAGTACGACGTTGTCATTGTCGGAGCGGGCCCTGCCGGTATCTTTACAGCCCTGGAGCTTGCGGAAAAAAAGCCTGGCTGTTCTGTTTTGCTTGTAGATATGGGTTTCAGCCTAAGCAAACGCACATGCCCCGCGCGCACGACCGGCCATTGCACAAATTGCCAGCCCTGCGCCATAGTCAGCGGCTGGGCGGGCGCCGGCGCTTTTTCCGACGGCAAGCTGTCGCTTTCTCACGAGGTGGGCGGCAACATCACCGACTATATGCCGACACACGAAGCGCAGGCACTCATCGACTATGCCGACACCATCTATACGCGTTTTGGCGCGCCCGAAACCGTACACGGCCGCAACGACTCAAAAGTGAGCGAAATTGACTACGAGGCTAGCCGCCACAACATCCATCTTGTTCGCTGTCCTGTGCGCCATATGGGCACAGAATATTCCGCCTCGACCTTGCAAAATATGTACGACTACCTGAAAGACGTACCGGGCTTCACATTTATGGAACGTACGGTCGCAAAAGAGATTCTTCTGGATGAAGGCAAGATTTGCGGCATCAAGCTGCAAATGCGGGACGGCTCGGAAGAAATCATTAACACGCCATACCTCGTGGTAGCGCCCGGGCGCGGCGGCGCAGAATGGCTGGCGGGCGAGGCTTCGCGTCTGGGCATCGAAACGCGCAACAACGAAGTAGATATCGGTGTACGCGTGGAAGTCCCCAATTCCATCATGGATCATCTTACGCAGCATCTGTATGAAGCCAAGCTGGTGTATTATTCCGATACCTTCGAAAACCGGGTACGCACATTTTGTATGAACCCCGGCGGCATCGTAAGCGAAGAGCACTATGAAGGCGGCATCGCTGTCGTAAACGGCCACAGCTACCACGAACAAGCGCGCCGCACCCAAAACACAAACTTCGCGCTGCTGGTATCCACCCGCTTCACGCAGCCATTTAACCAGCCCATCAAATACGGCAACTACATTGCCCAGCTCGGCAATATGCTTACGGGCGGCGGCATCATGGTGCAGCGGCTGGGCGATTTGCTGCAAGGACGGCGCACAGATCTGTCCCGCCTGCGCAAATCCACCACCATCCCTACCTTGAACACGGCCGTGCCGGGCGATCTTTCTTTCGTGCTGCCGCACAGGCATCTGTACAGCATCATCGAAGCTTTGCGCGCGTTCGACAAAATTGCGCCGGGCCTGTATTCCAAAAACACACTCCTGTATGGCGTAGAAGTTAAATTCTATTCCAGCAAGCTCAGCGTCGGCGAAAGTTTCCAAACGGCCATTCCCGGCCTATACGCCATCGGCGACGGAGCAGGCATCACCCGCGGGCTGATGCAAGCCAGTGTAACCGGCATCGTCGTAGCGCGCGATATAGCCAAAGCCTGAGAGCCGCGCATCAAAACAATATGTATTGTAGACCAAAGCCCTGCTTAGCGGGGCTTTTCAGTCTGTCAAAAAAGGTTCGCAAGAAAAAGCTTTCAATCCGTGGGCAAGGACGACATGTGCGTCCGCAGCCCACACCTTGGCATTTTGCCGCCCGCGAGCCCGGAGGGCGAGAGGTAAAATGCCGTAATCCCGTCGAAAAACAGGTTTTTCGACGGCCTGCAAAGCCCTGCTTAGCGGGGCTTTTCCTAATTGGTGGCAAATTACAATTTCCCATTGTTACGACATGCAAAATATACTATACTGTTAACAGTTTATGTCGAAAGGTGAGAAAAATATGGATATGCAAACGCTGCGGGAGACCGCGCGGGAACGCATGAAAGGCTTTTGCAGTTTATGCGCCACATGCGACGGGCGAGCTTGCGCCGGCAAAGTGCCTGGTATGGGCGGCGCTCTTACGGGTTCCTCTTTCACCGCAAACTATAAAGCTCTTGCGGAAACGCAAATCAATATGCGTCTGGTACACGAAGCCGCTACGCAGGACGTCAGCTTCGATTTCTTTGGCCACCAGCTCGCCACGCCCATCATGAATGGGCCCATCGCCAGCTGCAACACCAACTGCGGCCCATACGACGACGCCGCATTCGAAGAAGACCTGATGCTCGGCGTTGCCAAAGCCGGTTCCATCGGCTGGATCGGAGACCCCATCAAGCCCGACGCGTTCACAAACGGCTGCGAAGCCATGCGTAAAGTCGGCCGCGGTGTTGTCATCGTCAAACCCCACGCGGACTCAGCCCAAATCAAAATGCGTTTCGAGCAGGCAAAAGAAGCAGGCGCTATTGCCTATGGCCTCGACCTGGACGGCGCGGGCATCCCCGCCATGAAATTGCTTGGTTATCCGGCTGCGCCAAAAAGCATTGCCGAACTGCGCGAGCTGCGCGCCATCATGCCGGATAAACCTTTCATCATCAAAGGCATCATGACCCCGGACGACGCGCTGCGCTGCGCGGAAGCGGGCGTAAGCTGCATAGTCGTCAGCAACCATGGCGGACGTGTATTGGACGGCACGCCGGGCGTTGCCGCCGTGTTGCCCGCCATCAAGCGCGCCATCGGCGCCGAGATGATGATATTAGCGGACGGCGCTGTGCGTTCCGGCGTTGATGTGCTCAAAATGATTGCTTTGGGCGCGAATGGCGTGTTGATCGGCCGCCCTGCCTGCTGGGGCGTATACGGCGGCGGCGCTGAAGGCGTTCATCTCATCATCCAGCACTACACGGATCAGCTCAAGCAGGCCATGTTGCTCACCGGCTGCGCAAATCTCAGCCAAATTGACTGGCGCGTATTGCACCGCGGATAATATAGCTTCCGCCACAAATCCAAACAGCCAACAAAAGCCGCCGGTGTTCACCGCTCACACCGACGGCTTTTTAATTACTGCGTTTTGCGCGTTTGAATTATCCCAGAAGCTTTTCGAGCGCGGCCATCCGCAAGCTGACGCATAGCACTGCCATGGCCTGCTTTAGCTCTTCCACCGGCGGGAACGACGGCGCGATACGGATATTTTTATCTTCCGGATCAATACCATACGGATAGGTCGCGCCCGCGCCTGTCATAACGACACCCGCCTCTTTGCACAGGGCAAGCGTGCGCTTCGCGCAGCCCAGCAGCGTATAGAGACTTACGAAATAACCGCCCTTGGGCTTTGTCCAGCTGGCAATGCCAAGCGGCGCGATTTCCTGATCCAGCGTGTTTAAAACGGCATCGAAGCGCGGCTTTAATACCGCCGCGTGCTTTTGCATGAGCGCGAGCGTATGCGCCTTATCCTTTAAAAAGCGCACATGGCGTATTTGGTTGACCTTATCGTAGCTGATCGTTTGGTAGGTAATTAGCTTGCGCATATACCCTATATTCGCTTCGCTTGCCGCAAATACGCCCACGCCTGCCCCCGGCAACGAAATTTTGGATGTGGAAGCAAATTCAAACGGCATATCCGCGTTGCCATTTTGCTCGCAAAGCGACAGGATATCCAAGAAAGGCACAAACGGCCCGTCAAATTCATGCATGCAATACGCGTTGTCCCACATGAGCAAAAAGTCCGGCGCTGCCGGCCGGAGCGATGCAATGCGCTTGATCACCGCGTCAGAATAGATGATGCCGTCCGGATTGCTATACTTGGGCACGCACCACATGCCCTTGACGGCCGGATCTTTCACTGCCTGCTCCACTGCGTCCATATCGGGGCCTTCGGGCGTCATAGGAATGGTAATCATCGTCATTTGAAAGCTCTGCGATATGCCAAAGTGCCTGTCATAGCCCGGCGAAGGGCACAGGAATTTCACTTCATCCAGCTTGCTCCAGGGGCATTCGCTGTGCAGCAAACCATGCGTATAAGCCTTCGCAATCGTGTCATACATCAATTGCAGGCTTGCGTTTCCTCCAACGAATACTTGCTCCTCCCGCACGCCCAGCAGTTCAGCAAAGAGTTTTTTGCAGGAGGGGATGCCATCCAACAGGCCATAGTTGCGCGTATCCACCCCGTCTTCGATAAAATCTTCCGCCGAAATCAGATTTGTCATCATGGGCAGTAAAATATCCAGCTGCTGGCGTCCCGGCTTTCCCCGCGACATATCCAGTTTTAGTTGCAAGCGTTTATTCGCTTCGTGCGCTTGTTTCACAATTTCATATTGTTCCTGCAATTCCTGCCGTGTCATCGTTTGGTATCCCATACTTTTCCTCCCCTATTCCGCCTGCGCAACAACCGCGCTTTTCGTTAAAAAACAGTATAGCACATCTTTACGCGGCGCAAGCAAAAAAAGTTGCGATTGTGCAACTTTTTTCAACCGTATATACGGATTCATTGTTACCGAATAAAGCGCTGCGTACTGACTTGGACCATGCCCTGATCTGTCAGCCTGCCCTCAGGTATAACGGGAAGCGCCAAGAAGGAAAGCGTGATGAATGGATCGGAAGCGCCATCTGCCCCGATGTTTCGCGCCTCCGCAAGCAACGCGCTCTGTTTTTCGAGTATGTCGGAAAGCGGCGCGTCCGTCATCAATCCGGCAATGGGAAGCGGCAAAATAGCCCGCACAACGCCGCCGCTTGCCACAGCATACCCACCGCCGCAAGCCTCCAGCGCGTCTATAGCTGCGTGCATATCCGCGTCATTATCCCCCGCCACCAATACATTATGGCTGTCGTGCGCTACGGTGGTCGCAATAGCGCCGCCTTGCAAACCGAGCCCGCTCAAAATACCAAGCCCCATGCGGCCGGTGGCATGATGCCTTTCGATAACGGCCAGCTTGCACAATCCATGCCCGCAGACGAATTTGCCATCCTCCTTCGGCACGTCGCGCAGGCGCAGGCGTGTAACGAGCTGGCCGGGTATGAGTTCGATAACGGGCATCATTCCCGAAGCGGATAAAGCAAACTGTTCAGGCAGGCGCGCCGCAAGGTGCACGCTGTTTAGCACGGCCTCGGGCGGCGGCATAAAAGCCGTTTCGCCCGCCTCATAGGGCACGCCGCCCACAAGCACCAGCTTCGGCTCGAAGGATTCAAGGTTGGAAAGCACTACAATATCCGCGCGATATCCCGGCGCGATGGCGCCAACACCGTCAAGGCCGTACATGCGCGCCGCGTTATACGTGCCCATGCGCACCGCCTGCACAGGATCGATACCCGCCGCTACCGCGCGCCGGACAATGCAGTTGATATGCCCGTTCCTGCGGATATCCTCCAGATGTTTGTCATCCGTGCAAAACGCGATATGGTCTGTAGGCAGGCCCTCGTAAGCGATGCGGCGGAATATCGCGTCTATGCCATGCGCGGCGGAACCGACGCGCAGCTGAATATGCATGCCCTGGCGTAACTTTTCCAGCATCTCGTCGTAGTTGGAACATTCATGGTCGCTTTTCGGGCCGGCCCGCACGTACGCATGCAGCTGATTGCCGCTCACAAGCGGTGCATGCCCATCTATCGGGCAGCCGGAAAAAGCAGCCACTTTTCCCAGTATGTTTGCGTCCGCCGTGGTCGCGCCCACGTAATCCATAAGCTCCCCAAGGCCCAAAACGCGCGGATGCCGCAAGAACGGCGCAAGGTCGTTTGCGCCAAGCACGGCGCCGCTGCTTTCAAACGGCGTGCAAGGCACGCAGGAAGGCATCATAAAACGCAGGTTAAGCGGCAGGCCTTCCGCTTGATCCAGCATATGCTGGATACCCGTCGCACCTGCCACGTTTGCGATCTCATGCGGGTCGGCAATGGCGGTCGTCGTGCCATGCGCCACCACGGCCTGCGCAAAACGCGCAGGCACGGCCATGGAGCTTTCGATATGCACATGCGCGTCGATAAAGCCCGGGCACACATACGCGCCGCCGACATCCAGTTCCTTTTCAGCGTGATACTGCCCGCCAACACCCAGTATGGTGCCGCCGCATAAGGCTATATCACCGGCAAGCACCTCTTGGGTAAACACATTTATGATGCGGGCATTCTTGATGAGCAGCGTAGCTTGCCCATTGTTTGCGGCAAGTATTTCTTTGGCGCGCATTGTTACGTCCATGTGTCCCTCCTTGTTTTGCCGGCAAATGCGGTTCCCCCCGTAGCGGCTATCCGCCTCGCGCTGGCTCGTTTTCTGCAGTATATCACAACGGAGCCTGCCGGAATAGACATGCGGCAAGCGCATTTGCGTTGCAACAAACTCCCGCGTATGGTATAGTAAAAAGAAGAATACCAGCGAAATTTGCAGGATAGAGCAAATGTCTCTGCGGGGCGACCAGCTTGCCTCGCTCGGAGTAAGCACGGGGAGTAATGCGGGTTCGGCTTATTTACCGGTGTTTAGGGGAGGCCAATCGCGCGGCAAACAGTGCTGTACCGGATGGCCTTTTATTTTTCGCTTATTATTCCTTTATCTCATACAAATGGCGATCGCCCAACGGCCATCCCGCCATCTGTAACACTTTTATAGCGCTATTATCGCGCACGCGGAGGACAAACATGAAACAACTCATCAAAAACGGCGTTATTATCAACGCGACCGGCTCTACGCACGCCGATATCCTGATAGAAAACGGCATTATCGCTGAAATAGGTTCGGGCTTACCCGCCGCCGGCGCGGAGGTCACCGACGCCAGCGGCTGCTATATATTCCCTGGCTTTATCGACACGCATACGCATTTCGATCTCGACCTCGGGTTTGCCGTTACGGCCGACAATTTCCAAACCGGCTCGGAAGCGGCGCTGCTGGGCGGTACCACCACGATACTTGATTTTGCCACGCAGGAGCGCGGCCAAACCATGGCGCAGGCGCTGGAAACATGGCAGGCAAAAGCAAGCGGCAGCCATTGTAATTACGGGTTTCATATGGCCCTCACCGAATGGAACGACGCGCTTTCTGCAGAAATGGAAACCATCGTTCAGGAGGGCGTCACTTCTTTTAAGCTCTACATGGTCTACCCTGCCCTCCGCATGAACGACGGTGAAATATACTGCGCGTTAAAGCGGGCCAAACAACTCGGTGCGCTCGTTGGCGCGCATTGCGAAAATTTTGATCTGCTAAATGCCATGATCGCCGAACAAAAGGAATTAGGCCATACAGGCCCTATGGCGCATGCGCTTTCCCGCCCTGCCAGTAACGAAGCCGAAGCCGTCAACCGCTACCTGCGCATTGCGAGTTTAATCGAAACGCCTGTATATGTCGTGCATTTGTCTACAAAAGAGGGCCTGAAAGAGATACGTTCCGCCCGCCTGCGCGGCCAAACTGTATTTGTGGAAACCTGCCCGCAATACCTTTTGCTGGATGAAACCTGTTATAACGAAGAGGACGGCGTAAAATACGTTATGAGCCCGCCCCTGCGAAGCCAGGCCGATATCGCCGCGCTCTGGGAAGGTTTGAGCAAAAACGAGATTCAAATGATCGGCACCGACCATTGCTCGTTTACCCTGGCGCAGAAGGCTCTCGGCGTGGACGATTTTACAAAAATTCCAAACGGAGCGCCCGGCGTGCAAACGCGGGCCGCGCTGTTCTTCACGCACGGCGTAAAGCGCGGGCATATCACACTGGAACAAATGGCCGCCCAGCTCAGCACAAATGCCGCCAAGCTCTTCGGCATGTACCCGCAGAAGGGCGTTATCATGCCCGGAAGCGACGCGGATATCGTACTGTGGGAACCAAGTTACTTGGAAACCATCACGCATTTCAATCTGGCGCACAACTGCGACAACACGCCCTACGAAAATATGGATGCATGGGGACGCGCGCGCGATGTGTTTATAAACGGTGTGCATGTGATGAAAAATTGTGAAATGGTCCGCCCGCATGAAGGCAAATTCATAAAGCGTGGACCTTCCTACAGCGAATAAAAACAGTCTTACGAAAGGGTTGGTCGCATGCGAACATACATGCTCAAGGGCGATATCATCCACGCGCCTGTATTCGGCGCGCTTGTCTGCATAAAAAACGCCTATCTGGTTTGCGAAAATGAGCATATTGTGGGTATCTACGAAAATTTGCCTACTCAATACAGGCAGGCCGCTCTCCATGATTTCAGCGGCAAGCTCATCATTCCCTCTTTTTCGGATATGCACTTGCATGCGCCGCAATTTGCCATGCTTGGCACGGGCATGGATTTGCAGCTGCTGGAATGGCTAAAGACGTACACATTTCCTACCGAAACCCGCTTCAAAGACATCGGCTACGCGCGCGAACTATACGCTGCGCTTGCCGCGTCGCTCATCCGCGTAGGAACAACCCGCGTATGTATGTTTTCTTCCATACATCGGGAAAGCACGCATATTTTAATAGAAGAGCTTGAAAAACACGGCATCACCGGCCTTGTTGGCAAGGTAAACATGGACCGCAACAGCCCTGAAGATTACTGCGAAACTACAGTCGGCTCCTTGGCCGAAACCAAGCAGTTCCTCGAGGAATGCGCGGAACGGTATACGCAAATCCGCCCCATCATCACGCCGCGCTTCACGCCCTCCGGCAGCGACGAGCTCATGCGGGGGCTTGGCGAGTTGGCGCTCGGCCGCGGCTTGCCCGTGCAATCCCATTTAAATGAAAATCTCGCTGAAATCGACTGGGTCTCCTCTCTTTGCCCTTCCGCAAAATATTATTATGAAAGCTACGCCTGCATGGGCCTTTTCAAAAAAGACACCCTCATGGCGCACTGCGTGCATATGACCGACCAAGAGCTTGCCGCCATGCAAGCGCACGGCGTTTGGGCCGTGCATTGCCCTGATTCCAACTTAAACGTCGCCAGCGGCCTCGCGCCTGTGCGGCGTATGCTGCAAAGCGGCGTATCCGTGGCGCTTGGCTCCGATATCGCCGGCGGTGCGCTGCTTTCCATGATGGATGTGGCGACGGCCGCCATCCGTGTTTCCAAACTGCGCTGGCTGCACAGCGACAAACGCGAAGCGTTTCTTACTTTTGCCGAAGCTTTCTATCTTGCTACTTCCTCCGGTTCCCTTTACTTTGGCGAGGGCGCCGGCTTTCAAAAAGGCGCACCTCTGCATGCGTTGGTGTTGGACGACAGCGCGCTGCCGCCGCAACGCGATATGCCGCCGGCACAGCGGCTGGAGCGCGTGTTCTACCTGGCTCCCCATCAAAGCATTATCGCGCGCTTCAGCGCAGGAAAGCAGGTTTTCGCATGAGCAGCCCGCAAGCCATCTACAACGAACTGCACGCCGCTTTGCTTCGCCATGAGGCGGCGGTGCTATCCACGATTATCGCGAGCAGCGGCTCAACGCCACGCGGCGCCGGCGCAAAAATGCTCACAACCCAAAACAAACAACATAGCGGCACGATCGGCGGCGGCAGCGTGGAAAACGCTGCGCAGCAGCTTGCTTGCGCCCTGTTGAATGAAAAACGCTCCACAACCGAAGGATTTTGCCTACGTCCCAACGAAGCGGCGGATCTCGGCATGGTATGCGGCGGCGATGTGCAGGTGTTCTTTCAATATTTTGCCCCGTCCGAAGCAAACAAAACGCTCATGGAAGCCATATCACGGGCATTTTCCTCCGAAAAGGACGCCTGGTTCCTCACAGCCATCGGCGCGCAAAACGAATGGCAATCCTGCGTATATGAGCTGCCTTTGGCGGCCGCCGGCAACAATGCCCACGAGACATACAGCCTCTTTGCCTCTATCATTCCCAAACTGAACCATGCGCCCCTTCTGGTAAGCGGGGATCCCCTGTATTTTTGCGAGCCTCTTGCAAGCGCGGGCCGCGTCTGCGTGTTTGGCGGCGGGCATGTTGCGCGCGCTCTCGTGCCGGTTTTAGTTAATATCGGTTTCCGCGTGCTCGTGTTTGAAGACAGGCCTGTATTTGCCTCTCCCGCGCTCTTTCCTGACGCGGAGCGGATATTCCTATGCGATTTTAATGATTATTTACACGAAAGGCAATTTGGGGAAAACGATTATCTCATCATTATGACAAGGGGGCATCAAGCGGATTTCCAGGTGCTGGAACAAGCGCTAAAAACACCCGCGTATTACATAGGCATGATCGGCAGCCATAAAAAAATCGCGTCAACACGCGCGCAAATACTGGCCGCCGGTTTTTCCGAAGCGGATTTTGCCCGCGTTCATACGCCCATCGGCCTTGCGATAGGCGCACAAACACCGGAAGAAATTGCCATCAGCATTGCCGCGGAATTGATTGCCTGCCGCGCGAAGGCGCAGCCGCCGGAGGGTGCCACAAACGCTTAACGCCAGGCGTTGTTCACGCTATCGCGATAACAGCATACCACTTTGTCAAACATATGCGCGTATAAAATACCCACGATCATGATATAAATCTGCCTGGATGTGACAGTTGTTTTTTCTTCCAGCATATGCAAAAGCTCGCGCTGTATGGTTTCGATATCGCCCTCGTTCAGCGGCTGGCCCGCTTCATCGCTGGTAGCTTCAAGCGAAGCGCGCACCTTTTGCGCATAAAAAGGCTCCGTCTTGCCCGATCTTTTTTGCACCGTCAACATAGCTGCTTCCTCCGTCTTCTTGTTATGTTCATTATAATGCATCGGCGGCGCGTTCCGAAAGGGGTAAGCAAAAAATACGCTGCTTTGTGAAAAAAGAAACTTGTTGACAGATACGCAAATCGTATGTAGAATAAATAAAAATTCATCCATATACATGCGATGACGGAAATAGCTTTAGGTGGGTACGCGAAGAGAGTCGGCGGTTGGTGCAAGCCGGTAGTCAAAGCCTATTGCGGTCACTCCTGAGTTGTGGCGCTCAAACCATACGGAAGTAGGCGCCAACGGTAGAGCCCCGTTATAGGCCAAGGGTTTGTTTGAACCTAACAGAGTTGGACGGCGTATTGTCGTCAAATTGAGTGGTACCGCGGGATATACACCCGTCTCAAGAAATTGAGACGGGTGTTTTTATTTTATTAAATTACCAAGGGAGCATAAAAACGATGTTGATGTATGAAAAGTTTATGCAGGCAGATACTAGCAGCTACGAACGGTTTTGCGAAAGCTTTCGCATAACGGCGGACAACAGCTTTAATTACGGCTTCGATGTTGTGGATGCGCTTGCGGCAAAAACACCCGACAAGCTTGCACTGCTTTATACAAATCCCGCAGGCGAAGAACGGCGGTTCACCTTCCGGGATATCAGCCGCTACAGCAACCGCGCGGCCAATTATTTCCAAAGCCTCGGCATCCAAAAAGGCGATGCGGTTATGTTGATTCTGAAACGGAACTACCAGTATTGGTTTGCCGCCATGGGCCTTTGCAAGCTGGGCGCCATATTGATCCCCGCTACTTCACAGCTTTGTGAAAAGGACATCGAATACCGCAACAATGCCGCGGGTATACGCATGCTGGTGTGCGCGAACACGCCCGCCCTTTTGTCCGCCGTAGAGGCGGCGATTCCAAATTCTCCCACCGTGAAGCACATCGCCACCATCGGCGAACGCGAAGGCTGGCTTAATTTTGACGCGGGCCTCGCCGCAATGCCGGATACATTCGAACGCCCGGTACGCGAAGCGGCTGTGCGCGCGGAAGACCCCATGCTGATCTATTTCACATCCGGTACCACCGGGCATCCCAAAATGGCGCTGCACGATTTCTATTACCCGCTGGGCCATATCGTAACAGCCCGCTTCTGGCACGCAAACACGCCGGATGGCCTGCATTTCACCATATCGGACACAGGCTGGGCAAAAGCGGCCTGGGGAAAGTTATACGGGCAATGGCTGTCTGAATGCGCTGTGTTCGTATATGATTTCGAACGTTTTAACGCGCAGGAAATACTTGCAAAGCTTGAGCAATACCGCATCACTACGTTTTGTGCGCCTCCCACGATGTACCGCATGCTCACACAGGAAAACATCGCCTCCTACGACCTTTCCGCTTTGCGGCAGTGCTGCAGCGCAGGTGAGCCTTTAACGCCGGAAGTGTATAACGATTGGCTGCAGGCTACGGGCATATCCATCCGCGAAGGCTTTGGCCAATCCGAAACAACCTGCATGATGGGCACCCTGCCCGGTATGCGGATTATTCCCGGTGCTATGGGGCGGCCCATGCCCGGCTATTCCATCGTGCTCGTGAATGAAAAAGGCCTCGCCTGCATGCCTGGCGTCGGCGGGGAAATCTGCATCCGCTACACGAAAAAGCCCGTGGGCCTGTTTCATGGCTATTACAGAGACGAAGCGCTCACAAATGCCGTTTGGCATGACGGGCTATATCACACTGGTGATACCGCGTATATGGATGAGCATGGTTATTTTTTCTACATCGGCCGTGCGGACGATATCATCAAAAGCTCCGGTTACCGCATAGGCCCGTTTGAAGTGGAGAGCGCGCTTCTCTCCCACCCCGCCGTGCTGGAGGCCGCCGTAACGGGTGTGCCGGATGAACTGCGGGGGCAGCTAGTAAAGGCCACCATCGTGTTGAAGCCGGACATCGTAGCTTCCGAACTATTGAAGCGCGATATACAAAACCATGTGAAAGCCATTACCGCACCTTACAAATACCCGCGCGTGATTCAGTTTGTGGACGAACTTCCAAAAACAGTAAGCGGCAAAATTAAACGCGCGCAATTGCGCCGGCAGGCATAACCGGCTATCACGCTACAAGCTTGGTTTTAAAAGGAATCATGCCCACGTGTGGGCATGGGAATGGGCTTCCTAAGGGATGTAGGTAGATTACAATAGCAAGTGCAACAAAAAAAGGATTGCAGATCGACAACGTGTTAAAATGAGTTTGAAGAAAACATCAACACGAGGTCAAAATGCAACCTTACACTCATTTTACACTAGACGAGAGAGAA
>JAVBPK010000082.1:0-7904 GCA_031549625.1 Eubacteriales bacterium
CCGCCGGCCGGCTTGGATACTGGGGGGGGCCGGGCGGCGCGGCCCCCCCCGACCAGCGGGCAGGCCTATATCAAAGACGGCATTATCGCGAATTTCCGGAGCGGCCCCGGTTCGTCGTATTCGATTATCGGCGAGCTTTACCCGGGCACAGAAGTGACGTTGCTGGAAGTGAGCGGCAACTGGTATCGCGCCGTCGTCGATGGCTACGAAGGGTATATCAGCGCGGTTTGCATCGCGTTTGGCTAAACGGCTTGCCGGCCGGGGCTGGTAACGCTACATATTTCCCAGAAATACATCATGCAAGTGCCGCTTCGCGATATCCGCGAGGCGGTACATTTTTTCGTACTCTGTTGCCGGGTGTGTGGCCTGAAAGCGGGGAAAATAGCGGGAAATATGCAGTGGGATATTGGGAGAAAGAGTGGCGAGCCAGCTTGCGAGCGCATCTACATCGGCTTCCCTGTCGGATAAGCCGGGGATGATGAGGGTGGTTATTTCCACATGCACGGTTTCCGCGGCAAGAAGGATGTTGCGCTTAACGGTGCTGAGATCGCCGCGCAGGGAGGCATATCCTTGTTCTGAAAAGCATTTCAGGTCGATATTGCACGCGTCCATGTGGCAAAGCAGCCCGCGCCATGCGCTTTCCTGATAGAAGCCGTTTGTTACCAGTACGTTTTGCAGACCGGCTTCATGCGCCAGCCGCGCTGTTTCAGTTACCCATTCATACGCGACGCCGGGTTCGTTGTATGTGTACGCGATGCCGATATTGCCGGCGGGGCGTAAGGATACGGCTTCTTTTACCAGTTGCCGGGGCAAAATGACCGGCGCGTTCTCCGGCGGCGAGCATTGCGCAATCTGGTGATTTTGGCAAAATGGGCAGCGCATGTTGCAGCCATACCCGCCCACAGAAAGGATATGGCTTCCCGGATAAAACAAGCGCAGCGGCTTTTTTTCGATGGGATCGAGCGCAAGGCCGCTGTACGCGCCCATACGCAGAGAATGGATTTTGCCGCCCTGCGCTATGCGCGCGCGGCAGAGGCCAGTTTGGCCTTCCTGGAGCTTACAGGCATGCGGGCAAACCGTACATTGAGTGGCGGGCATCTCGCTATTCATGGCGGATGACTTCGAAGCGTTGTAGGGAAACGGGCTCGTTTTCCGGTATTCCCGCCTTTTCCCGCGCGATATCCACTTGCTGTTCCGCGGTATCCACGCCTTCCAGCGCGGGTAAAAGGAGGCCGCGTTTGCGCCCGCTGGCAACGATTACGCCGTAGCGGGCGGGGTCGAGCGCGGCCATGCTTTCGATGGACTCCGCCTGCATCAATACATCGACCTTTACGGAAAGAAGCGGCAATTCCTCTGCCGCAACCGGCGCGAAACGGGGATCCGAAACGGCGGCGGAAATGGCATTTTGGAGAATTTCTTCCGCTATATTTGCGGTGGTTGGCGATGTTGTGCCTATGCAGCCGCGAAGCCGCCCTTCTTTATGCAGGGAAACAAACACGCCTGCGCGGCCTTCTAGCATTTCCGGCGGCAACCCGGCAGGCAGCTGTGCGGAATGGCCCTGTTTGACATATGTTTCAATCGACAAGCGGGCTAGCCGGATGTACGCGTCCTCTTCGGCGCACTTTTTTTCGACGGCGGCTCGGGCGCGTTGTTCGTAGATCTGCCCAAAGCGGCGTGAATCATCCGCACCCACCGGCAAAAAGGTGGCCACCGCGTACCCTACGCCAAACGTACCCTCGTAGGAAAGCAAACCGGCCTGTACGGCAAGCCCGTCCAGAGCCCCGGCCATCATTAAAATGGCGCTTAGCCCGCATTCCGCGCCGCTTTCGCGCAGCGTGGGCGGAATATCCAGCAGCGCACCGAAATCTCCCGCTTGCAGCGCGGCTGTAATAGCCGCGTCGAGCAGAGGGCCCTCACTGGAAAAACCGTATGGGCCATCCGGTGTCAATTTGTGGGAAAGGTCGCCGCTGGCGATGATGGCCACGCGGATAGTGGCCGCCGCCGCGATACATATGCCCAGATTATAGTGATCGAGCGGGCCAAGCCCTGAAAGCGCCATGCGTACGATGGGAATATCGGGAAGCTCTTCTTGCAGAAAATACAGCGGGATCATAGTGCCATGATCCAAAACCGCGCTGCGCTGGCCCTGCGTACCCGCGGGCAGACCGCGGCTTTGCGCCTGGGCGGCGATGGCGTTTGCAAGCGCCGCGTCATACTTTGCGCTCAACTTGCAGCCTGGGGCGTGAAAACGCGAAAAATCGCCCTTAGCGCCATCCCCCGGCGAAATATGGAAGTAATCCGCATAGCAGTCCGCGTGTGGGCTGATGATGACGACCGCGTCAGGGCGCAGGTTTTTTAAAAGGCGCATGGCGACGCGGTAGGCATCTGAGGTTTTTTGGATAGCGGACTCCTGGCCATGGCCAATATCCGGCAGCATGAGGGGCGGATGGGGCACAACGACGGCGCCTATAATCGACATATTTGTTTCTCCTTGCTGAAGTTTTGGCGTTGCGGTGTAAAAAAACTGTTTTGACGGGTAAAACTGCCGTTATATATGGTATACCTGCTTATTTGGTTTATGGGGCGGGTATCTCTTACGTGCGCTTGTTTCGTGCTCTTGGTACAGGACATATATTACCGCGCGCTTAAAAAGGAAGGAACCTATGCACATACGCTTTGCTACGCCAGCCGACGCGACCGCGATAGGCGCTATTCACGCGCAAAGCTGGAAAGCCGCATACAAGGGCATTGTGCCGCAAAGATATCTGGACGCGCTAAACGAAGAAGGAAACGCCTGGGAAGTGGCGTCTCAAAAGTGGATGCAGTCGTACAGTTTGGCGGCACAATTGGTTTGCGACGGCGAAAAGCCGGTAGGCTGCGTAGGATATGGCTGTTCGCGTGATAAGGATTTGCCGCTGTACGGCGAAGTGTTTACCATATACCTGCTGCCGGAATATATTGGCCAAGGATATGGGCGCGCGCTGCTTTCTTCCGCGGCGCAGGATTTCTCGCGCTTGGGGTATTTGGATATCCTGTTATGGGTGTTTGAGGATAATATGCGCGCGCGGCATTTTTACGAACGAAACGGATTCGTGCAGGATGAAGCCAAAAAATCCGTGGACTATATGGGCAAAAAATTGACCGAGGTACGGTATGTGCTCCATTTGCCAAACCCGGCGGAATTGAAAAAGAGAAAATAGCGGCCTTTCAGCATTGCTCAATCATCAGTTTAAGCATAAGCTTGTCCACTTCTATCAATCCCTCGCTGGCTAAGTATCCGATATTCCATACGGTCTGCTCTGCATCGCAGCCGACCAATCCGTCGCCAGGCAGGAAATTATCGCCCGCCATGGCCATTTTGTGCGCCAAAAGGCCCGCGTGCACGCTGCTAGCAATCTTGGCGGCGCAAGACGGCTTTGCGCCGTCGCAAAGCATGCCGGAGCAAATAACGGCGGCGTTGCTGAGCGTGGCTTCGATTTGTTGGCGCGTGCCGCCGCAAAGATACGTGACGCCAGCAGCGCTTCCGCATGCCGCGCTTACCGCGCCGCAGTAAGCGGAAAGCTTTCCGATTTTCTTTTTTTGATACAGCGCGGTGAGATTGCTGAGCGTGAGCGCGCGCAATAGTTTTTCTTTGCCGCAACGACGAAACTGCGCGTATACCCACACGGGCGCTGTGACCGTAATGCCCTGATTGCCGCTGCCGGAGTTGATAACGACAGGCATGGGGCAGCCGCTCATACGCGCATCGGAACCTGCTGCGGCATAGGCGCAGGCACGCGTTTCCAGGTCGCTGCCCGTGCTGAGCAGCAGACGGCCGATGCCCGCGCCGTATTTGCGGCGGAGCCCTTCTTCGCAGATGGCGATGTTGCAGGAAATTTGCTTTTCCAGCAAAGCGGTGATGGGGGAAATATCCGCGTTGGCCGCAAAATCGTAAATGCTGCTCAGTCGAAGGTTTTCGTATATGGCATGCGTGTCCACGCTTTCGGGTTCGTCCTTTGCGTCAAACACGATTTCCCCGTTTTTGGTGATGCGGTGTACATGCGTATGCGCGCGCTTTATTTCAACGGTGCAAGTATTATTTTCAATTACTCCCTCTACAAGGATGTGCAGCGTTTCGTCTAAATCCGACAAAGCGATCGTGCAAAAATTTTCAGCCATCAGTTCGTTGGTGCGCTGGATATGCGCCGCGTTTAGGCCGGCTATGACCTCCAGCGCCCGCGTGGCGTCCCCGCCCACTGCGCCCGCTATTGCCGCGGCGCGCATGCCGCGCAGGCCGCCTGTATTTGGCACAACCGCGCAACGCGCGTTTTTGATGATATTGCCGCTGAGCGTTACCTGCAATTTTTCCGGAAACGCGCCGAGCGTGCGCACGCACAGCGCCGCGGCATAAGCGACGGCGATGGGTTCCGTGCAGCCTTCAGCCACAGCCAATTCATGATGCAACAGCGCGATATACTGCGCCGCGGTTTCTTTTGTGATTGCCATGATGGATTCCTTCCCGCCAAATGGAATTTTGGCATTCAACTTGGACCGTTTCGCGCAAGGCGCGATAAAAGAATAGTACTCTGCGATAAATGGGCGGCGAGGCGCAACGGAAATGTGCCGGTATCATACTGTTATTATATTTAAATTATGCGTGCGAAGCAAGCGCGGCCCGTCATAGGGTAGCAAGAGTAATCCGAAGCCGACTCAATCGGTTGATTTTGGATCATTGCCACGTCATGATCAGTCGGCATAGCGCACTATGCCTTGTGTATGGGCCATACAAACAGGGTTCGGATTACTCTTGTTACCCTAACCACGCGGGTAAAAAAGCGCCCGTCAAGCAAGCTGCGAGCGCAAAGGGCAATATCTATGATATTTCGTGGATTATTTGCCTGTGTTTAAGCGCTGTATGAGCGTGGCGATGGCTTCATCGGCCTTTTCATAGCGCACTTGGCATGTACCCGCGCGCGGGTGGCCATTGCCGCCAAATTCGCGCATTAGCGCGCCGATGTCCGTGCCGTTTGTTTTGTTGAATATGCTGTGCCCGGCTTCCAGCGGGCAGTTAAACTTTGCCCGGCCATCCACCACCCAGATAGAGGCGTTTTGTTCGGGATACAACAAATAGACCATGTAGCGGTTGCCGCAATAGATGGGCGAAACGCCGCGGAGGTCTGTAATAAGCACATCGCCTTCTACGCGCGAGTATTTGTGCAGCATGTCCGTGAAAGAAGCGCGGTGCTCGAAATACAACTCCGCCCTTTCTTCCACGTCGAGGTTATCCAATATTTCATCGATGCCTTGTTCGCAGCAGGCATCCATGAGGTTTTCCATGAGGTCGTAGTTGCTGATGCGGAAATTATGGAAGCGGCCCAGGCCCGTGCGAGGATCCATGATAAAACCGAGCAGCACCCAGCCGGATGGGCAGAGCACTTCTTCCTTTGTCAGCCTGGCGGAAGCGAGCTTATCCGCCGCATTCACCATGTCCTCAAATTGAGGCAGCCGTTCTAAACCGCCGTAGTATTCGTATATGACGCGGGCGGCGCTGTCCGCGAGGTATGCGGCACCCTCGTATTTGATGGGACGTTCCGGCGCGTGGTGGTCAAACCACATGCCGCAGCCCTTGATGTAGGCGGTATTTGCCAGCACATCGTCTTTTTTTACTTTTATGATGCCGTCCTGGATATCGATGGGATGTACAAAATCCCAGCTTTCTACAACGCCCACTTCCTTTAAAATGGCGCCGCAGGCCAGGCCGTCAAAATCTGATCTAGTTAGCAGCCGCATGCAGGTTCATCCTCCCTTTCTACGCTCGGAACGGCAGTATGCCGACGCACTCGTAACCGTGCCGGAGATCATACGGAACCGATCCCTTCATCTTCATTCAAACCGTGCGAAACTTTTTGTTTTGCACGGGCATATGCGCGATCCATGCGGCAAATTCATCACAAACAAAGCCCCTTCCTGGGCTTATTTAGTATATAAACATCTTTTTTGGGCTTCAACCACTTTTTTTTATAAAATTAATAAAAATTTTTTTAGCTGGCATTGCCGCATAAAAACATATGCGTTACAATGAATTCTGTAGGATTTTTAAGAAGCGGCAGATTGCGCTTGCGCACTAAGGAGAAGCAAATGAGTAAAGAATTGATCCAAGTATTAGACAGAGGCACGGACGCACAAACCATCGCGAAGGCGATCCGCGGGCTGGGCGTGTATTGCGAGGTAGTGCAAGACGTTGCACAGCAGCCTGGGCTGAAGGGCATTGTCGTAGCAGGCGAAGGCGCCCTCACGATGACGGACATACCGTTTTTGTATGTCGGCAATACGGAACAAAACGACACGCTGCAAGAGACGCTTCGCGCGTTCTGCTTTGAGCGTTGCGGCTGCACCGGCGGGTTTTCCATGGAGGCGTTTATTGAGGACGCTATTCAGGATATTCGCAAGAAGGTGGGCGATAAAAAGGTGCTGTTGGCGCTTTCGGGCGGCGTTGATTCCGCCGTATGCGCGTTGCTTATAAACAAGGCTGTCGGCAAGCAGCTGACTTGCATATTCGTCGATCATGGCCTGATGCGCAAGGATGAGCCAAAGATGATCGAGGAAGTATTTAAAAACACATTCGATATCAACCTGCTTATGGTCGACGCGAAAGAACGTTATTACGACTTGCTGCGGGATGTGACCGATCCGGAGCGCAAAAGAAAGATCATCGGCGAAACCTTTATCCGACTGTTTGAAGAGGTTGCCAAAACGCTTGGGCAAGTGGAGTATTTGGCGCAAGGCACGATTTATCCCGATATCATCGAGAGCGAAAAGGGTACATTCGTGAAGAGCCATCACAACGTGGGCGGCCTGCCCGAGCATACCGACTTTAAGGGATATATCGAGCCGCTCCGCAGCCTGTTTAAAGAGGAAGTGCGCGCTTGCGGGCGTGCGCTTGGCCTGCCTGCCGCGCTGACAGAGCGCCAGCCCTTCCCCGGGCCGGGCCTTGGTGTGCGCATCATTGGGGGCATTACGGCCGAACGGGTACGCATTCTGCAAGATGTGGACGCCATATTCCGTGAGGAAGTGGAAAAGCTGGGTCAGGGCATTGCAAGCCAATATTTTGCGGTATTGACCGACATGCGCAGCGTGGGCATCAAAAACGGGCAACGCGCCTATGGATATACCGTGGCTTTGCGCGCCATTAAAACACCCGATTTTATGACGGCCGAATGGGTGCGCCTGCCCTACGACATGCTGGCGCATGTTTCCGAACGCATTACGTCCGAAGTGCCGGAAGTGGGCCGTGTTGTATACGATATCACGGCTAAGCCGCCGGCTTCGGTGGAGTGGGAATGATGCGCTAAACGCTGCAAACCCTTGATACAAGCGGGTTTGAGAGGTTGAGATAAGCCTCGCGGCAACGTTTTGCAACACTGACAACAACTGATTAAATTTATCCATAAAGTAAGAGCTAACTGATTTTTGAAGTCAGTTAGCTCTTTTGACAGCATGGTCTTGCTCACCTGCTGGGTAGGAACAAAGATCATCGGCAGACGCGGGATGCGCGCTGATACGATAGAACAACCAAGAAATCAGTATCGCAAGAGGGGTGCGGGAGAACCTGCATCCCTCTTGCGATATTTGTAGTATCATGGTTGTGTATATTTCGCATTTGCGATATAATAGGATAAATCTATTCTCAGCAAGGAGAAGCCAAAATGAACGGTATGACGGCGAAAGAAGCTGCTGAAAAATGGAACATCACGCCTCGCCAAGTACAGCTTTTGTGTGCGAAAGGTCGGATACCCGGCGCGGTTCGTTTTGGCAACGCTTGGGTTATTCCTTCCGATGCGGAAAAGCCAAAAGATGGCCGTAGCGAGAAGGTAAAGTAATAATCATAAGGGGTGCGCGCATGATTACAGGCGAGCTTAAAAATA
>JAVBPK010000110.1:0-31511 GCA_031549625.1 Eubacteriales bacterium
CTCGGGCGCCGCCGTATTTGAGGCAAACGGCCCCTACGGCGGGTTGATACGGGTAATGGTGGATGGCAATGCGCTAAAGAGCGGCGAGGATTACACCGCAAGCCGTGCGGCGAACGGCACAACCATACTGACACTGACGGCCGCCTATATGCAGGCGCTCAGCGGCGGGCAGCATACCATGGTCATCACCTATGCCGATGGCAGCGCCACAACGGTATTCGATGTGCTTCACGAGGTGGTGAACCCGCCTAAAACGGGGGATGCCCCAACGGCGGCCGGGTTTATGCTGGTATCACTTGCGGTCATGGGGTTGGCTATTGCGCAAAAATTCAGAAAGCGGTCTTAAGAAAAAATACGGTTGATGCGCCGCGAGACATTTGTGAGACAGTTTGCCTGAGAAATGCACCGGCAAAGTTAAGTTTATCAGTGTAAGCGGCAGGGTTTAACGGCATAACTGCATCAGCCTACTAACAAAGCGCCCCATCAAACGACAGGGCGCTTTTGTGACGCAAAATTATCCCGCCGGGAACAAAATAACGCGTGCCGCAAAAAGTCGCGGCAGCGACTTTTTTGACGGTTTGAAGTATGCAGCCAAGGCTGGATTCCCTTGTGTAAAATCTCTAAACGTACTTCGTGTAGATAACCTTGTACTGTGTAAAGAAATCTTTATTGGTCTTGCCCTTGCTGAACTGACCCAGGCCCGAACCTTTTACGCCGCCAAAGGGCATCGTTCCGTCGGTGACGGTGCCGTGGTTGATGTGCACCATCCCCGCGTCGACCTCCCTTATAAAGGTGTATATCTTATCCAAATCATCCGTAAACAGGGATGCGGCCAGACCGTACTTCGTGTCGTTGGCTACTTCCAGCGCCTCTTCAAAGGTTTTTACACGAATGACTACCAGCACCGGCCCAAACACTTCATCGATGGCGACCTTCATGCTGGGCCTGACGCCAGTAATCAGCGTTGGCTCAATGTAGAAGCCCTTGTCAAGGTCCCC
This sequence comes from Eubacteriales bacterium, assembly GCA_031549625.1. Taxonomy (GTDB): domain Bacteria; phylum Bacillota; class Clostridia; order Christensenellales; family CAG-138; genus JAISXK01. The sequence continues at coordinate 999 of JAVBPK010000110.1, forward strand.
GCTTATCAGGCGTTTTCCGCCGGCCGCGATCACGGCGCCTTCGTCGGCAGCGCTCTGGATATACCCCATGATATCCTCTCCGGCTTTTTGATTCATGATGGGGCCTATGGTCACGTCCGGGCACATGCCATTGCCAAGCTTGAAACCGCTCTTTGTTTTTTCAATCAAAAGCTGTTCCAGCTCGTCCGCCTGCTCTTCCAGGACAATTACGCGGCTGATTGACGTACAGCGCTGTCCGGCCAGCGCGTAAGCCGCTGACGCCAATTGGGACGCTGCGCCCGGGAGATCATGATAATTGGCCACCACCGATGGGTTCTTGCCTCCCATCTCCAGCTGCACCTTCGTAAAATTCTTAGCGGCCTGCTGGTTGATCCGGCTTCCGACATCGGTAGAACCCGTGAATGTAATGCCGCGCACCAGCGGGTTGCTGGTGATGGCATCGCCAAGCTCGCTGCCGCGACCTATGACGAGGTTTACCACACCCGCGGGCAGCCCCGCTTCCTCAAACATCTCCATGATCATGATTGCGCAATGAGGCGTTTCCAGTGCGGGCTTGAATATCACCGTATTCCCGGCCACGAGCGCCGGAATAATCTTGCGCAACGGTGTTAAGAAGGGGAAGTTCCACGGTGTGATTGCCGCCACTACACCCAGCGGTACCCTTTGCGCCACACTCATGACTCCCGCGCGGTCGCTGGGCATAGTGATGCCCTCCATACGCTGGCCCTCTCCGAGTATGTATTTGCACTCCACCACGCCGCGTGAAGGCTCACCTATAGCCTCTTTCAGCGTCTTGCCCTGTTCGCGGGTCAGCATCTCACCTATGAGCTGTTTTTTTTGGTCCAGTATGGCGATGAACTTGTCGATGTACTTCTCGCGCTCGTTCGCAAGAAGATGGCTCCAGGCTTTGAACGCCCTTTGGCATCCTTCGATGGCTATATCCACGTCCGCCTTGCCCGAAAGCGGATATTCACCGATCACGTCGGCGCGGTCGGCCGGATTGATGTTCTGAAAGTACGTTCCTGTCGAGGGTTCGACCCATTTCCCATCGATATAGTTGCAGTATCGTTGTAAATCCATATTTGTACCCTTCTTTTGATCGTTCACCACGACGCCGGTGCGCGTTTAGCAAAGAGTCATGCCCACAGGTGGGCCTGGGAATGGGATTCCCAAGGGATGTATCCCTTGGGCGGGGCATGGGGCAGCGCCCCATCGACCTCCCCAGCAAGTAGCGCACGCACCGACTCGCGTTTCTTTTTCTTTCTGCAGCAGCTTTGAGCTCGTTAATCAGCGCATCGACAATTTCCGAGCCGATCTCTGACCTGATCGCGGTGTACACGCCGTCGGCTTTCGCGATAACTTCGTCTATGAACGATGGTTCAAATTCAATGGATTCCATTTTGTTTTCGATCATGACGGCCTTGTTCTCCGAGTCAATCTTTTCCATATCTGGCGCCAGCGAAGCGGTCGCCTCCGCGACTGCCTGCCTCATAGCATCCTGATATGCGGGAGCAAGGCTGTCAAATTTCTCCTTATTCACGAGAAACTGGTTTAAGTAAAGGATATGGTGTGTATTCACGAGATATTTCTGCACTTCAAAGAACTGCGACTTGACGTTTGTGTCGTTGGCGTTTTCCTGGGCCTCGACAACGCCCTGCTGTAATGACATGTACAACTCCGTGAATGCCAACGGCGTTGGATTTGCGCCGAGAGCTTGCCAGAACATCAGATGGTACTTCGAGTCCATGGTGCGGATTTTTACACCCGCGAAATCTTCAAGCTTGCGGATTTCCTTATTGGATGTCATTTCGCGGAATGTTGCGCCTTGCAGGAATCCGAGGCAAACGATATTCGCTTTTGCGTATCCTTCATTAATCAGCTTTGTAAACGAGCTGTCGTTGAGCGCCTTGTCGATGGTTGCGGCATTGTATTTCGCGAAGGCCATCGGCAAGTCAAACACGGCTACTTCTGGCACAAACGATGTGGTCTGCGCCGGCTGGCAGGACACAATGTCGATATCACCGGCGAGCATCTGCTGTTGCAGCTCGCTGTCGACACCCAGCTGGCTGTTTCCAAAATAAGAGATCGTGAGCTTGCCATTTGTGATGCGCTTGACATTTTCGCAGAACATGTTCCCCCAAAGATCGCCTGCCGCGCCGAGTGCCGCGCCATTGCCATAAATCAATTCGACCGGCTCAAGATCCGCGTAAGGATCCGATGCGGGAGCCGCGGTTTCGGGAACGGCAGATGCGGGAGCGGCGGTTTTTGCGGGCGCCGCGGTCTCGGCGGGAGGGGCAACGGTTGCAGCGGGACCGGCAGGCTGTGAGCATGCCGCAAAGGTGGCGATCATCGTGAAAGTAAGTGCTAGTGCAATCAGTTTTTTCATCTTGGGTTCCTCCTTATTGTAATTATTATCCTTCAGCACTTATGCGCTGAATATGTTTGGAAGCGTTACGCCCTGCCCAGCAGCAGCAGGCTGATTTGCGGCACAAACGTGATGACGAGCAGCGCAATCGTAAATGCACAAATAAATGGCATGGCCTTTCGCGCCACGGTCATGGGCGGCTTTTGTGAAAGCGAGCCGGCTACAAACAGATCAAGCCCAAACGGCGGCGTTGCAAGTCCCACGGCGAGATTGACCACCATGACAACTCCGAAATGTACAGGATCGATGCCAAGCGCGTGCACAATAGGCAAAAGGATCGGCGCCATTATGACGATGGCCGGGCCGGTATCCATAACCATGCCGAGGAAGAAGAATATCACAACGATCAGCAGCATGACAGCAGATTGTGACTGGAACGTTCCGAGAATTAGATTTGAAATAAGCTCCGGCGCTTTTACCAACGCCAGCGTACGTCCGAACGCCGTGGCAAAAGCCAGCACAAAGCACAGCGGCGCGTATGTTTTCACCGCGTTGCGCAGGAACTTCGGTAAACTTTTAAGAGGTACGGACCTGTACACAAATATCGAGATAATCAGCGAGTAGAACACGGAGATGCACGCGGCTTCTGTCGGGGTGACGATTCCGGAATAGATGCCGCCAAGCACGATCACCGGCGAGAGCAGCGCCCAAAAGCTATCCTTAAACAACTTCCAAAAACCCGCCCTGCGCATTTCATCCACTTTTGCAGCGATTTTTTCCTTGTCCTCGCCCTTGCGTTTACAATACCATACCGCGTAAGCCATCAAGCACAGGCCGATAAAGATTCCGGGCAAAACGCCCGCCAAAAACAGTTGACTCGTGGATACGCCCGTAGCCAGTGAATACAGCACAAACGGAATGCTCGGCGGTATAATGACTCCCAGCCCGCCGGCAACCGCTACCGTCGCGGCGCAAAAGGTTTTATCATAACCCAGCTCAACCAAAAACGGGATCGCCATTGCGCCTACGGCCGCAGTAGTCGCAGGGCCGGATCCGGAAATTGCACCGTAAAACAAGCATGTCATGATTACCGCGCAGGGCAATCCGCCCGTTTTCTTGCCTACGCCATATGCAAACACGTTGAACAGCTTGCGCGATATTCCGCCCTCAGCCATAATGACGCCCGCAAGTATGAACAGCGGCACGGCAATGATGGGTGTAGTGTCTGCGCCGGAGAACGTGTTGCGGATAAGCTGCCCGATACCGGAGACGCCGGGCGCGCCGAGCAAGATCGGCGTCCATGCGCCCAATGCCATGGCGATGCCGATCGGCACGGCCAGCACAAGCGCAATTGCAAATACTGCAAATACAATACCAGCCATTCTCTACTCCTCCATATTGCTTTTGATCAGGTCTGCGGCAGCCATGGCAGCTTCCGCCTCCGCTTCTTCTTTTACGGCTTCCAGTGTGGTTTGCTGATCCTCGCCAAAATAGCGTATTTGCAGGTAGATTGCCTGTATGGTGCGCAAGGCGCCCAACGCAAACCCTATTACCGTGCAAATATATACGATGTTCATCGGCCAGCCCATAGCGGGTGACCTTTGCCCCATCTTTGTGATCGCCTGCACAACGTCAATAGAATTTACGAAAAACACCGAAAAGAATACCAGACAAACGAGATTGACAAGGATCGCGACAATCTTGCGTAGAACTTTTGGCAAAAGATCCATTACCACACCTACGCGCAGCATGTTTCCGTTGCGAATCGTGTAACCGAGCGAGAAAAACCCCGTCCATACGTAGCAGTAACGGCAAAATTCCTCCGGCCATGTGAGTGAGTTATTAATCACATAGCGCATGAATACCTGCAGCAGCATCACGCAGGAGATAAGCACGAGAAAGAGGACCAAAAGTGTCTCTTCGAGATGCTCATCGAGCCATTTTACAACGCGCATTGATCTCCCCCCTGTCTATTCGTTGGTCAATATGATTTTGACGTCCTTGCTTTCCCCCTTTGCGATGAGCTCAAAGTGCCTGGCGCCCTCGCTCATGGGATAGACGCCGGTAATGATCTTCGCCACATCCATCTTCCCCGAAGCAATGAGAGCAATGCCTTCTTCCATTTCTGTGGTGTACATATAGGTGCATTGGAAGTCAATTTCTTTGCAGACGGCATGCTTGTAGTCGAATTCAAATTTAGGCACCGCGAGGCCAATCCACACGATCTTGCCGCCACAGCGGATGATTTCAACGCCCGCGTTTATGGTTTCCGGCGCGCCAACCGCGTCAAACAGCACATCCACGCCGCCGCCGTTCGTCATGTCCTCAATAATCTTGTAGAGATCCTCTTTATTTGAGTTGATCACGTGTGTCGCGCCGCATTCCTTTGCCATGCCGAGGCGAAAATCTACGACGTCAATGGCGATGATGCGCGCAGCATCGCGAGCGCGCAAGCACTGCATCGCCAAAAGCCCGATGGGCCCCGCGCCAAATACGGCGATTGTCTTCCCAGCTACGTCTTTCACGTGCTTTGTGGCGCGCAGGGAGATAGACAGCGGCTCGGCCATGGCAGCTTCGTTGAAGGAAACGTGCTCCGGCAAGGGGATGATCTTCTTCGCGGGCGCGATCACATAATCCGCCATTGCTCCCGGGTAGGGGCCATACTTTGGCATAGTGGTACCGATAATGGCGCGGTTTACACATACATTTTGCAGCCCATCCGCGCAGTCACGGCACTCGCCGCAAAACAGGTTGGTTACGACGCCGACACGCTGACCCACCGTAAGGCCGGTTACATCCGGTCCTAGTTTCTCGATTACGCCCGAAAACTCGTGCCCCATTATGAGGCCCGGCGTGCGCATAGCCGATCCCCCCTTATAGCCACCGGAATCGGAGCCGCAGATGGAAACCGCTTTGACGTGGATGCGAACCTCACCCGCTTTGGGTTCCGGTGTTGGCACGTCGAGGTACTGCATATCGCGCGGGCCGACAAATACCAATGCTTTCATTCAATTTTCTCCTTCCATAAAACGCCACAAGAGCTAGGCCGTAATCAGAACTTTAACCTCTTCACAGCCGGGTGCAGACAGGGTTTCAAATATGCTTTCACTTTCTAAGAGGGGAATCGTTTTTGTGATAATATCTTCCACACGCAGCTCGTTTTGCGCCAGCATCCTCATAACGTCCTTCTGCTCTGTGGTGAACATATAGCTTCCGATAAGCGATACGCCGCGCGCGACGATCTGCATAGGGTCGATCTCCACGTGATAGTGCGCGAGAGCGACAAGTATGATGTTTCCGCCATTGCGGACAATTTCGAATGATTCCGGAATAGCGCCGGGGTTACCCGCGCATATGACGACCCGATCCACGCCTATATCTCTCGTAACAGCCCCGACCGTATCGGCGAGTGAGCCCGCCTTAACGTTTACGGTGTAATCCGCTCCGTATTTCTTCGCGTATGCAAGGCGGGTGTCTACAATATCCGAGACTATGACAGTAGCGCCCATTGCCTTGAGGAACTTTACAATCATTAGCCCGATGGGACCCGCCCCCATAACGGCCACGCGCTCGTTTTCACCGAGCCTTCCGGCATTCGCGGCGCAATAGCAGACAGCCAGCGGCTCCAAAAGCGCACCCTGCTCAAACGAAACTCCCTCGTCCAGCGGAATAATCGCATCCTCGCGGATAACGAAATATTCTTGCATGGCGCCGTCGGTGCGTTTACCGCCGATTGAGGTGCCAAAAGAATTCCGCTTGGCGCAGAGATTGATCAGCCCTTTTTTGCAATAATAACAATCGCCGCAGTAAAGAATGGGATTGGCCGCCACACGCGTGCCAATTGCGTATCTCTTTGCGCCCGTGCCGTTTTTTGCGACTTCGCCCGAAAATTCGTGGCCAAGCACGATGGGCGGCGCCCAGCGATCGCTGACCTCCGGGAGACGGTACGCGCCTAAATCCGAACCACACACCGACACGCAGCGCATGCGCACGAGCACTTCACCGTCCCCGGGCTCGGGAATGGGGCGCTCTTCCAAGCGCACATTCCCAGGCCCGTGATAAATCAACGCTTTCATATCCATTTCTCCATTATGTAGGCCAAGCGACGGTATAGATGTGTTTCCCTCCACGCGTCGGGCCCTTGAGGAGCTTTTCGATCTCCTCCGGGTCGCGCTGGCTCATAAACGCAGCGTCCGGCAGTTTGCCCACGGGGCAGGCCGTAAGAATGTCATCGTGGAGTTTAACCAAATAGTCGCAAATACGTTCAATCGACGCCTTCGCCTTCTTCGCGTCTGCATCCTTTGCGTGGCCCAGCACGCCTTCAGGCGCCGTATTGCACTCGATGCCCGCGTTGCCGATGACGCAGTGCCCGGGAATCGGATACCCGTAGATGTCACCCCCGCGATCCACATGTCCAGGCGGCAGGATACCCTTCACATCCGTGTCCTGCGCCTCGTCTTGATCGCAAAATTCGGGGAACAGCGCCAGCGAGATGGACTGCTCCGCCTCGCAAGCATGCTGGAACGGACGGTCGTAGGGGCCTCCGTGGGCCTTATCCATAAGCGTTTCCGCCATCACGCGGGGAATATCCACGAAATACAGCATGGCCGGGACTTGATACCGCTTCCCCCACTCTTGTAGGGCGACAGGGAGCGAATATTCCTGGCCGTGCATGCTGATGAAGATTTGTTTTCGGAACCCAGTGTTCCAAAAACCTGTGATGATGGCGCGCAAGTAGTCGATGAATACGCTGTCGGGCAGCGGAATCGTGCATGTCTGGCCAATGTGATGGAAGGGATGGGAGCCGTACCATATGGGAGATGCGATGGTGCAGCCCGTCTTTTTTGCAACCATTTCCGCAATGCGAGAGGCGATGAATGTATCTTCGCCGATTGGTCCGGCATTGCCGTGGTTCTCCGTCGACCCGACCGGAATGATTACGATGTCATCTTTCAACAACTTCTCTTCCACATTCTTTTTGGTCATGGCGTGAAAGTACAGTTTTTCCGTGGACTCGATGTAACCCTTGTTCGGAAATGTCCACTCATTCTTGGGTATATCCATAGTCTGCCTCCTTATTTGACGCGATGTGAATCAAGCTGCGGGGAATATATCCATACGAATTTTAATACCTCGTCGCCCGTGTTGACGATGGAGTGGTACTCGCCCGGCGGGTTGTAAACGCATATGCCGGCATAAAGCTCAATGGTCTCATTTTTTGTAATGAATTGACCCTTGCCCTGTATAAAGAACATGACCTCCTCTTCCGTATCGTGCTTGTGTTCCGGCACCATTCCCCCTACATGCGTTTCGTTTACGCCCATGGCCAGGTTTTGCGCACCACAAGTCTGTTCCGACACAAGAATCCAGCTGGTACGCGGCGGATCACGGTAAATCCCCTCAACATTCTTGATGTCAACCCATTTTAGCCCTGTCATTGCAACTCCTCCTTGACTAATTCAGTTAAATCGTTGGATACCGGCGCCGGGGGCATGCCGCCCAGCGCAGAAGGTCTTGTTGTGCAGAAATGTTTTTTACGGTTATGCTCGGCCGCTATCTGCCCAGCCTTGTCGCGGAACCGATATCTGAAAGCAATGTGTTGATCGCTTCGATCGCGTTGGCCTCGAGTTCTATTCCCTCTGATTTGCTCCGTTGTTCTTTTTCGTACTCGATTTCGCCGGGCATGAAAATTTCCGAAAAGCCATTTGCCCGTTTTAGCCCTTTTACGGAAGCGGCATACGTGCTCATCTCACTTCCGAACGCACCCGGTTCCAGGAAATGCGCCACCTCCAACACGATGAGGCTCGCGCCCACTCCCGTCCTGCCCTCCGGCGCATGGAAGCTTTTGAGATTTGGGGCGTGTTCCGCGCCCGAGAGTATTCCCGAAAGGATATCCACAGCCAACGCCAGCGCCGATCCTTTGGGACCACCTATGGGCAGCAGCGCCCCCTTGAGCGCCTTGTTGGGATCGGTGGTGAAGTTGCCGTCCTCGTCCGTGGCCCAATTGTCCGGGATCGTATCGCCGTTGCGCGCTGCCTTGCGGATCTTGCCCCGCGCGACGATGGACGAAGCCATGTCCGCAGAAAACACCTTATCATCCCCCGTATACGATGCGATAGCGATGGGGTTCGTCCCCAAAAACGCCTCCGCCCCACCCCAGGGGGCCATAGCAGGGGCAGCATTGCAGCTCATGATTGCAATCATGCCGCCGCGCGCAGCTTTTTCCGTATAACAGGCCAAAGAGCCTATGTTGTTCGTATTGCGGATGAGGACAGCCGCGACGCCATACCGCTTTGCCCTCTGCATGGCAATTTCCAGGGCAAAATCACCGGCCACAGCCCCTAGACCGTCTCCACCATCCACCACAGCCACCGCACCGTCACTCTTGTGGAGTGTCGCAACCGTGGGCAGCGTTAACTGCCCGGCAGCGACGCGCTTTTGAATCGGCGAAAGAAGATATGTGCCGTGAGTCGTGATTCCGCGCGCATCTGCCAAAACCATGTTTTCCGCAACGATTTCAGCGTTTCTTGCGTTTTCACCGCAGGCAAGGAGTATCTCCACTGCGGCACTTTTAAGTTCGCCGTAAGCAATGCGCATCGCCTATTCCTCCACGAGACCCGCTGCTTCAAATTTTGGACCGAACTTGTTATATTCCACACTGGAGATCCCCGTGGCGAGCGCCTTTTCCTTAATGGCCTCCGCCTCGACGCGGGCTTGTGTTTTTTCCAGCACCTCCTTACAGCTTTCACGCGCCACGCACACCAAACCGTCGTCGTCCCCAAGGATCAAGTCACCCGGTTCGATGCGCTGACTGCCGAAAAAGATGGGGTAATTGATAAGACCCAGCACCCCTTTGCCAGTGCCGCGGATACAAATACCTGTGGAAAAGATGGGAAAGCCCAGCGTGATGATCTCTTTTGAATCACGGATACACCCCTCGATGCACAACCCGCCCAGCTTGCGCGCAACCGCGCTCACCGCCATCAAGTCGCCCCAGTATCCGTATTCTTCGGCGCCAGCCACGGTGGCAACCAGCACATCGCCGGGCTGCGCGCGTTCAAGCGCCTTGTGCAGCATCATGTTGTCGCCGGGCGGACATGCAACGGTGAATGCAGGCCCGCAGACCTTTAACCCTTTTGTAATAGGTTTGATTCGGGATGATATATATCCCTTGCGGCCGGATGCTTCATGAACGGTAGCGCTGGCATGCGGCTTGAAAGCTTCAACGAGTTCTTGCGGCACCCGGTCGATCTTTGTCCTGACATGAATCATGACTGTTCTCCTTATATAATTGTTGGCGATATATGGGACATAAAAATTGTAGACAGAGTTGTGTTGGATGCTTGTGATATATCGGCTATATATTGGAATTGTATCACAAGGATTTCGCTTGTCAAGCCCATTTTAAAATATTTTTCTGGCTTTTTTTAACATTTTCTTGTATTGATATATCGATTTGGTATAATACCTCTGTACTGGTTCTATAAAGCTGATATTTGCTAGGAGTAAATGCTATGCCAAAAGACATCAAAAAAACATTGGGTGAAAGCGCATACCAAGCCCTGCGCAAGAAGGTACTCACGCTGGAAAGCGGTACTTACTTAAGTGCCCGCCAATTTGCTGAAGAGATTGGCATGAGCTATACGCCTGTGCGCGAAGCGTTCTTACGCCTGCAGCGCGAAGGCGCGTTGCGCCAGGTTCCAAGCGTAGGCTTCTTTGTTGAAACCCTGGATTTGAACGATATCCTGCAAATCTACCAAGTTCGTGAATGTGTTGAGCCCTTTACACTCCAAAAAGTATTCACGCGCATCCAGCCGCAGCATGTTCTGCAAATGCGCACGCTCGTGGACAGTCAGTCCGAAGCCCTCACGGAGGGCGATATCATGCAATATATGAAACTTGACATCGCGTTGCACGAGGTCATACTCGATATATATGGAAACAAGCACATAAAGAACATGTACCACAGCATTCGTGAGCACTACATGTTCTGCTCCAATAAGATCGCCGTGGCCTATTACCCGGACGCAATCATTGAGCACACGCAGTGGATCGACGCCATTGAGCGCGGCGAAAAAGATAACGCAATCGATCTATTAAACAAGCATATCGAAAACGCCAAGCAGCGGATGAAGGATGGTTACATCAACATCATCTAGCGCCATAAGCGGCTTCGGCCGCCTCAGGCCGTCGAAAAACTCTGTCGGGTTACAGCATTTTACCTCTCACCCTTCGGGCTCGCGGGCGGTAAAATGCCCAAGGTGTGGGCTGCGGACGCACATGTCGTCCTTGCCCACGGATTGAAAGCTTTTTCATGCGAACCTTTTTTGACAGTCTGAAGCGGCTTCGGCCGCTTTTCTTCTACCCGGAATTCCCAAACCAACATTACACATTGACATGTGGAATCAAAGTGATGTATCATTAATATACTGATTCTATTTCACATATCTTGTATTCTATTTTATAAGGAGCGTGCCGAACATGAAGATGCGTTTATCCTTTTTTGGCTTCACGAAGGACATCGACGCCATCGCGCGTGCGGGCTACAATTGCATTGAAATGCACTATCGTGAAATCGTGCCTATGAGCAATGTCGAATTCCAGGCCGCGAAAAAAAAGCTGACCGACAGCCCGTTGGTGGTCGAAGTACTCAACAACCCTTTGCCCTTGGACAAACAAATCGCTTCACCCGAATTTTCGATCAACGATTACCGCGACCACCTGAAACTCGGCGCTGAACGGGCTGCCGAGATGGGCGCGCGCTTCTGCAACTTTGGCAACGGAAAGACGCGTAGTTTGCCTGAAAACCTGAGCCCGGACGCGCTCACCGCCGCACGCGAAAAGATATGCGAGGCTATCGCTCTTTGCTGCGAAATCAGCGCCGCCAGCGGGATAACGGTACTCCTGGAGCCCCTTTCGCCCGTAGTATCCAACTTCATACTCAACATCCCCGAAGCGCTTGCCCTCGCGGATGAATGGAAGCTTCCCAACCTCAAAACGTTTGTGGATCTGCGCTGGTTCGTGGACGAAAAGCGTCCATATGAGGAGTTGAAGCGATATGCGAACGACATACAGCATATCCATATCGACAACCCGGTCACGCCGTTTCCCACGCGCCCCATCCCGCGCCTGACGGATGCGTTCGATTACGCGCCCTTCCTGAACACGCTTAAGGAGATCGGCTATAGCGGCAGTATCTCCTGCGAAGCAAACACGTTTGATAACTTTGATCAGGATCTGACCGATTTGATGCAATTCTTTAAGCATTTTGAGATTGAACCCTTTTGATCCGACCTACTATCAAAAATCACGAGATATGGTAAGCTTGACCAAGGGCATAATTGACTGCCTGCCCATACCTGGAGCCGATAGTAAAGCGATTCTTGAGCATAAAGGGGACCACGATGCGTTGGGATGATATTGAAAATACGATTTACGATGGCACCAAGGCGCAGGTGGATGCCTTAAAATGCCCTGATTGCGGCGAAAATATCTCGGTTTCGTTTTGTAAGGCGGCTTCGCCATCCGAGAACAACAGTTTGCGATATTGGTGTGACGGATGCGGAATGATTGTAACCCAATCAACCGCCGAAATCCCAGCTTACACCATCTCATAAAGTATAGCGGCTAGAATGACAAAGCGCCCCATCAAACGACAGGGCGCTTTTGTTATGCAAATATATCCCACAGGGAACAAAATAGCGCGCGCCGCACATCATTCCCGCACATTCACTCAGTTTGCCTCCCTGGCCTCTTCCTTCACCCGCCGTACGCGGATGAACACATCTATGCCGTCGCTCGCGTCCGTTTGTTCCACCTCTACCGTCATCCCGGCCTCTTCCAGCTGCTTGGCCGCGGCATTAATCGTATTCATAAACAGGCGGTAGTCGCGCAAGTAGCGCAGTATCTTCGGCCTTGGCACGGCCCCTTCCTGTTTTTCGTCGTATTGGCTGTTTAGTGTTTTTTCCACCAGCTTTTCCGTATCCTTCACGGAAAGCGAACGGGCGCGCACACGCTCTATGATCGCCAGCTGAGATTTTTCGTCCTTCAGCTTTAATAATGTGCGCGCGTGGCGTTCCGTCATCCGCGCTTCGATCATGGCTTCTTTTACAACGGGCGGCAGCCGGAGCACACGCAGCTTATTTGCAATTGCGGACTGGCTTTTTCCCAGCCGTACCGCCATCTCTTCCTGCGTCAAGCCATACGAAGATATCAGCGCGGCATAGCATTCCGCCTCTTCAAGGTAGTGCAAATTCTCACGCTGCAGGTTTTCTATCAGGGCGACCATGGCGCTCTCCTGCTCCACCATACCATCCTCAATAATGCAGGGCAATTCCTGCATGCCCAACAGCCTGCACGCGCGCAAACGGCGTTCTCCCGCTACCAGCTCGTATTTTCCATTTGCAGCGCGGCGCACCACAACGGGCTGTATCAACCCGACCTGCTTGATGGAGGCCGCCAGTTCCTGCAACGCCTCCTCGTCAAATGTTTTACGCGGTTGATTCGGGTTTGGCTCTATCTCCGTCACAAGCAGGTTAATCAAGCGTTTGCCCTCTTCGTTAAACAGCTCCCGCTCTATCATCGCATCCTGCGGCTCCTGTGCTTCCGGCATCACGGCGGACGCATGCTTGTCCCTCAAAAAATCAAATACGGCCATGCTTGCTCCCTTCTGCGGCTCCGTGCCGCGGATGGCGTGTGTTCACTTTATGCTGTGTGGATGCTTATTCTGCTGCCCCATGCGGCCTGTTTGCCCGACCGGCGCGGCACAAACCGCTTGCCGATATGCCTGTCCATTTGGGCAAGAACCTGCCTGCTGTATTCGCCGCCCACTGCCCTGTTCCTTTCGTGGCGTCAATAGCCGTGCATATGCCGCAAAACAAGACAGTTTTTGCGGTTACAGCGGCTTGCGTTTCGCCTCCCCCGGCTTGCGCGGATACGCGGCGGGCGTCGCCGCTTTCTTTTGGCATACTACCAGTGCGCGCTCGCCATATTCGGCCCGCACACGCTGCACCTGTATGACAAACTGCAATTTCTTCGCGGCATTCTGCGCCTGCGCCGCTTCTTCTTCAGCGGCTTTTCCTTTGTACGCGATCAGTGTACCGCCTACGCGTAAAAACGGAGCGGTCAGCTCCAGCAACACATTCAGCGGCGCAACCGCCCGGGCAACCGCGATATCGAATTGCTCCCGCATTTTTATCAACCGCGCCAGCTCTTCCGCCCGGCCATGCACGCAATCGGCTTGCAGCGCGAGCGCGCTTAGCGTTTCTTCTAAAAAAGAGACGCGTTTTTGCAGGCTGTCCAGCATCGTCAGGCGAATATCCGGCCTTGTTATCAGCAGCGGAATGCCCGGCAGGCCCGCTCCCGCGCCGATGTCTATGCAGCGCGCGTTTTGCGGAATCAACGGTACGGCGCTCAGCGAATCGAGGAAGTGCTTTTCCACCACTTCTGCGGGTTCCAATATCGTGGTGAGGTTCATGCGCTCGTTGCCTTCGCGCAGCAGCGCATAGTATGCGGCCAACTGTGCGCGCTGTCCGTCGTCAAGCGCCGGCAGTTTTTGTTTCAGCAACTCTGCAATCATGGTTTCCCCCTCACGCTCCATGCGGTTTGCCGCTCATTTCCTGCGCCTTTCGCCACACGAGCAGCACGGCGATATCCGACGGTGAAACGCCGGGAATACGCGACGCCTGGCCGATGCTGTGCGGCCTTTGTTTCGCCAGCTTTTGCCGCGCCTCCATGCGCAGGCTGGAAATATCCAAATACGGCGCGTCTTCCGGCAATCCTGCGTCTTCCAGGCTCCGCATACGACGCACCTGCTCCTGTTGCTTTTCGATATAGCCGTCGTAGCGGGCAGCTATTTCTATCTGTTCCAGCGCGTCGGCGGGTAAATGCGGCAGGTCGTCATATACATGCGCCAAATCCGTATATGTGATGCTGTTTCGCTTCATCAAGTCGGAAAGTGGCACCCCTGTTTTCGCAGGCGGCTCACCCTTTTCGCACAAAAAGGCCTGCAGCCGTTCATCCGGCGGGGCAACACGGCGCAGCGCCAGCTTTGCCTCCGCTATGTATTCCTGTTTTTTCATAAGCGCGTCATAGCGTTGTTGGCTGATAAGGCCCGTGCGCATCGCCCGCTCCGTTAAGCGGATATCGGCATTGTCCTGCCGCAGCAGCAAGCGATATTCCGCGCGGGATGTCATCATGCGGTAGGGTTCGTCCACGCCCTTCACCGTCAAATCGTCTGCCAGCACGCCGATGTATGCCTCCGCACGCGACAGCAGCAGCGGCGGTTCGCTTTTTATGTATAGTCCCGCGTTTATGGCCGCGTATAATCCCTGCGCCGCCGCCTCTTCATACCCCGACGTGCCGTTTACCTGGCCGCCAAAGTATAGGCCCGCTATTTCCTTTGCGCCGAGGCAGGCATTTAAGGCCGTGGAATCGATGCAGTCATATTCGATGGCATAACCGGGGCGCAGCACTTCGCAACGTGCCAGCCCCGCCATGGTGCGCAGCATTTCTATCTGCACATCGGCGGGCAGGCTCGTATTCATGCCCTGCGCGTACATTTCGTTTGTGCTTCTGCCTTCCGGCTCTATGAATATCTGATGCCGTTCTTTCTCCGAAAAGCGCACCACCTTATCCTCGATGGACGGGCAATAGCGCGCACCCGTGCCCTTTATCTCACCCGCATACAGCGGGGAGCGGTGCAGGTTATTTCGGATGACGGCATGCGTTTGTGAATTTGTATACGTAAGATAACAGGGCGATTGCGGAAAATCACGCGCGGGCGTCAAAAAAGAGAACGCGGGCATGGGCACGTCGCCTTGCTGTATTTCCATCTCGCCATAATCGAGCGACTTGCCGTTTATGCGCGGCGGCGTGCCCGTTTTAAAACGGCGAATGGTAAAGCCCAGTTCCGCCAGCGAATCCGTTAGCCCTTCCGCGCGCATCAGCCCCGCTGGGCCGCTTTGCTGTTGCCATTCCCCGATAAGTATGCGGCTTTTCAGATACACGCCCGTGCAAACCACGACCGCGCGGCAGTCGTACCGTGCGCCCGCCGCAGTTTCTATGCCAACCACTCTCGCGTTTTGCGTTAGTATACGCACGCATTCGCCCTGCAGCAGCGTGAGGTTTTCCTGTTCCTCCAATGTGCGCTTCATGCGCTCGTGATAGCGGCGCTTGTCCATTTGCGCGCGCAGCGAATGCACAGCGGGTCCCTTTCCCGTGTTCAGCATGCGCATTTGTATGAGCGTGTCGTCCGCAGCCAGCGCCATCTCGCCGCCCAGCGCGTCTATTTCGCGCACCAAATGCCCCTTGCTCGTGCCGCCTATGGCGGGGTTGCAGGGCATCAGGCCGATGCTGTCTAAATTAAGCGTAATCAAGAGCGTGGAAAGCCCCATGCGCGCCAGCGCCAGCCCTGCCTCCACGCCCGCATGCCCCGCGCCAAGCACGACCGCGTCGAATGTTCCCGCCAAAATAGGCATGCCGTTCCCCCTTGCCCGCATTTGCGCCGTTTGCTGCGGCGCAAAACAATTTCCAGTGCTGTTGCGCATCGCTTGCCGCTGCGCCTGCATCTTTCCAAGCAAAAAGTATAGCAGATATGAGCGCTGCAAACAAGTAAAAGCCACCTTTACACGTCACCACGGCATTGTAAAATTTTGCTGTTGACAGCAGCGGCGTTATGGCATAAACTGTTTTGTACATGGTTATGTAACAGGCATAGCCAAATCCAAATAAACCGTTGAGTAAGAAGAGTACGTACCGGGATAGCTTACAGAGAGCCGTGATGGTGGAAATCGGCAGTGAATACCTGTACGGAATGGACTTATGAGGGCAGCCGAACGGGCGCTATGCCGCCTTAGTAGTAGCTGACGGATTCCCTCCGTTACCATGGGGAAGGCCTGTGTTTGCAGGCATAGAGCAGGGCGCATCCGCGCCAATTTGGGTGGTACCGCAGAAGCAAAGCTTTTGTCCCTTACACAGGGATAAAGGCTTTTTTTATTTTAAAAAATATTCGTATTAGGAGGAAATCCATCATGGCACACATTCCGCATCGTTTCTACTTAACAGAAGCACAGCTCCCCACCGCGTGGTACAATCTGCGCGCAGATATGAAGGAACAGCCCGCCCCCATGCTTTTGCCCGGCACCTTTCAGCCCGTGCAGGAACGCGACCTTTATCCTGTATTCTGTGAAGCGCTGGCGCATCAGGAACTGGACGCGCGCACGCGGTATGTCGATATCCCCGGCCCCGTCATGGATTTGTACCGCGTATACCGCCCTTCCCCTCTCGTGCGCGCGTATAATCTGGAAAAAGAGCTGGACACGCCCGCGAAGATTTATTTTAAATTCGAAGGCAACAACACGTCGGGCAGCCACAAACTGAACTCCGCCGTAGCGCAGGCTTATTACGCCAAGGCGCAGGGCCTGTCTTCACTTACCACCGAAACGGGCGCCGGCCAATGGGGCACCGCCCTTTCCGAAGCCTGCGCCTATTTCGGCATTCCCCTCACGGTATACATGGTGAAAAGTTCCGCGCAGCAAAAGCCATACCGCAAGGCCATCATCGAAAGCTTTGGCGCCACTGTGCACGAAAGCCCCAGCATGACGACGCACGCGGGCCGCACTTTGCTCGCTGCCAATCCAGACGACGGCGGCTCTCTCGGCACCGCCATCTCCGAGGCTGTGGAACTCGCCGCCGGCAGCAGCGACTGCCGGTATGCGCTCGGCTCCGTGCTGAACCAAGTTCTGCTGCATCAATCCGTCATCGGGCTGGAAACCAAGCAGGCCATGGATTTACTGGGCGAATACCCGGACATCGTCATAGGCTGCGCCGGAGGCGGCAGCAATCTTGGCGGGCTTATCGCCCCCTATATGCAGGATAAACTATTAGGCAAATCGAACCCGCGCATACTCGCAGTAGAGCCCGTCTCCTGTCCGTCCCTTACGCGCGGCAAGTATGCGTATGATTTTTGTGATACAGGTAAAATCACACCTCTGGCTAAAATGTACACGCTCGGCTGCACGTTCTCGCCCCCGGGCAGCCATTCCGGCGGCCTTCGCTACCATGGCATGTCACCCATCCTTTCCAAACTGTATCACGATGGCCATATGGAAGCCACTTCCGTGGCCCAAACACGCGTATTTGAAGCAGCCACGCAATTCGCCCGCTGCGAGACCATACTGCCCGCACCCGAATCCGCCCATGCCATCCGCGCCGCCATAGACGAAGCCCTCGCCTGCCGCGAAAGCGGCGAAGCAAAGACCATCCTTTTCGGCCTTACCGGCACGGGTTATTTCGATATGGCCGCCTACACCGCCTTCCACAAGGGAGACATGCGGGATGTTATTCCCACCGACGAAGACCTGTTGCCCAGCCTGCTGCGTCTGCCCGACGTGCAGGAACCCGCCGTCGAACCGCTAGCAAGCTTTTTACAGCCGTCGGCCATACCGCAAGCTTCCGTCGGCAACTAGCTGAAAATTGCTTTGTTATTTTGTCTGTTTTTGTATTTTCATGCCGATCTCTGTGGTTTTGCTTATGTCTTCCATTTTTGGGGTAAGTATTAAGTAGTACCATTGAGACAGGAGGCCAGACCGTGCATAAACAGGCAAAACGCGCGCTGATTATCGGCAATATCACCAAACCCGTTCAGCTAGCCCGCGTCGTGCCCCCCGATGTGGATCATCTGTATTACGAACCCGCCGCGTTTACGGGCAAGCTCGTGCGCGAATACGCACTCAAAAGCGGGCTTCCGGCTACAAAAAAGAACTGCGGACGCATCCGCAGCGAAGAACAGCGCGCACAGTTTTATGAGCGGATTTTACTGGAAGAAAACTGCGATGTGCTCATCGTGTTTTACCACGAGTTTACCTATGCGCTGGCGTATGCGTACGGCGCGGCGAAAGCAAGAAATATCCGCTGCACAAAGCGAAAGGTGCCTCTCTTGCCATAGTTTCGCTTTTGCTGAGGCGGCTCTCTTTTTCACCGCCCCGTTTTCCGCAGGTGTTTTTCAACTTAAGGTCGTCCGGCGTTTGCCTGGCGGCCTTTTTTGCTTTTTTGTGCCGTTTTACCCTTATTGGGAAGAATCTTGCCCTTGATATTATTTTCCGCAAATATGTGCTAAAATGGAAAATAAAAATCAATCTTGGGAGTTGCTATGAAAGCGGACAAAAGGCAGGAGCAGGTCGCCTATATCTTTGATGACTTAAAAAAGAAGATCATACGCGGACAGTTAAAACAAAATGAAAAACTTTCCGAGCTTGTGCTTTGCGAAATCTATTCTGTCAGCAGGCTTTATATCAAAGAAGTGCTGAAAATGCTCGACATGGAAAAACTGATTAACTATGTACCGCGCAGGGGGTACCACATCGCCGGCATTTCCATGCATCTCATCAAAGAGATGGCGGCCATCCGCTATGCCTACGACTGCATCGCCTGCGAATATTTCGCGAAATACGCTTCGCCGGATGAACTCGCCAAATTAGAAAAAATAGCGGATCGCATGAAGTTTTTTGGCGAACACCGGCGCGAAGACGACGTTCTGGACGAAGCCGTCAGCTTTTACGACCACGTTTATTCCGTTTGCCCCTTCGAACGCATTACCGATACGCTGAAAGGCATTTCAAGCTATATCGACTTGATAAAAAAGTTTGACGCGGATGAAGAAGGGTATTTTGAACGGGGCACATATGCCATCATCACTTTGACAAACGGCATAAAAGAAAAAGATTCGGAAAAAATCCGGCATGCGCTCTATTATCGGAATCACAGAGTACTCGATATGATTTTTGGATACGGCGCGGAAATGATTTACAAATAACCCGAATAGCAAAAAAGCGCGTTTCGTTTGAAGCGCGCTTTTTTTATTTGAATCATCTACTTTTTCATTTTGTCAACGATTTCAAGTTGTTCTTTTGTCGCTCCGCCTTTGAAGTTCTTCAAGGCAATGTAGACAATGAACGTGATGGGCAGCGATATCAGCGCGGGATGTACCCCAAACGGGCGTTTTAACAACTCAAGCGCGAACGTGACGGCGCCACCTATGAGCAGCGAATAAAATCCCGACGCGCTTCCGCCGGTTTTCGTAAATATGCCCATGTACATAGGCACCACTATGATACACATGATCGTGTATGCCATCATCAGCAACGTAATAACGGAAGGCACCAGCGTCGCCACAAGATACGCAACCGCGCCGCAGATCACGACAAACCATTTGCCAACCACGGCCTTCTTGTTTTCATCCATCTCTTTATGCGTGATGACGTCCAACACATTCTGCACAAAACTCATGCCACAGCTAAGCAACAGGGAGTTGGCCGTTGTCAGCGTAGCGGCAACTATAAGCCCCGTATAGAACAATGAAAAAGCGGGGCTGGATACCGTTTCCAGCAACTTGACGATGACGGAATCTTTCGCCACATCTCCCGGAAGCAGCACGCTGGCCGCCAGCCCGAGCAAGGGGATCATGATAACAAACAGAAGTATCTGGGAAACCATGTACCCAAGCACGGATTTTTTGGCATCGGCCGGCGTTTTACAGGCGCCGATGCGCTGGAAGAATGCCGCCTGGTTTACCAGATTCAAGCCAATGATAGATACTACGTTGCCCAGCATGACCTTGAACGGAATGGTGTTGTTAAACGGCGAAAGCTTAACCGGGTCGACCTGGGAAAAGAATGCCGAAACACCGCCAATGTTGTTGATGGCTAGAACGCCCGCAATGCAAACGCCCACAAGAATAAGAACCGCCTGAATGGCGTCTGTGATGGCTACCCCGCGCAATCCGCCCACAATAGCCGTAAACACAAACAGCACTATGCCGATCAGCCTGCAAATGTTAGGGTCTATGCCTGTCGCCGCAGCGATGGAGCCCGCAAACGCGGCTGTCATGGCGCAAACCACGGCAAACTCAGCGATAATCATGATAATGCCGCCCACCGTGCGAGTGCCTTTGCCAAAGCGCGATTCGAGAATATCACCCACGGTATATCTGCCTAAGCCGTGGATTTTATCCGCGATACCGCCCACGATTATCGCCGCAATAATCGTGCCCAGCCCAACCCAAATCCAAATAAGACCGTTTGCGTAATAGGATCCAACATAGCCGACTATCGTCCCGCCGCCGGTGAATGTTGCCAATATGGTTCCGGCAACGACATACCAGGGCAATTTGCCTCCCGCAAGAAAGAATTCCTTGGATGTTTTGTTTTTTCTCCCGGTCCAAAAAATGATTGCGGATATTACAATGAGGAAGCCGAAAATAAAAATGAGTTTCGATGTGCCAGTCATTGCCATATACTCCTTTATTTTTTTTACACTGTTACGTGCAAAATTCAGATTATAGCGCCGTTGCAGACTCCCGTGTATTGCCCGTTATCCACCGCCAAAACGCCATTCACGCCAACATATTTTACGCAATCGCTCGTTTTGTTCGGTTCGTCGTATGTCGTAACGTCTTCGATATTTTCGTAGTCAAGCAGAACGAAATCCGCCTTTTTCCCGATCGTTATGGTTCCCCTGTCTAAAAGCCCGCAGCGCTGCGCCGCTTTGCCGGTCATCTTGTGCACTGCATCTTCTAATGTCAGCAGGCGCTTTTGCTTGTGATAATGCGCCAACACCCTGAAAAATGTGCCGACAAAGCGCGGGTGAGTCGCCTCGTTCAGGGAGGGCACGCCATCGCTTGCAATGATGGAAAGCGGATGACGCAATATCTGCTCTACGTCGAAGTCGTTCATGGTATAAAGTATCATCATGATGTTGTTTTGCTGTTCGAGAATCAGGGTTAAAGCGCAATCGATCGGTTCTACCTTGCGTTCGTTTGCGATTGCCTCGATGCTTTTTCCTACCAAGGCGCTATCCGCCGCAAAGGATATGATAATGCCATCCCATGTCGTCGCCATCGCCAGATTGTCGTAAGAATCGTCGTTTGCAAGAATCTTTTCTTTTATTTGCCTGTATTGCTCCGGGTCGCCTAGCCGCTCCAGCATCTCCCCCACTCCGCCCGCATGCGCGCTTGGGGGCAGTATAGCACTCAACTGCGTGCACCCGGAATTATACGGATACATATCGAACATCATATCGCAGCCATCCCGGCACGCTTCTTCGATTAAGCCAAGCGTTACGCTGCTAAGGCCTTTGTTATCCATGCCCGCTATTTTGTGGTGCGCAATATGCATTCTAACGCCGGTCTTTTTCGCCAGTTCGATCATTTCACGCACAGATTCCACAACGCGTGAGCTTTCGTTGCGCATATGCACGGAAATTATTTTGTTATGCTTCTTTACGACCTCCGCAAGCGTGGCCAGTTCGTCAAATTCGGCAAATACGCCGGGCGGATAGATGAGTCCGAGCGAAAGGCCGATTGCGCCTTCACAAAGCGCCTCCTCAAGCAAAGCTTTCATCGTCTCCATTTCTTCCGCCGTTGGGCGGCGGTTGTCCATGCCCATGGCGGCTATCCGGATCGCTCCATGCCCCACGCAAGACCCGAAGTTGATCGCTTGCTTCGCTTCGGAAACCGTGCTCATGAAATCTTTGAAGCTCACCCAGTTCCAAGGCATATCGAAGCCACTGAATGTCGCCGCACAATATTTTTTCAGCAATTCGATATTCCCATTGCAGGGCGCCGGAGATATCCCGCAGTTGCCGCCAATTTCGGAAGTTATGCCCTGCCTCACCCTTAAAGAAGCCTTTGGGCTTGCAAACAACAGTCCTTCCGGATGGCAGTGCATATCTATAAACCCCGGCGTCAACAAAAGCCCGCTTGCATCAATCGTATGGCGCGCTTCCGCCTGCCCGCAATCGCAAAACACTCCGTCTTTTATGCCGATGTCGCCGATATACGAGGGTTTTCCAGTTCCATCGACTATTTTCGCGTTTGTAATAAAAATATCCAACATTTCTGCTCCGAAAAGGCAATAATGATTTTTAATGCCATATTAGGTATCTATTTTTTGATTTGATATTTGCATTTTACCATATATCGCAAAAATGTCAACACCAATTTTGTTTTTATACACCTATTACGATATTTGATATCTATTTATACGTATAGAGAAGCATTCGGAGAATTTTCGCAAATAAGACCACCGGCATGGCTGTACCGGTGGTCTGGCTTAAAAAAGAGTCGTGCCCACGGATTGAAAGTTTTTTCTTGGTCGGGATATGGGGCGGCGCCCCATCGTTCCCGCTCCAACTGTTTTGACCAAGTCAGGTTTTATGGAGGCTCCGCCTCCAAACCACCGCCAAATGGACTAGTCCCTTTGGAAACCCATAGCCGGAATGCCAAGGCATTCCGTTGGGAATATTTCCGCGCGCCCGGAGGGCGAGAGGTAAAATGCTGTGACCCCGTCGAAAAACAGAGTTTTTCGACGGAACATAGTGCCCACATGTGGGCATGGGAATGGGATTCCCAAGGGATGTATCCCTTGGGCGGGGTATGGGGCAGCGCCCCATCGTTCCCCAGCCCCATCGCTCCCGCTATACGCGGCTGCCGGGCTTCACAGGCGGTGGGCCGCCCGCCGCACAAACAGGGCAGGTTTCCGGTTCCCATGTTTCTATTTTCAGATCGATTGCGGCATAAACCGGCAACTTTAGCTCGCAGTCGGCCGCCCGCCTGTCTACCAGGCAAGCCACGCCGATCACTTTCGCGCCAAGCGCTTCCAGCGCGCGCACGGTTTCCATGGTGGATTTCCCTGTGGTCACCACGTCTTCCGAAATGATGATACGGTCGTCCGCGTTTACCGCAAAGCCGCGGCGCAGCGCCATCTGGCCATCCACCCGTTCTGTGAATATGCTTTCCACATTTAGCTGGCGGGCCAATTCGTAGGATACCAAAATGCCGCCCATGGCGGGCCCGCAAATCTTTGTCGCGCCCAAAGCGCGCAGCTGTTCCGCAACGCCCGCAAGCGCCTGCTCCGCGTATTGCGGGAAGCGCAGCAACTGGGCGCACTGGCAATAGCGGTCGCTGTGGCGGCCCGACGAAAGCAGGAAATGCCCTGTCAGAAACGCGCCGCTTTCTCTCATCAGTTCCAATACATCGCTCATATGTTCCTCCTTGTTGTGCCGCGGCCGGGCGCGGCGTTCGGCTTGCATACACCGCGCATGACGCGCGTATTTATACGGTTTTACGGATTTCTCCGATATTCTGCAATTGTTCTTTTACGCAATACGCCTGCATCCCTTCTATGATTTCCAGCATGGCGCCTGGCCTGGCGAATGTCGCTGCGCCCACTTCCACGGCCCACGCGCCCGCCATAATCATACACAGCGCATCCTCCGCGGTGGCGATTCCGCCCATGCCCACCACGGGTACGCGCACCGTTTTACACACCTGATGCACCATCCGCAGCGCCAGCGGGAATATGGCGGGGCCTGATAAACCCGCGTATATGTTCTCAAAGACGGGTTTTCGGCTTTTGATATCTATCGCCATGCCGAGGAATGTGTTTACCAGTGCGATACCGTCCGCGCCCGCGTCCTCGCAAGCCGCGGCCACGGCGCAAATATCCGGCGCGTTCGGTGAAAGCTTGACCAATACGGGGTGACGGCTGCGCTGTTTGACAATGTGGGTAATCTGTGCGGCGGCGTCCGGCTGCATGCCAAACGCCATACCCCCCGCTTTCACGTTTGGGCAAGATATGTTTAGTTCGATGATGTCGATGTCCGCCGCGTTTAAAAGTTCGGCGCCTTCCGCGTAATCCGCCTGCGTGTGCCCGCCTAAATTTGCAAGCACCGCCGGCCCAAGCGCGCGCATATTTGCCGCCTCCTGCTCCACAAACCATTGTACGCCCGGGTTTTCAAGGCCAATGCTGTTTAGCATGCCCGCGGGCGTTTCCCACACGCGGTGGCCCTTATTGCCGGGGCTGCCCGCCAGCGTTAAGCCCTTGGAAGAAATGCCGCCAAGTTTTGCGACGTCAAATTGTTCAAGGTATTCGCGTCCGAACCCAAACGTGCCAGAGGCCGCAATCACCGGGTTTTGCAATGTTACGCCCAACAGCGCCGTTTTCAATGGATTATTCATCAAAAAACACCTCCGACGAGAGGAACACAGGGCCATCCTTGCAAACGCGGCGATTGCCAGACCGCGTCGGTATGCTGCAGCCAAGGCAAGCGCCCGCGCCGCAGGCCATGCGTTTTTCCAGCGAGACATACAAGTTTGCATTTGCAGATGCAGCCTTTTTATGCGCGGCGCGCAGCATGGGCTCCGGTCCGCAGGCATAATAGGTGGCAGGATGCGAGAAACCCACATCATCCGTTATAAAGCCGCCCTGCCGCACATCCACCATGTCCGCGATATCGGAGAACATGCGCGCATAAAACGGCTCACCGCGATAGCCCAGATGCACGGCAATCCGCCGCGCCGGATTTTGTTCGCGCAGCTTGCGCAGCAGCAGGTACAGCGGCGCTGTGCCTATGCCGCCGCCTATCAGCACGGCGTCGCCTGCCACCAGCGGGAAGCCATTGCCATACGGGCCGTGGACGTCTATCTTTTGCCCGGGCATCAACGCGGTAAGCAGCTTTGTGCCCTTTCCCACCACTTGATACAAAAGCCGCACATCGCCCGTGCCCGCCTCGCAGTCAAACAGGCTGATGGGCCGTGGCAAAAAGGGCGCATCGCCATCCGCCGGCCGCACCATGAGGAACTGGCCAGCCTGCCCCGTGGGCGCGCCGTACAGCCGCATAGCGTAAATGCCGTCGGTGAGCTGCGTATTCTCCACGATCACAGCCATTGCTCGATATCCTCCCGCATGGCCCGCGTCGCTTGCCTGATATATACATCAAAATCCAATTCTTCCGTTTTGCCCTTGTGCGCTGTGATGAGCCCGCGCGATGAATTGACCACGCCGCGCAGTTCCCCCCGGAAGAAGGCTGCAATGTCCTTGCCGGTACCTCCTTGCGCGCCATAGCCGGGAATAAGCAAAAATGTACGCGGCATCAGCTCGCGTATAAGCTCAAATTCTTCCGGGTATGTCAGCCCCGTCACCGCGCCTATGGAAGAATAGCCGCACGCGCCCATAAACGCCTCGCCCCACGCCGCAGCCTTTTGCGCAACGCACTGGAATAGCGTCTGACCGGAACAGTCAAGATCCTGAAAATCCTTCCCGCTGGGGTTGCTCGTTTTTACCAGCAGGAACAGCCCTTTTCCCTCCTGTACGTAAGGGTAGTAGGGTGAAACGGCGTCCTCGCCCATGTACGCGTTGATCGTGAGAAAATCCGCCTCAAAATCGCCCGTAAAGTGCCCTTTTGCGTATTGCGCGGCGGTGGAGGCGATATCGCCCCGCTTCACGTCGGAAATGACAATCGCGCCTTTTTTGCGGGCGTATTGCAGCGTTTTTGCGAACGCCTGCATGCCATCCAGCCCAAACGCTTCATAACAGGCTATCTGCGCCTTATAGCAGCCGACATCCTCCAGCGTGGCATCGATGATCCGCCTGTTAAAATCAAATAATTTTTCACCGTCGGAGCAATCCATATTCAAGAGCGCCTCCGGCAAAAAAGACAGCTGCGGGTCCAGCCCCAAGCACACAGGCCCCTGCTTTTGCACTTTTGCGTACAGCCTATCGATATTCATAACGGATTTCACCTTCCACCATCGTTTTTAGCACCTTTCCCCGCACCAGACAGCCATCAAAAGGCGTATTGCGTGAACGGGAAATCATGCGCTCTTTCATTATAACATGTTCTCCGCCGGTTTCGAGCACCACAATATCCGCCGGATACCCTTCCCGCAGCAGACCCGCCCGCAAACCAAGCCGCTGCGCCGGATGATACGAGCTCATCGCCGCGAAGCGGGTGAGCGGAATATCGTTTTCGAAAAACACTTGCAGGAATATTTGCGCGGCGTACTCGATATTCGAAATGCCCGCCATGCCGTTCGCCTTATCCGCTTCCGTATGCGGCGCGTGATCGGTGGACAGGCAATCGACGGTGCCGTCTTTCACGGCCTCTATCAGCGCTTGCACATCCTGCTTTTCGCGCAGTGGCGGGTTTACCTTATACGCGTTGTCGTAGCCAAACAAATGATGCGGCGTGACCTCGCACGTAAGAAGCAGCCCCTCTTTTTTTGCTTCGCGCACCATATGCGCCGTCTGCGCGTGGCTGATATGCCCGATGTGCAAATGGCCGCCCGTCTCGTGCAGCAGCGCGATATCCCGCGCGACGATTTTCCGCTCCGGCTGGCAGTGCGTGCTGATGATAAAGCCGTATTTTTCGCTCGCCTCCAGCAGCTGCCGCATGAACGCGTCGGAGAATATCGTGTTGCCGTCGTTGCTTATCATTCGGGTAACCTTGCTTAAAGCGGCGTAATCCGTGGGCGTACTGTCGCCAAGCCCTATCCCCGCCGCTGCGGCTTGTATCAGGCGGCAGCAGCGCAAGGATTTCGCTTTTTCGCTGTTTTGCAGCACCTGCTCTGCCGTCTCGAGCACAGGGCGGGTGTTTGCCATGGCGCATATTGTGGCGTAACCGCCCGCCAGCGCTGCGCGCATGCCTGTTTCCATGGTCTCCTTATCGGGATACCCCG
The DNA here is from genome assembly GCA_031549625.1 of Eubacteriales bacterium. Classification (GTDB taxonomy): domain Bacteria; phylum Bacillota; class Clostridia; order Christensenellales; family CAG-138; genus JAISXK01. Next base: position 27,878 of record JAVBPK010000110.1, read on the forward strand.
GATCGCGCAAATGGCAGTGCATATCGATGAACGCGGGCATAATCGCCGCGCCCCGCACGTCGATGCGCTCCGTGCCGCGCATTGCGCCGCCCTGCAAAGAGGGCCCCGCGTACGCGATATCTCCGCCTTCCACAATGAGTGAGCCCTCTCGCTCACCGGCAGCGTCGATCAAGCGCGCGTTATAAAATTCCGTACTCATAACCTTGTGCGCGCGTCACAATATTCGCACGCGTATTCCATTTTGCTGGCGTCCACCAGATGAAACTCGATGTCGTCGATGTGTTCCTGGTTGGAGATGCAGCGCGGGTTTTTGCACGAAAGTATGCCATGCACCTGCGGCGGCGGCTGCAATTTTAGCTTTTTGACCTGCTCGCCGTCCTGCACATATGTGATGGTAACACCCGGATCGACGAGACCCAGCACATCAAAGTTTATATCCAGGTCCGTTTCGATTTTTATGAGGTCCTTTTTACCCAGCTTGCTGCTGTCCACGTTGCGCATCAACACCACAACATCCGGCAGCTTGTCCAAACCCAGCTGCTGAAACAGCTTGTAACCGAGACCCGCGCGGATATGGTCGATCACAATGCCCTTTTTTAATTTGGAAACGTTAATCATGCTCTTACTCCTTTCACAGCTCCACGCCCAGCAACTTCATGATGAGCGCCATGCGCACATACATCCCAAACCGCACCTGCTGAAAATACACGGCGCGCGGATCCGCGTCCACTTCGGTGGCGATTTCGTTTACGCGGGGCAAGGGGTGCATCACAATCATGTCGGCTTTCGCTTCCTGCATCTTCTCCTTCGTGAGTATGAAGAAATCCTTCAGGCGCATGTATTCTTCTTCGCTGATAAAGCGTTCGCGCTGTACGCGGGACATATACAAGATATCCAGCGATGGAATAGCCGCGTTCAGGTCGCTGGTCGTCTCGTAAGAAACGTTTTTCTCCGCCAGCAGCTCGGTGATATAGGCCGGGATACGCAGTTCTTCGGGAGATATGAATAAGAAGCGCACATCCGGAAACCGCGCCATGCAGCTCACCAGCGAGTGGATGGTGCGCCCAAACTTCAAGTCGCCGCAAAACCCCAGCGTCAGGCCGGAAAATCCCTTTGGCTTGTAGTGGCGTATCGTCAAAAGATCAGTCAGCGTTTGCGTGGGATGGTGATGCCCGCCGTCCCCCGCGTTGATGACCGGGCAATCCGCGTATTGGCTCATCAGCCGTGCCGTGCCTTCCTTTGGGTGCCGCACCACAATCAGATCGGCGTATTGCGACACCGTGCGCGTGCTGTCGGCTATGGTTTCTCCCTTTGCCGCGCTGCTCGTCATTGGGTCGGAAAAGCCGATTACTCTGCCGCCAAGCCGCAGCATTGCCGCGTCAAACGAGAATTTTGTGCGCGTGGAAGGTTCATAAAACAAGCTTGCAAGCAGCTTGCCAGCGCACGCGTTCGCGTATTGTTCCGGATGTTCCAGCAGCAAATCGGCAAGCTCCAACACCTCCTCTATCTCCGTTAAAGTAAAGTCGTCCGGTGAAATCAGGCTGCGTCCTTTCAACATGCTTCGTTCCTTCCTTTCTTTTGCAAAATAGTTTATCTCTATATTCTTGCGAATGATGCCATACTTTATTTGCTGCCTGCAATGGGCGCATATATTTGTTCGCAGACGCCCGCGGATAAAAGGCCGAAAAAAAACACTGGGTGTAAAAACACCAGTGTTTAAAAAAATTCTAAATGAGATATCCGGTTTGGGCTTAGTTTTGCGGGAAGCATGTATTGCCTTCCTTTCCATGAGCGCGGCTCCGTTTTAACAAGGATAAATCAAAAATCCACTTCCGTCAATGCCTTTTTTCGGGGGGGAATGCATAAAAATTTGCACAAAAACGGGTCCAAATGTATATGTTTTGTAAATTTTGCTTGAAGAGGCCCATTTTAGGGTAAAAAAAGATACAGCCGGTCGATAAAGTATGCTAATATGGAAAAAACAAGCTTTATTGGAAAATGGCGGTTCGCGCCAAATTTGGTTTACATCGGGCGCGCATTAGAGGAGGGAACCTACTTGGGTAAGCGCATATCTATGCTATGTTTCACAGCCATGCTTGTAATTTCATTGGCTGTGGTTTCGTTTGCGGACGGGCCGGAGGGCGAGCTGCCCCCGTTGGCGTTTACGCCTGTGCCGGAAGCCGTTCTTTCAGACGCGCCGCCGGCTGACCCTGCCTTTGTGCCGGTCATGGAAGAACCCGCCTTTACAGAGAGCGCCCCGGCCGGCGACGTGACTTTCCAGCCCGTTGACGACCCGATTCTTTTGCAGGACGGCCTGCAGCCTTCCGATCCGTCCGACCCGGTTGTCCTCACGATGGCAACCGGTTTGGAATCTCCCGGCGGGGATGAGCTCACAGACGGCGATCCTACGCCCGTGCCGCCACCCGCACCCACACCTACGCCCGTATCTACACCTACGCCTATACCCGCATCTACACCTACGCCTACACCCGCACCTACGCCTACGCCAACGGATGCGGTGCCAACACCTACGCCGACGGATGCTACGCCTACGCCCACGCCGGCGGACGTCACCCCTACTCCCTCCGCAGCAACACCCACGCCGCTGCCCACCCCTACACCCACGCTCATTCCCACGCCCTCGCCCACACCGGCGCAGTACGTGGAAATTACCGCGCAAGACGCCACAACGTCTTCCAAAGAAACTTCCTTCAATCTTTTATACCTCGCCTCCGCGCACGATGAGGCGGGCAATGCCGTGCAGGTGCAGGTTTCCAACGATGGCGGCTTCAATATAAACACGGCCGGCCAATACATCATTACATTCATGGCCGCGCACCCCGTCACAAACGAAGAATTCTACGCGAGCTGCGTTGTAACGGTTGAAGCGGTCGAACCCGAAGTCAACCAGAGCACGCTCAAAGGCTCCAGCGATTCCCGATACAGAAAATATCTGCAGTACCGCGATGAAGTCTCCGCGGAGCTGCAAACGCAAATGCAACGCATGCAAGAGCAATACAAGGACCGCGTCGACTTGCTGCTGCGCGCATTCGTGGAAGCAAACCAGCATCAATTTCTGCAACAAATATACACCGGGCAGGTAGACGCGGACGATTTATCCGAAGCGGATCTCGCCGCCCAGATCGGCTACGCTGAAATGGAAACGCTGCTCATCAAAAACTGGGCGCAGGTTATCCCCGTGTATATCGCCAAGAATTCGCTTTCCCTTGAGGAACCGCTCGATATATTCAATTTGCGCAAAATCTCGTTCGATGGTATCGACAGCGTTTTCTGGGATATGCGTGATTTTCGTTTCGAACTGGTCGACGGCGTCGTCAAAATCATCGTACAGGAACGCAGCAGCGATGAAATGGCGGAGATATACGGTTTCGACGAAGCCCGCAAGGCACAGCTGGACGAACTGATGCAGCCGGAATTCCAGCGCCTGTTTGCCGCCCTTACCGGCGACAGCAGCTTCAGCGATATCAGTGCAGAACAAGTAGAAGCCATACTCGCTACACTGCCCGCCGGCCTGCATATGCAGCGCGAAAAAATCATACTCACCGCGCATACGCTGCTCGGTCAGGTAAAATATTTCTGGGGCGGCAAATACCCCACGCTTGGCTGGAATCCT
>JAVBPK010000022.1:0-5803 GCA_031549625.1 Eubacteriales bacterium
GTGGATGTAACGGACGACAGCTATACGTCGCTCGTAATAGAAGAAGACCCGAAAAACGGCACATTTTACCTGTATACCGCAAACGAGGTGGATAAACAGTCCGGCGCGAAAAGCGCGGGAAAGGGCAAAAGCTATCACAGAAAAATAGACGGCCGTACAGGCGAGATACTGTGGCAAAAGGAATACGACGCCAGTTATGGCAATACGTCCAGCAATGGCGGCACATTGAGCACGCCGCACGTGGGCCGCGGCGATATCAGCGACCTCGTCATATACAACGCTACGCTTGTACCCGTCAGCTATGAGGAGGACGGCCAGCAAAAAACCGGCAACGGCGGCCGCATCATCGCGTACGATAAACTTACCGGCGCTGAAGTCTGGCGCTACGAGCAAAAAAACAATTACTGGAGCTCACCCGTTGTCATATACGATAAAAACGAAAAAGCGTATCTGCTGCAGGCCGACCGTGACGGCAAACTGCGCATGCATGACCCGCGCACAGGCGCCGTTATTTGCGAAGTGGACGTCGGCTCCGCGGTGGACGCCACGCCCGCCGTATTCGGCGATTACCTCGTGATCGGCACCCGCGGCACGTATGGATCCGGCGAAAGCCAAAAGATTATCGGCGTCAAAATAAGCTGATGGCATTTGATTGGCAGAAGCCTGGCGTTCCCCTCTTTTTTATATGAACGCAATACAAAAAATTATCGCCAAACGCATCTCTGTTTGGCGATAACTTTTTAGGGGCCTCGTTTGGAAGGAGAGGCTTGCCGTGTGGCGCACGGCTACCGCGTACCGCGGAAATCTTGCTGCTACCTGTAGAGTTAACGGCGTATCAGGCGGTAGCGATGGCGCCTTGCTGCATGGCTTTTTCGCGGCCCTGCTCCATCAGCAGCTTATCGGCAACCAGCGCAATAAATTCGCCGTTTGTGGGTTTATCGTTTTTCGAGTAGATGTTATACCCAAATAACTGGTTGATATTCTCTATTTTTCCTCTCGTCCAGGCGACTTCAATGGCGTGGCGGATGGCGCGCTCCACTTTGCTGGGCGACGTGGCAAAATGTTTTGCTATGCCTGGGTACAGTTCTTTTGTTATTCTATTTATCATGGCGGGGCTGTAGTATACCATGCGTATGCCCTCGCGAAGATAATGATACCCTTTGATATGGGCTGGGATACCTGCCACAAGGAACACGGATGTAATTTTTTCATCGAGCGTACGTGGCTGTTGCGGGAGCGGCGCCAGGGCGACGGAGCCTTCAGGCACTTCAGCCAGCATGTCCAGGGTGCGTTTAAAGAGGGTTTCCGGGTCTAATGGCTTGACCATAAAATATTTTGCACCAAGTGTACATGCGTTGCGGATCATTCCTTCGTTTCGGATAGCGGAAACGATGATAAAAGAGGGGCGCTCGCCGCTGGTCAGGCTGAGCTGTTCCAATACGCCTAACCCATCCAGTTTAGGCATTATCAAATCCATGAGTACCGCATGATAGTTTGTAGCTCGGATTTTTTCCAGGGCCTGGCGCCCATCCGTAGCCACATCTACTTGCCTCACCTGCTCTTGAACGGAGAAAAACCCTCTCATCTGCGCAAGATACTGCGGGTCGTCATCAACAAGCAAAATGCGATATTTTGACATAGTGGTTTCCTCTTTTTTTTATATTCTTGTGCTGTTCATATCCTGATACAGCAAAAGTTTCGGAATAGTGCAAACGTTTCTTCATTTATTCTGTAAATTATATTCATTTTCTGTAAATTATTTTTACTTTCTGCGTATATTGTATCATTCGGTATCTTCCATAAATAGGGGTAAAAAACAACTGATGTTGTCGAAAGAGGAGAGACACCAACACTGTTTTTGTTGGAAAATCGCGTATCCGTATTTTCACTATTCTTTATATGGTGTAAAAAAATGCTGCATCATACGATATATTGAAAAATACGCATAATAGCGCTTTTTCAGGTAAGTTGCCCAAAAAAGAGGGCAAGCAGCGAAGAATGGTAGATAACGTCGATTTATGAAACCGGCCAAAAAAGCCAAAAGAACGGCGCTTTGCATGCCCTGCGCCGTTCTTTTGCTATCGTTTTCGCCGGGGAATCAGCCCTTGTGTTTACCGGCAGCGGAAAGGATGAGAAGCGGCTCTCCTTCCATAAACGTTTCCTCTTTGCCGGGGTTCCATGTTTGGAGCTGCGCGGTCGTGACGCCAAAGCGCTTGCCGATATCCCAGAGGGTCTCGCCCGCGGAGGCATAATAAATCAATATGCCGTTGTCGCGCTGTTCCGGTTCGGCGGGTTCCATTTGCATGGCCAGCGGAATATAGCGCAATTCACGCAGCGTGGCGCAGGTTTCCAGCGTAAATACGCAGTTTACGAGGCGGCCGCTGCCGCTTCCATGGGCCTCCAGCGTGTGTACGCGCACGTCGGAATCGACCATATATACTGCGTCGATGGCGCAGCGGAAGGGGATGTCTTCCTCAAAGCTGGTGACGACGCCCTCATCGGTTTGGTACACCACGCAGGTAATGAGCAATCCGTCTACAGCGAGCATGCCTTCTTGGTCTATCACGCCGAGCACAGTGGGTCTCGCGGTGACATAAGTTACGCGGAAGGCATCGGGCATCCCTTCAGGAATGCGCACGCTTTCGTGTACGGTGCAGTTTTGCTGTATCTGCTTGACGGGCGAAATGCGTTCGACCATCTCCTGCTTGCAGCAGCAGCATCCATTTGGCACATACACATCCGACAGCGCGTTAATTTGCGTATTGGATATGCAAGACGCTTCGAGCGAAAGGGAGGTTTCCACATCGATCATGCCCTCCGTTTCGCCGATGAGCAGCGTAAAATCATTCACCTGCGGTGTAACGCCGAGTGATACGCAATTTTGCACAGGCTGTTCTACTGTGATAAATTCCTCAAACGGCAACTGGTTGGAATGCTGGTTTAGCGCGCCGCTTTCGTCCATATACAGCGCGCTTATAAACAGTACGCCGTTTACGGCGATGCCGCTGTCGTTTGGCACGGCGTTTTTGATTTGCGCTTCCGCATCAGCTATGAGCAGCTGCTGCACGCCGCTGGCGGGGATTTCCTCGCGCAGGCGCAGTGTGCCGCCGCCAACGTGGGTCATTTGACCAATCTGCTGCTCTGTGTACAGCTTTTGCACATTTTCCTCGTTGGCTATGTCGGAAAGTACGCGCATTCGTTCTGTGTGTTCCGCCATAGCGTTTAGCTCCGCGACAGCCTCCAAATGGATGCGCCTGTCTCTGAGGGTACATCGTAAATCCAATATTTGTGACTTTACGCTTGCGCGCATACCATCGGTCACATCCGCCAGCGGAATATCATGGTTGTATTGGGTAGAGGCGCGCATGCCGAAAGGCTGCTGCTCGTTATCCACGCAAAGCAGCTGAAGCGTAATGGTTCCTTCCGCCAGTATACGCCCGTTTGTGCAGCGCGCAGAATTGTTTTGAATCTTGCCCTGCGCGTGAAGCAAACGCTGCGCGTCTCTGCCGGCGGGCAATGGGAGTTCGCTCTCTACCAGCAGTTGGGTGATAGACCTTCCTTTTATTCGTTCGACGTTCATTTCTCCCCAAATGGGTTCCATTGGATACACCTCTCTTATCGTCGTAGTCTTTCCTTCGTAAACAATATATGAGAAGCAATTGTAATGCAGACTAAAAACTTATAGAACACTTGTAATAAAATAACAGAAAATAAAGATAATGGAATATCTGCATACCGGAAAACACCGCATCTATGCGGTTTTTTTTATAAAAAAACCATATAATATTCTTATAATGAACAAGACTTATATATAACAGAATATTGTAGCTCCAGTCAAAAACTTACTTTACACCATATATGGGTTTAAAAGTTTAGCATATACAAAATGTAGATATTATCTAGCGAAAAGGCCATTTTTGGCACTTTCTTTTTCCTTGTATTTCAAATTCTAATTTGCTATCATTATTAATACACTGTCTAAGAATTGCATTAAAAAGAGCGTTCTTACGCATACATACATATATAATGAGGTGCGTTGAAGCAGGATACTTTTATAAAGGCAAGGGGATTTTCACATGCAGCAAACGGTGATGGCGGAAGGGGTATTAAAAATAAGCAACAGGCTTCCCATAAAAGGGGAACAACTAAAGGAGATTTGGAACACAGCTACCATACATTTAAAAGAAAAGCTAAACCCGATCAGCTTTAATACATTTTTTGAAGTACTTGTGCCAATGTCTCTGGCAGATGATGTTTTGGTTTTACAGGCGCCAAATGAAATGATTCAAACCACCATTGAAAAGTACTACATGGATACCGTACTTTCCTCCCTTTCGCGTTCGATAGAGGGCTTGCAGGCCATACAGATTACATTGCCGGGCGAGCTGGAAGAGTGCATGGCAAACGATCCGCCGGAATATCCGGCGTCCAATCTTTTTTCAAAGTACACATTCGATACGTTTGTCATAGGCAATTCCAACCACTTTGCGCACGCTGCGGCTATGGCTGTGGCTAAAAACCCGGCAAGGTCCTATAACCCTCTTTTCATATACGGCGGCGTGGGCTTGGGCAAAACCCATCTCATGCACGCTATCGGCCATCATGTGCAAAAATACAATCCACGCGCCAGCGTTATGTATGTAACAAGCGAAACATTTACAAACGAGATGATTCAATCTATTTCTTCTAACAGAAATAAAGAATTCAGAAATAAATACCGTAATGTCGACGTGTTGCTCGTTGATGATATTCAATTTTTAGCCAGAAAAGAAGGCGTGCAGGAAGAATTCTTCCATACATTCAATACACTGCATAACGCGAACAAACAAATCGTAATCAGCTCCGATAAACCGCCGCGCGAGATCGCCCAGTTAGAAGAACGGCTGCGCTCGCGTTTCGAATGGGGCCTGATTGCGGATATCCAGCCGCCCGATTTGGAGACGCGTATAGCCATCCTTAAAAAACGAGCCGATGAAGACAAATCCATCGTGCCGCCTGCGGTGCTCGAATTCATTGCCGAACATGTGCAAAGCAATATTCGTGAGCTGGAAGGCTTTCTTACGCGCGTCATAGCATATGCCCAGTTTAATCGGCTCGATCTGAGCATTCAGGTAGCCTCTACAGCGTTGAAAGACATGATACCAAACCAACAGCCGCTTATACTCACTCCTCTCATTATACGCGAAATGGTAGCCTCCTATTATGGGTTGCCGGAAGAAGCGCTTTCCGCAAAACGAAAGGATCAGGAGGTGGCGTTCCCACGGCAAATAGCCATGTACCTGAGCCGCTGCATGACGGATTGGAGCCTTCCAAAAATTGGCGAAGCGTTTGGCGGCCGCAATCATACAACCGTTATCCATGCTTTCGAAAAAATAACCGACCAGTGCAAAAGAGATCCCGCGCTATGCGCCACGCTGGAGGATATAAAAAAGCGTCTTTTAGCAAAATAGCGCTTTTCTATTAGGTTTATATGGAGGCTCCGCCTCCAAACCACCGCCAAAGGGACACGTCCCTTTGGAAACCCATAGCCGGAATGCCAAGGCATTCCGTTGGGCATGGGAATGGGATTCCTAAGGGATGTGTCCCTTAGGCGGGGTATGGGGCAGCGCCCCATCGTTCTCCCGTCCCCAACAAATATGCTAAGTCAGGTTTCATGGAGGCTCTGCCTCCAAACCTCCGCCAAAGGGACATGTCCCTTTGGAAACCCATAGCCGGAATGCCAAGGCATTCCGTTGGGTATATTTCTATACCTAGCGGGAAGAGTGGGGTTAGATGGAGTGAAGAGGGCGAGTGGGCCGGGGAC
>JAVBPK010000087.1:0-3631 GCA_031549625.1 Eubacteriales bacterium
GGCGGCGGCAAGCTCGGCAGCGGGCAAAGCGCGCGGCGCGGGTACGGGCACGGCCACCAGGCAGCGCGCAAGGCCGGATACAGCACGAATGCAAGATTCATATTGCTTATCGCGCATGCAGCCCATCACAAACACGCAGCGCGCGTTTGGGTAAGCGGCGCCAAGGCTGCGCGCAAAGGCTTCCGCGCCCTGGGGATTGTGCGCGCCGTCCAATATTACGGCAGGATTGGCGTGTAACAGCGAAAAGCGGGCGGGCCAGCGCGTAATGGAAAGCCCCTTGCGTATAGCTTCGGCCGGGATGCGCCAGCCTTTTTTTTGCAGCACGGTCAGCGCTGTAAGCGCTGTTGCGGCGTTTTCGTATTGATACGCGCCATGTAAGCCGATATTATCCGCATAGTCGGCGAGGAGGCTGTCATCCGCCTTATACAGGCGGGCATGCATGCGGGCTGCGATTTGGCACACGATGGCCTCGGCGGCGGGCGTTTGCGCGGCAAGAATGAGAGGAATGCCTTCTTTAATGATGCCCGCTTTTTCCGCGGCGATTTTTTCGATGGTGTCGCCCAGCAGATTCATATGATCCATGCCGATGCGTGTGATAATGGCGGTTTCGGGGGAGGGAATGCAGTTGGTCGGGTCAAGGCGGCCGCCAAGGCCGGCTTCCAGTATAGTGATTTCCGCGCCGGAGGCGGCGAAATGGTAAAACGCCATCGCCGTAAGAAACGCGAAATAATTGAGCTGTATGCCAACGCCCTGTTCGGCTTCCAGCACGCGTGAACAACAAGCGTCGAACGCCGTTGCGGAGATGTCTTCGCCATTGACGCGAATGCGCTCTTCGATATGGCTTAGGTGCGGAGATGTAAAGAGGCCGGTGCGGTTTCCGGCGCAGCGCAGCACGCTTTCCAACATGGCGGCGGTGGAGCCTTTGCCGTTGGTGCCGGCGATGTGCACGGAAGGAATCTGCAATTGCGGAGCGCCGAGCGCACCGAGCACAGCAAGCAGGTGTTCTTTGTTTGGCGGCAAATTTAGGCTGCCGCGTTTTTCAAGCGCCAGGCGCGCCGCTTTGTCAGGCATGGGTGTGGCTGCCGCATGAGTTGGCGGCACACAGATGCGCGTTGCTGCGGGCGTCTATATCGATCAGCCTGCATACTTCATTGCCGCGCACGCCGATGAGCTTGCCTGCGAGATTCGCGACAGGACAGGCGTGGTTTGGCAGTATACGAATTTGGTCGCCTATGCGCAGGCCGGTTTCACCGGTTGCGCGCAATTTCCCCACCTCTTCGGACAGGCTTTCCACAACAATATTCGGGTGCGAAAGCACTTCGCCATAGCCGGTGAAGGCTGCGTTGCCATGCGCGCCGCGGTCCAACGCCAGTGTCTTGCTGCCGCAATCCATGATGAACAGATCATGTTGCGGGTGCGCTATGATTCCGGCGAGTACGGTTAAGGCACATTGTTCGCGCGTGGCTGCGCCTGCAACCACCTGGCCTAAGTCGTAAAAAACATAGTTGCCGGGGCGCAGCATGGTGATGCCATCGGTTTGAACATCTTGCAAAAATGTTGGCGTAGAGCCGGTGGCTACGATGGGGCAGGGAAAACCGGCACGCCTCAGAGAGTCTGCGGCAAAAAGCAACGCATCGTTGGCAGCGGCCGCGATGGCCTGTGTTTCGGCGGCGTTTTGGCAGGCGTATACCTGCCCCGGATGCGTGGCGACACCGGCGCATAGTAAGGCGGGGCACTGCGCGCGCACGGCTGAAGCCACATCAGCGGCTTGATCGGGCGCTATGCCGATGCGGTGCAATCCTACGTCGATGACGAGCAAATACGGCACGGGCGCGGGCGGATCACCCAGGCAGGCCTGATACAGCAGCGCCGTTTCCAAACAATCGAGCGCCAGCGTGACGTCAACGCGCTTGAGCAACGCGCGCACGCGGGCAAGATTGGCGGGGGTGGCGACGGGATAGGGCAAGAGCAGCCTGCCGGCGAATGCCGCGAAGGTTTCGGCTTCGTCCAGTGTGCCTACAAGCAGCGCATGCGCGCCGGCTTCCAGCTGCATGCGGGCTATTTCTGTCGATTTATGGGTTTTGGTCATGGGACAAAACAGCTTGCCCTTTTCTTTTGCAAGGCAAGCTGCGTTTTTTATGTTTTTTTCCATTTGGTCGAGGTCGAGGAGTACGGCGGGTGTTGTGAGTTCGTTGATTTGCATGTATGCCTCCTTATTGCGGCAGGTCTTCCGAATGCGTCGCCGCGGTATTTTCAGTTCGATACTCCATCTTGCTTGTTTCCTGCACCGCAATGCGGTGTTCTTCCACGATACGCCGGTAATCGGCGGAAGTTTTTGGCGCATTTTTCGGCGCGGCCTTTTCATATTTTGCCGGCGCAGCAACAGGCGCATTCGGCGTTTCATGCAGCGCGGGCATTTTGATTTTTGTAAGCGAACCAATGCGCTCTTTGAGCGTTTGGAAGAACGAGGGCGAGTTGGGGGCAGCGCTGTTTGCCGCATCTTTGCCGGATTCTTCACCCGTTTTGCGATAGCCCCAAACGCCAAACGCGCCTAAAGCGATGATAAATACGAAAAGGAGTATCCGGTTGACAAGCGGCGCGCCTGCCTTGCTTTGCTCGGGGGCCGCTTCGGGTTGTGGCTCCGGTTCCGGCTGGCTTGGCGGAGCGGCGACGGGCTGTTCTATTATGCCCAGGTTGTACGAGACGGTGGTTTTGTTTGATTCTTCCTCGTCGGTCATCGTCCATACGGTGATGTGTGGATCGGCATTATCGCCAACGGTGGCGCTAAAACGGAATGTGTCGTTTGCCAGCATGGAAGAGGCAAGCAATACAAAGCCATCGTTGCCGGGCACAATGCGCCGCTCAATCTCTTGGCCAACGAGCAGATTATTTGCCGTCATCTGCTCCTCTGTTAACGTATCGGCGCAATCGAGCGCAATCGCGTCTTCCGCGTATTGCATGTTTGCGCCAAACTGCACACGCAGCCAGTCCCAATCAAACCGTTCGCCCTCCGGGGTGATGGTCACGACGTAATCGATGGTATCGCCGGGGTATACGGTTGCGCCCGATTCAACGGAACTGCTTACGGTAAAGCGCGTGCTGTCTGCGAGCGCTGCACCGGCAAAAGAAAAAGCAGCGCAGATCAACAGGCCCGCCGCGAGGATGCGGCGGACGCGGTTGCATGGCCCGAGCTGCTTGGTATTACGCATAAAGGTATGCCTTTCGTTTTGTTTTGCGCCGCATATCGCTACACAACGGCGGATTCGGCGTCTTCGAAGATTACAGGCCGGCGGATATAGCGGAAGGAGCTGGACCAGGCTTCCGTGAGCACAACGCCATTTTTGCTGGAAGAACAGTGGACGACCATGATGGTGCCGTCGTCTTTAACTTCCGCAACAATGCCGACGTGATTGATAGCGGTGGCGCCCGGAACAGCTTTAAAAGCGAGATCGCCCGGTTGCGCTTCATCCCAGCCGACGGATCGGGAATTACCCCATTGGTTGGCGGAACCGTTGCCGATGGCGCTCAGGATATCCGGGTCTTCGGCTGCGTTGATAAACACCCACGATACAAACCCGCTGCAATCCAGGCCAAACGGGCGAACTGTGCCGAATGTTTCGCTGTTGGGCGA
>JAVBPK010000119.1:0-22400 GCA_031549625.1 Eubacteriales bacterium
GCTCGCGTCCGTTGTCCGGTTTCTTTTTGCTGGTTCTTAATTCGTTGCGCTTTGTTTTGCACTATATAGTTTTCAAGGTGCGCCCGCTCTCTTTCGGAGCAGCTTGTATATTGTAGCAAACTCTATTGGAGGATGTCAACACCCTTTTTTTCGATTTTTAAAGATTTATTTTTCGCCATAAAAAACATATATTTATACTACAGACAACCAGCAACATGCGGGCAGCGCGACAAATAAATGAAGCTTTGCCCTTCAAACTTTTACTAAAGAATGGTATGATACTTATATAAGGATGAAACACATACTTGCAAAGGAGGACCTGCATGGCGGCCTTGCCCGATAAAACGGCACTCTACTTCTTCAACAAAGGCGACAGCGCGGACGCATACACCTTTATGGGTTCGCACGCTTCGGAAATTGGCTGGCGTTTTACGGTTTGGGCGCCAAATGCGCGGGCCGTGCACGTGGCCGGCAGCTTCAATGGCTTCTCCGCTACCGCGGCGCCTATGCAGCCCCTCGCCGACACGGGAATCTGGATGCTCGATATGCCGGGCGTGCAACGCGGTGATCTTTATAAATATGCCATCACCGGCTCTGACGGCAAACTATACTGGCGTGCCGACCCTTACGCCACGCGCACCGAATACCCGCCCGGCCCCGCCTCTATGGTTTGGGGACTGCCGCAACACAAATGGCGCGACGCTGCCTACTACCAAACCAAATGGGCGACCGACCCTTTCAAGCAACCCATGAATATCTACGAAGCGCATCTATCTTCTTTTAGAAAAGGCCTCAATTACAGACAACTCGCCGATCAACTTGTTGATTACGTAGCCGACATGGGCTATACACATATCGAAATGCTGCCCATTTGCGAATATCCACTGCCCATGAGCTGGGGTTATCAAGTCACCGGCTATTATGCAGCTACCTCCCGCTATGGCGAGCCGGAAGACTTAATGTTTTTCGTGGATCGCGCACATCAACGCGGACTTGGCGTGCTTTTGGACTGGGTTCCCGCCCATTTCCCACGCGACGAGCATGGCCTGCGGCTATATGACGGCACCCCCTTATACGAGCACGCCGACAAGCGCCGCGGTGAACAACCGCAATGGGGCACTTTGCTTTTTGACTATGGCCGTACGCAAGTGCAAAGCTTTCTTCTGTCCAACGCCTTCTTCTGGATGAAAGAATTCCATTTCGACGGCCTGCGCATGGATGCGGTAAGCTGCATGCTCTACAACGACTACGGCCGAGAAGCAGGTGAATGGGTCGCAAACGAGTACGGCGGCCGTGAAAATCTTGAAGCCATTTCCTTCATTAGAAAACTCACCACACGCGTGCGGGAGCAATGGCCCGCCAATGAACGGGTTTTGATTGCCGAAGAAAGCACCGCCTTCCCCTACGTCACCAAACCGGCGCAGGAGGGCGGCCTTGGTTTCCACTATAAATGGAATATGGGCTGGATGAACGACACGCTTGCCTATATGCAGAAAGACGCTGTCTATCGCAAATGGCACCATGATAAACTCACATTTTCCCTCACATACGCGTTTTCCGAGCAATATATCCTGCCCTTTTCGCACGATGAGGTGGTGCACGGCAAGCATTCGCTGCTGGATAAAATGCCCGGCGACTATTGGCAGAAATTCGCGCAGCTGCGCCTGCTGCTGGCCTACCAATACGCGCACCCAGGTAAAAAGCTGAATTTTATGGGCAATGAATTTGGACAATTTATCGAATGGAAATTCGATGAAAGCCTGGACTGGCTGCTGCTCGATTATCCCAAGCATGCCGAAATGCATCATTATGCCAAAACGTTGGCGCATATCTATAAACAAACGCCTCCGCTTTATCAGCGCGATGCGGACTGGAGCGGGTTTCAATGGATCAGCGTGGACGATGGCATACATTCCGTCGTCGCCTTCCTGCGCTGGGACGACAACGGTGCGGGTTTGTTATGCGCTTTTAACTTTACGCCAAACCCCTGGAAAGAATATACGGTTACCATGCCGGTCAATTGCCTCCTTACCGAAGCATTTTCTTCCGACAATCCCCATTTTGGCGGAACCGGCGACTGGCACAACACCCAACCCATAGCGGCCGCCAATGAGGCCCGCATTTCCTTGCCGCCGCTGGGCGCCGTTTACTTCACGCTCAGCGATATTACACCCATTCTGGAGTGCGCCGTAGGCAAATAAGCCATACCGCGCAACAAACAAAAAAACTGAGAAGCGGGGTGCGCGAATGAGAAAAAAGCAAGTTGTAGCGATGTTGCTGGCAGGCGGCCAGGGAAGTCGACTCGGTATATTGACTTCCAACATGGCCAAGCCAGCCGTGCCATTTGGAGGGAAGTATCGCATCATCGACTTTCCGCTTTCCAACTGCGTGCATTCCGATATTGAGACTGTCGGCGTGCTGACGCAGTATCAACCGCTTGAACTGAACGCCTACATCGGCAACGGCCAGCATTGGGACCTGGACAGAAATTCCGGCGGTGTATTCGTGCTGCCGCCTTATGTGAAGGGCAAGAGCGGGCAATGGTATTCCGGCACCGCGAACGCTATCTATCAAAACCAGATGTTCGTGGATCAATTCAGCCCCGATCAAGTGCTTATCCTTTCCGGCGACCATATTTACAAAATGAACTACGCCGCCATGCTGAAATACCACATCGAAAATGAGGCGGCGTGCACGATAGCCGTGTTTGAGGTGCCCATGGAAGACGCGCACCGCTTCGGCATCATGAACATCGACTCCGCCAGCCGCGTGATTTCTTTCGAAGAAAAACCGCCTGAACCCAAAAGCAACCTTGCCAGCATGGGCATATACATATTCAACTGGCCGCTGCTCAAGCGCTACATGCAAGCCGACGAAGAGGACAGCACATCCGAAAACGATTTTGGCCATGATGTCATACCCGCTATGCTGGATAACGGAGAACGCCTGTTTGCCTACTCGTTTCACGGCTACTGGAAAGACGTGGGTACGATTGGCAGCCTGTGGCAGTCCAATATGGATCTTTTGGAAGACCCGCCGCTTTTGGATTTGTACGACCCAAGCTGGCGCATATTCAGCCGCAACCCTGTGCTGCCGCCGCATTATGTCGCGCCAAACGCCGTGGTCAAGCGCAGCCTTGTCACAGAGGGCAGCGAAGTATATGGCCGCGTAGAACACAGCGTGCTTTTTGCGGGCGCCTATGTGGCGGAAGGCGCCGAAGTATACGACAGCATCATCATGCCCAACGCACGCGTAGAAGCC
This sequence comes from Eubacteriales bacterium, assembly GCA_031549625.1. Classification (GTDB taxonomy): domain Bacteria; phylum Bacillota; class Clostridia; order Christensenellales; family CAG-138; genus JAISXK01. The sequence goes on from JAVBPK010000119.1 coordinate 3,262, forward strand.
GGCGCCAAAGTATATAAATCCATCGTGGATGAGCGCGCCGTCATCAGCGCAAATGCCATCGTGGGCGACGAAGCCCGGCCCGGCATGAAAATAGACAACAGCCTGACCGGGGACATCACTTTGATCGGCAGCGATATGTTTATTCCCGCCGGCGCTTCATTGCCGCGCGGCCTCGTAGCCACAAAAGAGACGCTTGGCTACTTATATAAGAAGGGGGGCACCGAATAATGACTACCAGCGTTTTCGGGCTTATTTACACGGGCGACAGCAACATGCGCCTGAAAGACCTCACCTACTCCCGTTCTGTGGCAGCGGCGCCTTTTGGATGCCGGTACCGCACGATCGACTTTATCATGAGCAATCTTGTGAATTCCGGCATCACCAACGTGGGCATAATCGCCCAAAAAAACTATCATTCTTTGATGGATCACTTGGGCTCCGGCAAGGAATGGGATTTAAACCGCAAAAAAGACGGCCTGTTCATGCTGCCGCCGTATGTGACAAGAGACAATGTCGGCCTGTACCGCGGAACCGTGGAAGCCTTTAAAAACGTTTCCGGCTATATCCGCCGCAGCGCGCAGCAATATGCGCTTGTAACCGGCAGCTACACCATATTCAATACCACATTCCAGGCTATGATCAATCAGCATATTCAGTCTGGCGCGGATATCACAATCATGTATAATGAAGAGACGGCCTTTTCCCCCGACGACCAACACGAAGACCTTTTCCTGATTATGGAGCCAAACGGGCGCGTGGCGGATATGGAATGCAACCCGCACAGGCCATCCACCAACAACCGGAGCTGCGACGTGTTCCTTATGGAAAAACCCTTGCTGGAATATCTTGTGGAAGAAGCCGCATCAAGGGGCATGTATGATTTTTCCGAAGATGTCTTGCTGCGCAATGTGCACAAACTAAAAATATTTGGTTACCATTATAAAGGATTCGTCGCGCGGCTAAACTCGCCGCTGTCGTATTTTAACAGCAATATGGCGCTTTTGAACAAAAGCGTGCGCGCCGATTTATTCGACGAGCGCCACCCGATCTACACGAAGGTAAAGGATGAGGTCTCCGCGCGATACGGGCCGCACGCCGTGGCAAAAAACTGTATGGTCGCGGACGGCTGCGTCATAGAAGGCGAAGTGGAGGACAGCATATTGTTCCGCGGCGTAACCGTGGCCCGCGGCGCAAAAATCAAAAATTCCATTATCATGCAGGGCGTGCAAGTACACGAAAACGCGGAGCTGAACTACGTGGTGCTCGATAAATCCGTTATCGTTAAACGCGGCCGGCGGCTATCCGGACACGCAAGTTTCCCAATCATATGCAAGAAGGGCAGTATAATATGAAACCGGCACAGGCAGACAAACAACTCAAAATATTATTTGCGGCGTCCGAGGCGCTTCCGTTTGTCAAAACGGGCGGCTTGGCCGACGTAATCGGCACATTGCCACACGCCTTGGAGCGCATGGGCGTGGATGCGCGCGTGGTTTTGCCAAAATATCGTGATATCCCCTCTTTTTGGCTGGAGCAAATGGATCATGTGTGCGATTTCCAGATCAACATCGGCTGGCGCCGCCAATATTGCGGCATCGAACATATCGAATACGAAAACGTCCACTATTACTTCATCGATAATGAATTTTACTTTGCGCGCGATTCCATATATGGCGAAAGCGAAGCCGAAGGCGAGCGATTTGGCTTTTTTTCAAAGGCCATCATAGAATGCATGCCGCATATCGGCTTTTTCCCGGATATCTTGCATTGCAACGACTGGCAAACCGGCCTCGCCCCCGTACTTTTGAAGCTGCATTACAAGCATCTGCCCGATTTTGCGCAAGTTCGCACGCTTTTTTCCATACACAATTTAAAATACCAGGGTGTGTTTGACTGGCAGATGATCGACGGCCTCTTTGGCATCGGCACGCGCTATTTCTCGCCGGAATACCTTGAATTTTACGGCGGCGTCAGCTTTATGAAAGGCGGCATCGTATTTGCCGATCATTTGAGCACTGTGAGCCCCACCTACGCGCAGGAAATACAGTTCCCGTACTATGGCGAGCAGCTGGACGGCTTGCTTCGCGCACGTGCGGACAACCTTACAGGCATACTCAACGGCATAGACAAACGTTTCTGGAACCCGTGGATGGATAAGCATATCGCAGCGCGCTACAGCAAAAACGATCCTTCCGGCAAGGCTTTATGCAAGGCGGCGCTGCAAAAGGAATTTGGCCTGCCCGTTGATGAGGATGCCGTGGTAGTGGCTATGGTCTCGCGGCTGACCGAACAGAAAGGATTCGACTTATTGGAGCGCGTGCTGGACGAGATGCTGCATTTGCCCATACAGCTGGTCGTTGTCGGCACCGGCGACGCCCACTACCAGGAAATGCTCACATGGGCGCAATGGCGTTACCACGGCAAAGTGAGCGTGCGCATGGAATACAACGAGGAGCTCTCGCACCGCGCCTACGCGGGCGCGGATATCTTCCTCATGCCCTCGCGCTTTGAACCCTGCGGGCTTTCGCAATTGATCGCGCTGCGCTACGGCGCTGTGCCGCTTGTGCGCGAAACCGGCGGACTCAAAGACACCGTGCGCCCCTACAATAAATACACAGACGAAGGCACCGGCTTTTCCTTTGCCAACTACAACGCGCATGAAATGCTGTTTACACTCGAGCAGGCGCTCAAATACTTTTTGGACCGCAAGCTGTGGACTCGCCTTGTAAAACGGGGTATGTCCTGTGACTTTGGCTGGAGCGCTTCCGCGCAAAAATACCATGACCTCTATATGCGCATGCTGCATGTTCCCACGACAACCGCCGCGACGGCGGCCCCCGGCGCGCAGGCGCGCGCTTCGCAAAAAAAGCGGGCCGCGAGCGGGCAACAGCCTGCAAAACCATCTAAAACTCCTGAAAAGGGCCGCCCGAAGCGGCGTTAAGGCATATATACCGCCATTGCGAAAAAAGAGTCTTTTTGTTATGATAATCTTGCGCTTTTGTAGGCGCAGGATTTTTTATATGGAATTGACCGCAAAAAGGCGGCCGCGGAGAGGGAACCATGCGAAAACGGAACAACACAAACCCGCCGGCGCTTACACAATCAACGCCATCCAATCCCAGCCAACCGGCCAACGAAGCCGGAGACGCTGCAATCGCACAAAAACCGAAAAAAACGGTATTGCGCAAGCTTTTAATCGCTGCCTGCATATTCATCGGAGCCGCCTTGCTGCTATTTATCAGCCTTGGAGCCCTTTTGCTTTCACGCATATCCAAACAAGGCACACATACGTTCCAGCAAGACCCCGTTATTCCCGTGGAAATAACGCCATCTCCCGCGTCCACGCCGAAACCGCCGCAATCCGCCGCGCCCTCCCCCACTATTACGCCCGCGGCCGAGGAAGCCCCGGACGAGGCTTTGCCGGAATTCGAGCCGCTGCCTTTGCAGGATATTTACCCGCAGACTGCGCTCAGCGACGCGCAGCTGCAAATTATGAAAACGCAAAATGCGGAGAAATCCCAGTTTACGCATATTCTATTGGTCGGCGCAGACCGGCGCGGTACCAGAGGAGATTCCAACGCCGATACCATCATGATCGCCACCCTGGATAAACGCAACAACCGCCTGAAACTCACCAGCGTGCTACGCGACTGTTTTGTGCCCATTCCCGGCTTCGAGGATGGCCGCATCAATTCCGCCCTGGCGCATGGCGGCATGCCGCTTTTGCTGCAAACTTTGAACAGCATGCTGCATTTGGAGCTGACAAACTATGTGCTTGTGGATTTCCGCATGTTTGAGGACATCATCGATAAGATGGGCGGCGTCGTCATCCGCATGTCCGCCGCGGAAATTTCGGCGGCCAACGACAATATTGCCGGACTGAATAAGCAACGCGGCGCCAGCTATCTTTGGGACGGCTTTATATTCGCGGAAGCCGGCAATGTGCGCCTGACCGGCCAGCAGGCTCTTGCTTACGCCCGTATCCGCAAGATAGACAGCGATTTTTCGCGAACCAACCGGCAGTTTAAGGTGCTAAATACCATCTTTTCGAAATTCCGTTCCAAAAAATTGACGGAACAATACGAGCTGATGTATGACTTGCTCCCCTTGGTGGAAACTGACCTGAGCGGCATACAGATCATCGATATCGGCATAAGCGCGCTTTCTATGGATACTTCCGGTATCCTGCACGCAACCATACCATTTGAGGGCCATTACCGTTCCGGCAACGTGCGCGGGCGTTCCGCTTTGGCTTTGGATCTGCCCATGACCGCGTGGAAGGCGCATGAATTCATGTACGCATTTGCCGGCCAGCCGGACGAAGCTCCTTTGCTGCAAGGCGGCCCCTCCCTGCCGCCCCGCACCCCCGGGCCCACCCCTCCGCCAACCGATATGTATCCATATGGCTTGCCGACACCAAACGACGGCGCTCCGACCCCGACGCCCACCTCCAACCCGGACGATCCCAATGACCCGCCTCCCGCTCTTACCCGCAGGCTGCCTGCCACGCCGCGCGGCGCTCCAACGCCGGGCGCTCCTGAATGAGCTCTTGCCGGAAGACCAATTCCGCATGCATAGAAAAAGAGGCTGCCACGCTTGCTTGCGGGCCGCCTCTTTTTGAGTAAACAATCATTCCGCAGCCAAGGCCACTGCCCTAGCTACGATTATCGTTTACCAGCTATCGTTTATTCTTCTTCTTCTTCTTCGAGCTCAGCATCCGCGCCGCTCAGCCTGTTCTCCACGATGTCGGCTAGCGTGTCGAGCAGCTCGTCGTCTGCCGGCAGGAATTCTTCCATATCGCCGTTGACAACCACCTTCATAATATATACATCCTGCTCGCCACAGGTGCATTCTTCATCGCCACATTCGCAATCTTCTTCCGGAGCTTCGGCAAGATCCATGAGTACGGCGTATTCTTGGCCCTCGTATTCGAAATAGTCGATTACATCCAGTTCAAACTCGTTGCCTTCGTCATCTGAAAAAACAACTACATCCCGCTCTTCGTCCATGTTGAGCACCACCTTCCAATGTTTGTTTCATTGTAACGCATTTTTGCGCCGTTTTCAATGAAAATTCCGTTTGTCTGCTTTTCTGTCACGATTCCAGCAAAACCGACAGCACGGCCTTAAACGCTACCCTTCATCTGCCTCTATATCAAAATTTTATTTAGAAAACCTAAAAAATTTTCTTTCTTTTTTGAAACCCCTATGCTATAGTGAACGAGGAAGGAAGTGGGCGAATGACAAGGGAATTTCTCAAACGCATGGCTGTGGCGCTTGCCGCACAATTTGGCGACAACTGCGAAGTCGTTGTACACGATCTCACCAAAGCGGACAACACCATCGTAGCCATCGAAAACGGCCACGTCAGCAACCGCAAGGTAGGCGACGGCCCTTCTCACATCGTGCTTGAAGCCATGACCCGGCCGCCGGAAGAGCTCATCGACCAGCTGGGCTATTTGAGCAAAACGCACGACGGGCGCATCTTAAAGTCCAGCACCGTGTATATCCGCGACGACGACGGCAAGGTGACAGGCGTATTTTCCATCAACCATGATATTACCGGCTTATTGATGGCGGAAAGCGCGGTCAAGTCCATCATCAACCATGTGGAAGATCAAAAGCCCGAGCGCATCCCGCAAAACGTCAACGACTTGCTCGACGATCTCATCGACGAAAGCGTGGCGACCATTGGAAAGCCCGTGGCGCTTATGACAAAAGAAGACAAAATTCGCGCCATCCAGTTTCTAAACAACGCGGGCGCTTTCCTCATAACCAAAAGCGGCGATAAAGTGGCCAAACACTTTGGTATTTCCAAATACACGCTGTATTCCTACATCGACGCTAAAAGCTGACGCGCACTTCCCGGCCGTATTTCCCCGGCACAGTGTTTTTGCCGCAACCTTTCGGTTCGGCCACATATAACAGATTCTTTTCATTATTTAACCAGCCAAGGAGGATTATCATGGAATTCGCAAGCATACGTCAGGCCTCGGAACAATACTTGCCGCAAATGACCAAATTTCTGCGCGACCTCGTTAAAATTCCCGGTGAAAGCTGCACGGAAGAGGGCGTTATCCACCGCATCGCGGAAGAAATGAGAGCACTTCAATTCGATAAGGTTGAAATCGATCCCATGGGCAACGTGCTCGGCTATATGGGCAACGGGGGCACGATCATCGCATTTGACGCGCACATCGATACCGTTGGCCTCGGCGAGCTGGGCAACTGGAAATTTGACCCTTACGAAGGGTATGAAGACGACGAATGCATCGGCGGCCGCGGCACGTCCGACCAGCTTGGCGGCATCGTATCCGCCGTGTATGGCGCCAAAATCATGAAAGACAAAGGCCTTATCCCCGCCGACAAAACAGTACTCGTAACCGGCACCGTGCAGGAAGAAGACTGCGACGGCCTCTGCTGGCAATATATCATCAACGAAGGTAAAATTCGCCCGGAATTCGTGGTAATCACCGAACCTACAAACGGCAATATCTACCGCGGCCACCGTGGCCGTATGGAAATTCGCGTGGAAGTCAAGGGCGTCTCGTGCCACGGCTCCGCGCCCGAACGCGGCGACAACGCCATATACAAAATGGCGGAAATCATCGCCGAAGTAAAAGCACTGAACGACCGGCTGCATTACGATCCCTTCCTCGGCAAAGGCACCCTCGCCGTATCCCAGATATTCTACAACAGCCCGTCCCGCTGCGCCGTTGCGGATATGTGCGCCATTTCCGTCGACCGCCGCTTAACCGATGGCGAGACCTACCTTTCCGCCCAGGAAGAAATCCGCGCTTTGCCCTCCGTGAAAAAATACGGCGCGGAAGTGAGCATGTATAAATACGACAGCCCTTCCTGGACAAACCTGGTTTATCCCACCGATTGCTACTTCCCCACATGGGTTCTGCCGGAAACACATCCCGCCTGCCGCGCGCTCGTGGAAAGTTTTGAAGGCATGTTCGGCGCGCCCAAAGTAGATAAATGGACGTTTTCCACAAACGCCGTTTCCATTATGGGCCGCGAAGGCATCCCCTGCATCGGCCTGGGGCCAGGCAAAGAAGAGGAAGCCCACGCGCCAAACGAAAAAACCTGGAAGGCCGATCTCGTCAAATGTGCCGCCATCTACGCGGCCGTACCTTCCTTATATAAGAAATAACAGGAGGCAATCTTCATGAGCAACGTCAAACAATACACAGACCGCTTAAGCAAATTGGCCTATAGCAATATGTATAATGGCGATTTTTTCCTGACCTGGGAAAAATCCCGCGATGAACTGGAAGCCGTTTTCGCCGTGGCCGACGCGCTGCGCCACTTGCGCGAAAACAATATCTCTACAAAGATATTTGACAGCGGCCTTGGCGTTTCGCTTTTCCGCGATAATTCCACCCGCACCCGTTTCTCTTTCGCTTCTGCCTGCAACCTGCTGGGCCTCGAAGTGCAAGACCTTGACGAAGGCAAAAGCCAGGTTGCCCATGGCGAAACCGTGCGCGAAACCGCCAATATGATCTCCTTTATGGCGGACGTTATCGGCATACGTGACGATATGTACATCGGCAAAGGCAACTCCTACATGCGCGAGGTTGTTTCCGCCGTTACCGAAGGCAATAAAGCGGGCGTGCTTGAACAAAAACCCACGCTCGTAAACCTGCAATGTGATATCGACCACCCCACGCAATCCATGGCCGATATGCTGCACCTTATCCACGAGTTTGGCGGCGTAGAAAACCTCAAAGGCAAAAAGATCGCCATGACATGGGCGTACTCCCCCTCTTACGGCAAGCCGCTTTCCGTACCCCAGGGCATCATCGGCCTCATGACCCGCATGGGCATGGACGTGACCCTTGCCCACCCGCAAGGCTACGAAGTGATGAGCGACGTCATCGATGTCGCCAAAGCCAATGCTTCTCAGTTTGGCGGCAAATTCGAAGTGTGCAACTCTATGGCCGACGCCTTCCGCGGGGCGGACGTGGTATACCCCAAAAGCTGGGCACCCTTCAAAGCCATGGAAAAACGCACCGAGCTTTACGGCAACGGCGACTTTGACGGCATTAAGGCGCTGGAAAAAGAATTGCTTGCGCAAAACGCGCAGCATAAAGATTGGGAGTGTACCGAAGAGCTCATGAAGCTGACAAATGGCGGCAAGGCCCTGTACATGCACTGCCTGCCTGCCGATATTTCCGGCGTAAGCTGCAAAGAGGGCGAAGTGGCCGCTTCCGTTTTCGAACGCTACCGCGACCCGCTTTACAAAGAAGCCTCCTTCAAGCCATACGTCATCGCCGCCATGATCTTTCTCGCAAAGGTCAAAAACCCCGAACAAACGCTGCACGCGCTGGAAACACGGGGCCTCGCCCGCTGGTTTGGGCAATAGCGCCATATAAAGCGAGCGCGTTGGGCGGGTACGATAGGGGCACCCGCAAAAGAAGCGCTAGTCCCCTGTGGTACCCTTTCTTCGCCCATATATGACATTTAATACAAAAAACCACCACGCCGGTACCAGCGCGGTGGTTTTCATTTTTCACGAAACGGTTACTCGATTGTGTAGTTGTACTCGCTTACGACGGCGCTCAACTGTTCGGATAACGCATATGGCGTGCCTGTGTCGCTGCGGGCCTTTTTGCCGGATTTGATTAAGTCGTACATTTCTGTAGCGCAGGTCTTTAGCTCGGCAAGCTCGCTTTTCAGCAGGCTAAATCGCACTGCGCCCGTAAATGACTGTTCGTTTTCTTTGGCCGCGCTGTCTTCCGCCATTTCCAAAAACGCAAGCACGCTCTTTGACAAGGCCTCATAGTGCGGCTGAAATTCCTCCATTTTTGTTTTGTGGATATTGTCGCTTGTTATTTCGCCCTCTTGCAGGTATTTCATTAATTTCTTGGCGTTCATGATGCTCTCTATGGCATAATACTGGATCATGCAGTTTGCTTCCTTAAGCTCCAAAAGGCTTGCGTTTTGGTTTGTTTCCACCATCTTCGAGATCGCGTCGTTATACACGTCCCACGGCTCCTGTAGCTGCTCATTCAGCGCCAACAGCTGCGTATGATATTCCTGGCCCTTTTCAAAATCGTCGTCTACATAATTTTTAAGATCGTAATAACTTACGATTTTATCCAGCAGCGCCATGGTATCCAATACAACAGGCGCAAGCTCCTCTACCAGCGTGTCCAACTCCGGCATTTCCGGTTCTTTTTCGACGTAATCCAGCGCCTCCTGCACCATTTTGGTGTAGTACTCACCCATGGAATAGGGCGAGTACGGCTGCTTTTGGCTCACCTTTTCTTTGGAACCCAAATATTTGAAATAGCGCTCCAGCGAATCTTGGAAGCGCTCCCCCATCATATTAGACAAGGTAATATATGCGTTTTCTTTGACTATGCGCGCTTCACGCGCGATGGCCTCCGCCTCTTCCGGCGAAATAGTTGGCCCGGGCGCTTCCGGTTTTTCTGTTCCCTCTTCCTTCTGGCCTCCTATAGCTGCGCTTGCTTTATCGTACGCGGAAGGAATACCTCCATCGCAACCGCAAACCCCCATAACCATGACCGTAATCATAACCACAACCAAAAATATGGCTACCCCTTTATTCCTCATCCTACTTCCTCCTGTTTTTCCTTTCCCAAGTTTGGCAGATTCTGTCGTCTAAGTCAAGCTTTTTACCGTGTTTGCAGGCATGCGGGCAAACCAAAAAGAGACGCCTCTCGTGCAGGCGTCTCAACCGACAAAGGGAGCGTAATGGGGGGGTGCGGTGAACGAAAATAATGCCGGCATGGGATAAATAACCCGTTTCATGCCGGGTTCGCATATTCCATGGTTTATTCGTAACGCAGCGCTTCTATCGGATCCAGCTTCGCCGCTTTGTTTGCGGGGTAGTATCCGAAAAATATGCCTATGGCCATGGAAAACCCTGTTGCCAGCGCGATAGAGCCTATTGTCGGGCCGGAAGCCGAGCCCATCAGAGTGCTTCCGAAATATCCCATTACACCGCCAAGCACAATGCCTATTGCCCCGCCGATGAGGCATACGATCATGCTTTCCACCACGAATTGTATGCGGATGTTTCCGTTTGTGGCGCCCAGCGCCTTTCGCGTGCCTATCTCGCGCGTGCGCTCCGTAACCGACACGAGCATGATGTTCATCACGCCGATGCCGCCAACCACCAGCGAAATACCCGCGATAATGGAAAGCGCTATGCTCATCGTGCTCATCACGGTATTGACTTGGCTTGTGATGGCCTCCATACTGATGGATGTAACTTGAAAATTCGTATTTTTCTCATAATACCGGTTTAAAAATTTGGTAATGGTTGTGGAAAATTCCTCGCTGTCCACCGTGGACGCCGCCATTACCGTTATATTTGTATAGCCCCTATCGCTTCCCGTCAATTTTTTTGCGGTCGTCAGCGGCACATACATGCTCGTGCTCAAGTCTTCTTCCGAGGCAAAGGATATGTTCATCATGGACTGCTCGTATTTATAAACGCCGATTATGCGGAATACATATATGTTTGTGCCCACCGTTACCTTTGTTTCCTGCCCAAGCGCATCGGCTATATTGCCCTTAAACATTTTATTTACGAATTTATCGGATACTATGGCGACGGACCGTGTGCCCGCTAAATCCTTTTCGTTTATGTTTCGCCCTTGCAAAAGCGTCACATTGTTGACGTGAAAATACGCTTCGTTTACGCCTGTAGCGCTGACATTGGCATATTTGCGCCCGTCACGCGCCTGGCCGCCGCCCAGATTTTCCGCCAGGCTAACGCCTTCTATATCGCGGCCATACCGCGCCTGCAGCGATTCTATCATTTCGTCCGTTATCCGGTCGGATTGCTGCATGCTGACGCGCACACCCTCATCATTGCGGCGCTGCAAATTGATCATGATGTTGGACGCGCCCAGCGAGCTCATGGACGAGGTCACCGCGCCGCTCATGGAATTGCCCACCGTCAATATGGCGATGACCGAGCTTATGCCGATGATGATGCCCAGCATCGTGAGCAAGGCGCGCATCTTGTTTGCCTTGAGGCCTTCCCAGGCCAGGCGCATGCTTTCGGAAATATTCATGCGGATGGCCTCGCTTTTTCTTCTGTCAGCCAGCCGTCGTGCATGGTGAATATCCGGTCCGTCTCCGCGGCCAGCTCTTTGTTATGCGTAATCAGCACGATGGTCTTACGCGTTTCTTTATTCAGTTTGTGAAAAATATCCATAACCAACCGGCCCGTTTTTGAATCCAGCGCGCCCGTTGGTTCATCCGCCAGCAGCAATGCGGGATTATTTGCCATGGCGCGCGCAATCGCCACGCGCTGCTTTTGGCCGCCGGAAAGTTCGTTTGGCTGGTGGTACATGCGGTCATCCATTTCTACGATTTCCAGCAATTCCTTGGCGCGCCTTGTGCGCTCCCGCTGCGACATGCCCGCGTACATCATGGGTAATTCCACGTTTTTCAGCGCGTTTGTGCGCGGGATTAAATTGAAATTTTGGAACACAAAACCGACTTTTTTATTGCGAATGGCAGAAAGCTCCACGTCTTTGGCTTTTTCTATCGCAGTGCCGTCCAGCACATAGCTTCCCTCCGTCGCCCTGTCCAGCGCGCCGATGAGATTCATAAGCGTGGATTTGCCGGAACCGGACGGCCCAACGATGGCAACGAATTCACCTTCCCGCACGACAAACGAGACGCCGTGCAGTATCTCCAATTCGTTTGGATGTCCGATATAAAAGCTCTTTTTGATATTGTCCATTGCGATGATGTCCATAGCGCCGGCCCCGCCTATCTGCCGACGGCGGCCGCGGACCCCATACGCACGCCTCCGAATTGCATGGCCGCGCCGCTCTCCACGTTCGGCATATCCATCAAAATGATTTCCTGCCCTGCCGTATACCTGCCGGGCGTATTGATAATCTGCAATCCGGCCACAATGCCTTCGCCTGCTATCGCGATATCCAGATCGTTTTCCATGCCCGTAGTGACCGGCATCTCTTTGAGCACATGTTGGCCCTTTTCGCCCGGATATGCCGCCAGCACGCATGTCTGGCCATCCGCGTTTTCATATATCGCGTCATACGGCACGGAAAGCACCGCCTCTACGCGGTCTACGATAAACTCCAGCCGCACGCTCATGCCGATGCGCAGCGGCGAGCCCACAGACGTGACAGCCACTTCTGTGGCAAACTGCACTTCGGAAACGGTATCCGTGTTGCCTTGCGCATTTTTATTTGCCGTTGGCGCGATGGTGCTTACCTTGCCCTCAAATACGTCTTCGCCTGTGGCGTCGGATTTGATGGATACCGGCAAGCCTTCTTTTACCGTACCCACGTCGTATTCTTTTACGTTTGTCTTTACGATGAGCTGCTTTGTATCTTCTATGATGAACAGCAAACCGCTGCTGGCCGCGCCCTCTGTGGCGTATACGGCCGTAACCGTGCCGGAAACCGGCGCCGTGATGGTCGCGTTTTCCAGGTCGACATACAATTCTTCCAGCTGGTACTCGCCCAGATCGCTGTTTGCCGCCAGCTCGGCGGAGCGCAGGCTGTTTTTATACGATTCCAGCTGGTTGTCCGCCGCCACTTCCGCGGCTGTACGCGATTGCAGCGCCGTTTGGTAGGCGCGGTATGCCGTGTCGATGTTGATTTTATAGTCTTCCAGCGCGTCATATTCTTTTTGGCGCGCGGCTTTATAGTTGCTGCTGGCGGTATCCATGGCGTCTTCAGCCTTGTTGAGCGCATTTCTAGCCGCAGCTTCCGCCTCTTGCTTTGCCACCAATTTTGCCGCCGCCGCTGTATCGCTCGTTGTAGCCAAAGCGTGCTCCGCCGCCGCGAGGATCGCTTGCGCATCAATCAACGCTTGATGGGCGGCAACCGCATCCGCCTGCTTTTGGGCGTATTGAGGATCGGTGTTGTCCGACATGCCCGCCACCGCCACTGCCGCGTCATAAGCGATTTGTTTTGCGTCCACGTCTGTTTGGGCGGCCATTACCGCCTGCTGCAGCGTCGCCGCAGGCGTAGTCGTCACGCCTTCTGCCGCTACTCTTTCCGCCTTTGCTGTTTCATACGCGGCGCGCGCCTTATCCAGCGCGTCGGACGCGGCCTCATACGCGTTGGCCTGCGTTTGCGTTGCGCTTGTGCCCGTTTGCAGGGAACGCTCGTAATCGTGGCAGGTTTTGATCGCTTTTTGGTAATTGTCGTACGCGTTCTGCACGTTGCTGTTTGCGCTGATGAGGCTGGAGTTTGTGTTGTTTTGCAAGCCCTCGCGCTGGTTGTTATAATTATCGCGCGCCGTTTCTACTGACTGCGCGCCGCTGTTTTGTGAATTCGTCAGCGAGATTTCTCTTTCTTTTATTTGCTTTTCAAGGCTGGCCTTGTCCAGTTCGCACAGCACATCACCCGCCTGCACAGTATCGCCGACTTTCACCAGTATATTTTGCATGGTGTATGTCATTTTGGAATACACGTTTGTTTTATCCGCGCTTTCCACGGTACCTGTAGCGCTGACTACATTTTTGAGCTCTGTCTGTTCCAAGACGGTAACATCAGAAAGCGAGGTAACGCCCGCAACGGCTGCCTTTACGCGGTTTGTACACGTAATCACAACCACAGCCAACACAACAACAATCCCACCCAAAATAATCCATTTCAGGCCCTTGCGCTTGGTTTTGCCCTCGCGTTTTGTTTTATTTTTCGGTTGCATGCTTTTCTTTTGTTTGGCTTCTTTTTGTATGTTTGCTTCCGGCTCTAATCCGATTTCGCTCATATGTGCGCCTCCCCACTTTGACTCATGTGTGCATGTTAGCCCTCAATATTGTACAAAATATGACCACAGCTTGCAAATCAGGTTACATTTTTTATGCAAACCGCCTGTTTAATATATTTTTTAGACCATATTTTGACTGCTTTACGAGCTTGACATGCCGATCAAACTTTTCTATACTGAATGTATTAACTACATACACTTCCAACCGCTGGGGGCGCTGTCTGGCAAGACGGCTGAGAAACACCCTTAGAACCTGACTTAGGTAATCCTAACGTAGGGAAGCGGAGCAAGCGATCAAGCATAGTCGCCCGCTTCCGTTTTTCGGAAGCGGGCGTTTTGATACTTGCGCAGCGGCTGGACAGAAAGGAGTGTTGTATGAAATTTACCCTTTTTGAGGAGCTCGCAGGGCTCCCCACCGTCACCCTACTCACCCTTTTGGCCGCCGTGGCCCTTGTTGCCACTATGGTCATACTGCTCGTCCGCGCCCGCCGCCAAAAAAGTGAGGCGAGGCCCGCCGTCTCCACAGCAAACAACACCCGCGCCCTCGTTTACGGCGCGCTTTGCGTGGCTTTGAGCTTCCTGCTCTCCTACCTCAAATTGTTTGAAATGCCGCAGGGCGGCTCCATCACGCTTTGCAGCATGCTGCCTGTCACGCTGTATGCCCACTGGTTTGGCACACGCAACGGATTGATTGCCGGCTGCGCGTTTGGCTTGCTGCAATTCATTCAGGAACCCATCGCCGTGCACTGGCTGCAGCCCGTGCTGGACTATGCTCTCGCCTTCACCTGCGTCGGCCTTGCCGGCAGTTTCCCGAAAAGCCTGCCGCTCGGCATCCTTGTGAGCGGCATTGGCCGCATCCTTTGTTCCACCATATCCGGCGCCGTGTTTTTTGCGGAATACGCCCCGCCCAGCATGAATCCATGGGTGTATTCCATCCTGTACAACACGCTTTCTTTGGGGCCGGATTCCCTTATCTGCATTGTCGTAGCGCTTTTGGCCCCCGCGAAACGGCTGTTTGAGCGCATGGCGCCGCAGGAGCTATCTGCGCGTGGGCAAAATCACGCTGAGCTCCGCGCATAGGTTTTCCTTTTGTTTTCAGAATGTTTACGCACACAGGCGCCCTGTCGTTTGACGCAGGGCGCCCCTTTATGTTAGCTTGTATGTACGCGCCCGTTCGCGGTAAATGTTTCCTATGACCATCTACATTTTACTCCGCGTTATGAGGAACTTCCTATGAAAATTTGCGGAACCGCTCTTTTATTGGCCACATTTGTTCTGCCTCCCCTTTTGGGTGGCTGCGCGAAAGCGCCCTCGCTTCCTCCTGCGCCGCCTGCCGCCACCACCGCCCCGCTTGCCTCACCCACGCCAAGCGCTACATCTGCACCCACCCCCACGCCTTACCCCTATGTGCATGAAGACGGCGCAACCATTGCCTCCCGCTTTAACCCGCCGCCGGATTACGAGCGCAAACCAGCGCACGCGTATGGCGAATTTATCCGCGGCCTGCCGCTTCTGCCGCACGGACAGCCCGTGTTGCTTTATACCGGAGAGGAAAGCCCCATCCAAAACTGGCATGCCGCCGTGCTCGATGTCGACGTAGGCACCCGCGATTTACAGCAGTGCGCCGACGCGGCTTTGCGCATCCGCGCGGAATATTTGTTTTCCGTTGGCGAGTATGACAAGATCAATTACCACCTCACCAACGGCGACCTTTTCCCTTACACCAAATACAGGGAGGGATATCGCCTGCGCGTGAGCGGCAATAAAACCTCCCTGGAAAAAACAGCCTCGCCCGACACGAGTTATGGGGCTTTTCGCAAATATTTGGATGTGCTTTTCAACTATGCAAGCACGCGTTCCCTGGCGCCCGAAAGCGAGACCATCCCGCTCGACGAGCTTGCCATCGGCGATATTTTCATATTTGCGGGCAGTCCCGGCCATTGCGTAATTGTGGTGGATATGGCCGAAAATCCCGCGGGCGACAAGGCCATACTGCTGGCGCAGAGCTCCATGCCGGCGCAGCAGATTCATATCCTGCAGCAGCCCGGTTCATCCAGCCCCTGGCTGCCGCTGCACGATATCGAACTGCCTGTGCAAATCATGTATTGGGATTTTGGCGCCGAGCACATCAAGCGCATGCCCTAGGTAAGCGATGATTAAATGAGAGTGGGTGGATTTGCGAGTAATTTTTTCATCCGGCAAGGAAGAAAAACGCAGTAATAGCAGCGCTATTTCAAGTTTTGATGACGCAGCCTGAGGGAAAAAGGGCCGCAAAGACATACCGCACGAATTAATCAGCGTTTACCTAGGAAACCGATGAGTAATGCAGGCAGAAACGTCTTAGCGGGCCTATTTCTGTTCCGCGTCCCTTTCGTGGCTTATGTAACCGCCGGACAGATTCTTTACGCGGAAGCCATGCTGTTTGAGTATGCGGTACGCGGTATGCGCCCGCACCCCCACCTGACAGTATTCCACGATCGGCCGGTCTTTGTTTAGCTCATCCAGCCTGTCGCGCAATGTGTCCAGCGGTATGTTGATTGCCCCCGGCAAATGACCCTGCCCGTACTCCCGCTCTGTGCGCACATCCAACAACAGCGTCTCTTCGCTTTCACCGGTTGTTCGCGTCATTTCTTCTATGCCCTCCAGCATGTTTTCCGCCACATACCCCAGCATATTAACAGGATCCTTTGCAGAAGAATACGGCGGCGCGTACGCCAGCTCCAAATCACACAGCTGCGTCACATGCGCGCCCAAGCGCTGCGCCGTGGCAATTACGTCTATGCGCTTTTCCACCCCTTCGCGCCCCACCATCTGGCAACCTAAAATTTTTCCCTCTTTTGTAAACAGCAGTTTCGCCGTCATCTGTTTTGCTCCCGGATAATACGTGGCATGCGAGAAAGGATGCGTAACCGCCGCGAGGTACTCTACGCCGGTGCGTTTTAGCGCGCGCTCGTTTGCGCCCACGCACGCCGCCGTCAGGCCAAACAGTTTCATAACCCCTGTGCCCTGCACCCCGCCGTATGTGTGCGGAATCCCCGCTATATTGTCCGCCACAACGCGGGCCTGCCTGTTTGCGGGCCCCGCCAGCGGAGCCGCTGTCGCCCCCCCCAGCACAAAGTCTTTGATTTGCACGGCATCGCCCGCGGCGTATACATCCGGCTTATTTGTGCGCATATGCTCGTTCACAACAATATGCCCCTTTGGGCCGAGCTCGATGCCGGAGCCCTTCAAAAAGCCCGTGGCCGGGCGCACGCCTATGGCGCTTATGACCATATCCGTTTCCAATGTGTCCCCGTTTTGCAGCACGACGCGCACGGCCTCGCCATGGCGCTCCACGCCGCTCACGCCCACGCCGCAATGCAGCTTGACGCCGTTTTGTTCGAGTTCCTGCTGCAGTATATCCGCCATATCGGCGTCAAACGGCGGCCACACCGTTGGTGCCGCCTCCACCACCCGTACCGCCAGCCCTCTGGCCGATAAATTTTCAGCCAGTTCCAGCCCTATAAATCCGCCGCCGACGATCACCGCGCGTGATACGGCTTCTTCCGTGACCGTCTGGAAAATGCGGTCTGTATCGTCTAAATTGCGCAGTACGAATATACGTGAAGCCGCCTCCGGCTCTGCCTGCACGCTTATAGGCGTAGCCCCGGGGCACAGCACCAGCGCGTCGTAACTTTCATCGTATCCGCCACGTTCCACGCTCTCCACACGCACCAGCTTTTTCTCCGTGTCTATGCGCTCCGCACGGCTAAACGTACGCACGTCCACGCAAAACCGTTCGCGGAAAGATTCGGGCGTTTGCAGCAGCAGCGCGTTTCTTTCGGCTATCTCTCCGCCAATATAATAAGGCAGCCCGCAGTTTGCAAAGGAAATATATCCGTCTTTTTCTAATAAAACGATTTCCGCAAATTCATCGAGACGCCGCAGCCGCGCCGCTGCCGTCGCGCCGCCCGCTACGCCTCCCACAATCACTACTTTCATGACAGCTCTCCTCCCTTGCGGTTTCTTCTAGTATACATGAATTCTTGCGCGAAACGTAAGTGTTTTCTTTGCACAAAAAGCGAGGCGCGCTAATACCATATATCAGCCGCGCAGTTTTGCTTCAAGGAGGATTCTATGATTACCGTCAGCCTCTGCATGATCGTTAAAAATGAAGAACACACCCTTCCCATTTGCTTGCACAGCGCGCAAATGATAGCCGACGAGATTATCATCGTGGATACCGGATCCTTGGATAATACAAAGGCCGTGGCGAGCACCTTTACGCCACATGTGTTTGATTTTGAATGGATAAATGATTTTTCCGCGGCCAGAAATTTCGCTTTTTCCAAAGCCAGCCAGGAATATATTCTTTGGATGGACGCGGACGATATTTTGCTGGATGAGGATGCGCAAAAGTTCCAAACGCTGAAACAGGTTCTTTCCGCGGATACGGACGTGGTGATGATGCGCTACACAACCGCCCGCGACGAACAAGGCAAACCGCTGTTTACCTATTTCCGCGAGCGGCTGGTAAAGCGCGCCCGTGGTTTTCTGTGGCATGAGCCCGTGCACGAATACATCGCGCTTGGCGGCAAAATCATAGAAAGCGACATCGCCATCACTCACAACAAACCGCGCGATACCATCAGCTCCGACCGCAATCTGCGCATATACGAGGCATTGCTCGCCCGCGACGGCAGCCTTTCCCCGCGCGGGCAGTACTATTACGCGCGCGAATTGCACGACCATGGTCGCACGCAAGACGCTATCGCCGCCTTTACCTTGTTTTTGGAAGGCGGGCGTGGCTGGGCGGAGGACAATATCGCCTCCTGCGTGGCGCTTGGCAAGCTATACCGCCAGCAATTACAGCCCGATCTCGCGCTGCCCGCCCTATTCCGCAGCTTTTTATATGATACGCCCCGCGCCGAAACCTGCTGCCATATCGGTTACTGTATGAAGGATAAGTTAAACTATCCGCTTGCGGCCTATTGGTTTGAGCAGGCGCTGCATGCTCCCTCGCCTGCCAGCAGCTGGGGCTTTACCCAGCCGGAATACGCCGGATATATTCCCGCGATGGAGCTTGCCGTGTGTTATGATATTTTGAACGATGTGGAGAAGGCGGATGCATTTAACGAGCAGGCCGCACTGTTCAATCCTGATTCCGCCGCCGTGGCTTCCAATCGCGCTTATTTTCGGAACAAGCTGCAATTGTAGGCTATGGGGTTTGGTTATAGAAAGAATTTTCCCATCTTCCTTTGGTGTTTTGCCCGCCGATGCGGCACCGCCGCAGCGGTGGATGTAGCAAAACGCCGTGTGATTCTTGCAATCTGGGGTAAATAAGACTCCGGCAGTTCCGGCACAAGTCATACAAAAGGCCCCCGTTGCCGCTTTTTCCCCATCCTGCCCACCCACCCA
>JAVBPK010000049.1:0-17418 GCA_031549625.1 Eubacteriales bacterium
GTCAAAAAAGGTTCGCAAGAAAAAGCTTTCAATCCGTGGGCAAGGACGACATGTGCGTCCGCAGCCCACACCTTGGGCATTTTGCCGCCCGCGAGCCCGGAGGGCGAGAGGTAAAATGCCGTAATCCCGTCGAAAAACAAAATTTTTCGACGGCCTAAAAGCACTTTATTTAAGGGCTTTTTAGAACTGTCGGTTGAGACAAAATCCTCCAATAAATTAAGACTTTCAAATCATCGCTTTTCGCGTTATAATAAAAACAAGCAAAGATGGTAAAAAATATATTCATGGGCGGCGAAACAGGCCGTGGGGAGCGTAGTGATGGCACAACTCCAGAATATTCTGGATAACCTGCTCTTGCAGTATGAAGGGTATTTCGATATCGAAAAACCACACACATATGGCAACCGCGTTATACTTGCGTATGCGCACTTTGTTCAGCGTATGGAAAAATACGTGTTGGTGCATAAGGCAAAGCTTTATGCGACGGAAGCATACGAGCATGTCTTTTTCGTACATGCTCCGCACCTAAGTCTTTCCACATGGGAATCTGAAAAAACTTTTATCACGCAGGCTGAAAAGGATTATGTAGTACCCCATAGCGAGCATATGTATTCATATATGACTTTGGTACTTCTTTGCGATAAAATTGACGAAGAAGTGAAACGAAAGCTCCGGAGCTTTCACTATACAAAGAATTACAAGTTTTCGCTACATGGATACAGCGCCGTGCGGGTGGCCGCCATGGATCTTTCGTCCGGACAAATCTTCACAAACAGGCCGGGCAAGGAAATCAAAAAAGTGTTGGAAAACGCTTTGCATATGTAACGGTGTTGCCACGGCATTCTCCCATGCCGTGTAACATATAACAGGCCAATATGGCCGGACTTTTAATCTTTATTAGAGAAAGGTGGTTAAAAAGTCGTGAGTTCCCTAGTTGTATTATTGATTGCTGCCGTGGTATTGCTCATTGCGTATATGACGTATGGCAAATACTTGGCAAAAGCGTGGGGCGTAGATCCAGACCGCACGACCCCGGCTAACTCGCAAAACGACGGTATCGACTACGTGCCGGCAAAAGCGCCCGTGCTCATGGGGCACCATTTTGCGTCCATTGCAGGCGCGGGTCCCATCAACGGGCCTATTCAGGCTTCCGTATTTGGCTGGCTGCCGGTTTTGCTCTGGATTCTCATCGGTGGTATTTTCTTTGGCGCGGTGCACGATTTCGGGTCTCTGTTTGCATCCGTTCGCCATGGCGGCAAATCCATCGGCCATATCATCGAGGTAAACATCGGCAAAACAGGCAAACGCTTGTTCCTCCTTTTTGGCTGGCTTACGCTCATTTTGGTCATCGCGGCGTTTGCCTCCATCGTGCAGGGCACATTCACCATCACGGATGCGGCGCGTGAAGCTGGCAACATGGCAAACGGTTCCGTTGCCACGGCGTCCCTGTTGTTCATCGTGCTGGCGGTGGCGTTCGGCTTCCTCGTATATCGCAGAAACGCGCCGTTGCTCATCAGCTCCATCGTAGGCGTAGTATTGCTGGCCATCTGCATTTGGGTCGGCCTTCTCGCCCCAATCGATCTGCCGAAAAATTTCTGGATCATATTCATCGCCATCTATATTATCGTGGCTTGCGTAACGCCGGTGTGGATCCTGCTGCAGCCGCGTGACTACCTCAACAGCTTCCTGCTGTATGCCATGATGATACTGGCGTTCGTCGGTGTCATTATAGCAAATCCGTCCATGAATACGGCAGCCGTAGAAAGCGCCGCGTTCAACACACCCGGTATGGTAACAGCCACAGGCAAGGCGGGCGCAAACACACTATTCCCGGTATTGTTCATCACGGTGGCTTGCGGTGCTATCTCTGGCTTCCATAGCTTGGTTGGCTCCGGCACAACCTCCAAACAGCTGGCCAAAGAAACCGACGCGAAGGTCATCGGGTATGGCGGCATGCTCATCGAGTGCTTGCTTGCCGTTCTCGCTTTGATTTCCGTTTCCTCTTTGGGTGGTCAGCCGTTCACAATGAATGGTGATGTGAAGACAATATTTGCTCCGGCAACCACGTTCGCCACCGGTATTTCCAATTTCTTTGGCGGCAACAAAATCGTCTTCACTCTGATCACACTGGCGGTTTCCGCGTTCGCGCTCACATCGCTGGATACCGCGGCGCGCATGGGCCGTTTCCTCTTCCAAGAGTTCTTTGTAAACGAAGGGGAGGATATAAAGAGCCTTACCGGCGTTCGCAAGTTCCTGGTAAATCCCTATGTCGCAACGATCATTACGGTTGGCTTGGGTATTTGGCTGGCGGTTGGCGGCTGGTCCAAAGTATGGCCGCTGTTTGGCGCTGCAAACCAGCTGCTGGCGGGTCTGTCATTGCTGGCGGTATGTGTATGGCTGGGACGCATCGGTAAAAAGAACTTCATGTTCTACATCCCCATGACATTCATGATGATAGCGACGCTTACCTCCCTCGTCATGACATTCTTAGCGCAGGTTAAGAAGATTGGCACAGGAGACAGCGCTGCCATCCTGCAAACATTCTTTGCCGCCGTTCTGATCATACTGGCCGTGTTCCTGGTGGTGGAAGGCGTCAAAGCACTTTCTGACATCAAAAAGAACAAAGGCGTTAAAGTTTCTTCCTGAAACAAAACAAATGCCTAACTATGAGGCCCCCGCCAAGCGGGGGCCTCAATCCATCGGAAAATCCTGTTTTTCGATGGGATTTCGGCAGTTTACCTCTCCGATTTGTGAAATTTCTATCCGAAATCGCGCTTGCACAGTGCGGCGGTTGCGTTATATACTCAAAGGCAGCAGAGTAGGCATTGGGCGCGGCAAAAGCTGCGCGGCAAGGGATGGGAAGTCGCCTTTGCCAGAAACGCGTGTAGCGCGTGTTTTCCCGGCGCCGCGTCCGCTGCGCGATACTTGCCGTGTTTTACGGTTGGTTTTGCGCCCATATTTGGGCGTTTTCTTATGCAATCGCTTTGTTTTGCATAGTAAAGAAACGCCCCATGAAGGAGGCGCTTTTTTGTGCAAAAAAACAGGGATGTGGTTCGATTGGTGCTTTGTTCGCTGTTCATCGCGCTGGGCGTGGTGCTGGGCGGGGCGTTAAGCATACCGGCGTTCCCGATGGGCGTCTATTCTCTGAAAATCGGGGTGGGTGTCCTGCCGGTCATCTTGTCCGGCATATTGTTTGGCCCGGTGTATGGCGGCATAGCCGGTGGGCTGACGGATATTTTGCAGGCGTTTATTTTTCCAAAGGGCGCATACATGCCGTGGTTCACGATCGTTGGGGTGTTGTTTGGTTTGATACCGGGCCTGTTTTTTGCAAAAGGGCAGCGCATCACCTTTTTGCGGTTGCTTTGCGCCGTGGGCACGGGGCAGGTCGTGGGCTCCGTCATTTGCAATACGATACTCATAACGCTAATCAATCAGCTGCCGTTGGAAGTGGTGCTGATTCCACGCGCCATCAATCAGGCGGTGATGATTCCGCTCTACACGGTGCTGCTGTATTATATCGTGCCGCTTGCCTCAAAATTATATGACAAGATGCGAGTAAAGCGGGAGTAAAACCAGCCTGCCGCGCAGCAAGGAGGGTTCCCTGAGCGGAGGTTTGGAGGCGGCGTCTCTATAAACTTGAACCCGTTGGTGCATACGAGAACAAAAAGCAGGCATTATGCGCCGGGGCTTGGGCTTGCGGCTGCGGCATCGGGGGCAGTGTCCGCCGTTGCGTCATCGTTGAATACAGAAGATAAATCCAATAAATATGTAGCGCGCAATTGCGTGCCCGCAACATCCGCCACATAATGGCAAAGATATAGCGTGTTTGGTTGCGAGGACGCAAAGATATCCGGCGCGGCCAATTCCAGCAACGCCTTGCTTTGTTTGGCGGCGATGTCATATTCCCACAATACAAAGGGGTACGGGTCTTCCGGCGCGGCGTTTTCCGGGGGCGGCGTTGTTTCCGCGCCCGTGCTGTCGTCGGGGACATCGGTGGTGTCCTCTTCAGTTTGCCCGCCTGCTAGTTTGCTTTCGATAAAATACAGCTTGCTGCAGTCACGTGCCCATACGCAGGCATATGGGTAAAACGCTTGCGTAATGATTTCCGTGGAGCCGTCTTCCATATTATACAGGGAGAGGCCGGCGTCGCTTTTCTCTGCGTCGCTGGTCTCGTTGGTTTGGATGAGTGCCATATAGCGCGCGTCATAGGATATGAAAAGCCGGTCTCCCTTCAGGAAGGGCTTTCGCACGCCGCCTTCGGGTTTGATGCGGTAGATGATGGATCCCTCATCGGCGGAGGGCGCGTGCGAGAAAAACAGCTCGCCGTTGCTGTAGCCCAAAGAGCCTTCGTCGATGCTGTTGCGGTCGATCAAAGAGTGGCGCTGCGCCTCATCGGGGATAGAATAGTCAAACTGATGCAGCTGCACGGCGTTCGTGCCCGTAATCGCATAGATGATATTGCCAAGCGCGTTCCATGTGAAGGCGCTCGTGTTATCGCCAAAACCCATTTCAGACAGGTCGTTCAGCAATTCGTATGTGTCTGCGTCAAATATATATAAGTGTGTGGAGCCGCCGGACCGTTCTAAAACGGCCAGCTTGCGCCCATCCGGCGAGTATTGCGCCTGCTCAACGGCTGCAAATTCCAGTGTGGAAACGATGCTGGAGCCACCGTCATGAGTGAGTGCTACCAGCTGCTGATAGGGTGAGTCGCCGCTCTCGTCGGGCAGTTCCTTGCTGTAAAGAAAGCCTTGGTTGTTGGGCAGTTCGCAAAGAAACAGGCCGTCCGGTATCACAACAGGAAGCACGCCGGGATTACCATCTAAAAACTGCACGGAAGGGTTCTGGAAGGCGGCCAAATAGTCCAGTGATTTATCATAGGACGGCAATTCCTGATTTTTAAGCGTGGTCACTTTCCAAACTTCCGGCGGGATGGAGGGGAAAAGCTGCTGCGCCTCCTGGCGATAGGCCTGCGCGGTTTCTTCGGTATCCATAGGCGGCGATATCATAAGGATATCCTGCATGTTGCTTGCGTAGGTCGGCGACGCGTTGAATTCAAGCGACAATGTACCGGAACGGTACGCGTCGTAGGCGTTGGCGGTAACATAGTAATATTCTTTTTCTTCGGCGGCGGGGCGTGTGCGCAGGTGGATGCGCAGGGTGTCGTCAACTGGTTCTGCAAAAAAATCCACGGGCTCTGTCAGCTGAAAGGTGATAGAAACGCGCGGGTTACCAAAAACGGTATGCTGGAAAGAGCCGCGCAATAAGGTATGGTTGAGTTGCAGGCCGTGGCGGTAATCCCAAAACGCGATGTTTTCAAACTGTACGATGAGGCGGGCGGGATAGTCCAGCGTGTGGATGCTGTATAGAGGAACGCCGTTTCCGGCGGTTTCCTGCGTGCTGCCGGACATGCGGCTGCCCGTGACAAACGAAAACGCGAGCACGGTTTCTTGCCCTTCGGCGGTTTGGGCGCTGCTCACTTGCAATGATTTTACGTTCATATCGGCGATATCGGCCGCTGTGCCGCCCGTGACAATATCGCCCATGGCGTGGTACAGCGGGCCGCTGGGCGCGGGGGTAGCCTGAGGCTTGGGTTTGCCGCAGGCGCAAAACGCCGACAGCAGCAATATAAATACGATGCAAACGGTTTTTTTCAAGTGATTTTGCCCCCTTTTATGCGCTGCGTGAACAGCAGTATTATACCATAAAATCATGCCGGCATAATGAATTTTCAAAATGCGTTCTGCATATAGCGGCTGGCTGTAACGTTTTATAAGGCCGGCACCTGTTTCACGCAGAGTTCACAACATCGCCATAAAAATGGGTTGAGCAGGGGAGAAAAAATGCTATAATACTATTAAGGTCAAAGAAAGTCAAAATAATCAAACCAAGGAGGCGGTGCGCGTGTCGGTTCTGTCAAACAGCATCGAGCAATTTATAAAAGAGCTGATGGAACAAAGCGGCGAAGTATCCTTGCAGCGGAACGAGCTGGCGCAGCACTTTGCCTGCGCGCCGTCGCAAATCAACTATGTGTTGGCTACGCGGTTCACGCTGGACCAAGGGTATGTCATCGTATCCAAGCGCGGTGGCGGAGGGTATATTCACGTGCGCCGGCTGGAATGCGATGGCGAAAACTTACTTTACGAATACGCGTGCAATCAAATAGGGGGACAGCTGCCAAAGAGTAAAGCCCACGCAATGATAGAGCGTCTGAAAGGGGAAAACATCATAAACGAACGGGAAGGCAATCTGTTGCGGGCGGCGGTGGACGCATGCGCCATGCCGATGGAAACGCAGGGCGAAGGCTTGCGGGCGCGCATGTTGCGGGATATGCTGACAACCCTGATAACAGCTATAGATCCTTGTGAGGAGGAGTGAAATATGCTTTGTGAAAATTGCAAACAAAACCAGGCGACGGTACATACCGTAACCATCATAAACGGCAAGAGAAATGAGCAATACATGTGCGCGGAATGCGCCAAGGGCATCCAGCAGAGCCTGCCGTTTTTCATTGATATTTTGGCAGGCTTTCAGGCGGCTCCGCAAGTGGGCGCCGGCGCGGCGTGCGGCTGTGGTTCCGACTTGTGCCAGTTCCCAAAAAGCGGCCTGCTGGGTTGTGCGGAATGCTATACCACCCACAGGGAGGCGTTGCTGCCGGTGATACGTCGGGCGCAGGGTGGCCGAATACGCCATGTGGGCCGCGTGCCGCAGGGATTTGTGAGAGAAGAGCCCGAAGGGGCGGTTGCCGCGAACGATGTGCTGACGCCCCAGCAAGAATGCGCCAGGCTAAGAGAAGAGCTGCAAACCGCCATCAAAGAAGAACGGTATGAGCGAGCCGCGGAGCTGCGCGACCGCTTGCGCATGGTGGAAGGGGGGCAAACGGAATGACAAACACCACAGACATCGCTATTTCTTCGCGGGTACGTCTCGCGAGAAATCTACGGGAATTGCCCTTTTCAAACAAAATGAGCAAGGGGCAGGCGGAAACGCTAATAACAAAAGTGAACGATGCCATAAACGGAAACCACGATTTCATGTTGATGCGCATGGCGGAATTGCCGCTGCGTGAGCGCAAATTATTGGTGGAGCGGCATCTGATAAGCCCCGATTTGGCGGCGGCAGATCGAGCGGCGGCGCTTATCAATCAGGCCGAAACCGTATCCATACTCATTGGCGAGGAAGATCATCTGCGCATCCAGTGCCTGCAAGCCGGGTTGGCGTTAGAGGAAGCGGATGCATTATGTATGGCCATCGATACCATGCTGGGGGCCAAATTGGAATACGCCTTTGATGAAGAATTGGGATACCTGACGGCTTGCCCCACAAATCTGGGTTCGGGCATGCGCGCTTCTGTCATGTTGCACCTGCCGGCGCTTTCCTTAACGGGGCAAACGGATGCGCTTTTGCAAACAGTCAGTAAATTAGGGTATGCCGTGCGTGGCATT
Source organism: Eubacteriales bacterium (assembly GCA_031549625.1). Lineage (GTDB taxonomy): Bacteria > Bacillota > Clostridia > Christensenellales > CAG-138 > JAISXK01. The sequence goes on from JAVBPK010000049.1 coordinate 7,443, forward strand.
TACGGGGAGGGCAGCAGCGCGCCCGGTCATATCTACCAGGTAAGCAACCAGCTGACTTTGGGCATATTGGAAGAAGACATCATAAGCAACCTGAACGCGACAGTGCGCCAGATCATGGCAAGGGAGCGCGTTGTGCGCCAGACGTTATACAGTGAAAACCGCTTGGATGTCGAGGATATCATTTATCGTTCATGCGGCGTGCTGCGGTATGCACGCAAGCTGAACACAAACGAGGCCATGGAGCACATCAGCAACTTAAAGCTGGGCAGCGGACTGGGCGTGCTGCGGGAAGACAAACAGGCGGTGTTAAACAAGTTGTTGACGGAAGTGCAGGCGGCCTCTTTAGAAAAACGGCTGGGAGAAGATTTAACCGAAAAGCAGCGCGATGAAGCGCGGGCAAAATTCATACGGGAAGCCATGCGAGAAATAGAATAAGCTTTGAAGAGGTGAGCGAAAATGGATATATTCGAAAGATACACGGAAGGCGCGCGGCGCGCGCTGGGGCAGGCGCAGGAGCTTGCAAAGGAAATGGGACACAATTACGTGGGAACGGAACACTTGCTGTTAGGCATTTTAATGGCTGAGGACAGTCTGGCGAGCCGTGCGCTAAATGAAGCGGGTGTCACGGAAAAGGAAGCGCATCAGCAGGCGGAACGTCTGGTCGGGCGTGGTGATTATCAGTTCACCGACAGTTTCGGTTATACGCCAAGAACAAAAAAGATCATTGAGCTCAGCCTGTATGAGGCGAAGACATTGAATCACAGCTATATAGGCACAGAACATCTGCTGCTGGCGCTCATTCGTGAGCGCGAGTGCGTGGCGATGAGAATATTACAGGATTTGGGCGTGGATTTAGGGGCGCTGCGCAAGGCGCTGCTGGACAGCATGGGCAGCGAGGAACCTGCCAAGGGCGGCGCAAGCAAGGCGCGGCGCGGCGGAAAGGATACGCCCACGCTGGATAAATACGGAAAAGATCTGACAAAACTGGCAAAAGATGGCGAATTAGATCCTGTTATAGGACGCGACGAAGAAATATCGCGTATCATTCAGATATTGAGCCGCCGCACGAAAAACAATCCCGTGCTCATCGGCGATCCGGGCGTGGGCAAATCGGCCATCATTGAGGGCCTTGCGCAGCGCATCACATCAGGCAACATTCCGGAGATACTCAAGGACAAGCGTGTTGTTACGCTGGACTTGGGTGGCATGCTGGCGGGAACGAAATATCGCGGGGAATTTGAGGAACGCATAAAAGCGGCGATAGACGAATTAAAGGGCGGCGGAACGGTATTGTTCATCGATGAACTGCATACCATCGTAGGCGCGGGGGCGTCCGAAGGCTCCATCGATGCTTCCAATATATTAAAGCCCGCCTTGGCCCGCGGTGAAATTCAGGTAGTGGGCGCAACCACATTGGATGAATACCGCCGCTACATTGAAAAAGACGCGGCACTGGAACGGCGTTTCCAGCCGGTTACGGTTGGAGAACCTACGCAGGAGGAGGCAAAGCAAATTTTATACGGCTTGCGCGACAGATACGAGGCGCATCATAAAGCGCGCATTACCGATGAGGCGGTGGAGGCGGCGGTGGAATTGAGCAGCCGTTATATCTCCGATCGATACCTGCCGGACAAGGCGATAGACCTTATGGACGAAGCGGCGAGTAAAGTGCGCTTGTCCGCGTATGTGTCGCCGCCGGATCTAAAAGAGCTGGAAGACCGCATCGAAGCTATGCGCAAAGAAAAAGAAGAAGCGGTCACGAACCAAAACTACGAGCGGGCCGCGCAGGTGCGCGATGAGGAACTGAAACTGCGTAAAGAAATGGAGAGCGTCCGCAAGGAGTGGGAAGACGGCCGTAAAGAGCTGACGTGCGTGGTGACGGAAGAAGATGTGGCGCAGGTGGTGGCCAGCTGGACGGGAATCCCCGTGAAAAAGCTGACGGAAGACGAAAGCGAGCGCCTGCTCCATCTGGAGGATACGCTGCATGGCCGTGTGATCGGGCAGGACGATGCGGTTCGCGCCGTTTCGCGGGCTATCCGCCGTGCGAGGGCAGGGTTGAAGGACCCGAAACGCCCCATAGGCTCCTATATTTTCCTTGGTCCCACAGGCGTGGGCAAAACAGAGTTGACAAAAGCGCTGGCCGAAGTCATGTTTGGCGATGAGGATGCGATGATCCGCCTGGATATGTCCGAATACATGGAACCGCATTCCGTTTCCAAGCTGACCGGATCGCCTCCGGGCTATGTGGGGTACGACGATGGCGGGCAGCTTACGGAAAAGGTGCGCAGAAAGCCTTACGCGGTGGTGCTGTTCGACGAGGTGGAGAAGGCGCATCCCGATGTGTTTAACGCCCTGCTGCAGATACTTGAGGACGGGCGGCTGACGGACAGCAAGGGCCGCGTGGTGGATTTTAAAAACACCATACTTATCATGACGTCCAACGTGGGCGCGAACAGGCTGAGCAAGGCGAACAGGCTGGGCTTCGGCACGGATGAAAACGCCAGCGCCAACGCGTACGAGCATATGCGCGAAACCATGATGGAAGAGCTGAAGCGTACATTCCGGCCGGAATTCCTAAACCGTGTGGATGAAATCATACTCTTCCATACGCTCGAAAAGGATCAAACGCTGGAGATCGTGAAGCTAATGCTAAAAAAAGTGGTGGAACGATTGAAGGAACGCGGCATCATGCTAAGCGTCACGCCGGAAGTGGAAACCTATCTTGCGGAAGCGGGCTTCGACCAAACATATGGCGCGCGTCCGCTGCGCAGGGCCATCCAGCAGCAGGTAGAAGACAGCTTAAGCGAAGAAATACTTTCGGGCCGCATACAACTTGGCGACAGCGTAACGGCGCTCATGCGAGATGGCAAACTGGCGTGGGAAAAGGGAAAGCCAGCGGAGCCGCATGAAGAGGGCGGGCGAAAGAAAAGGGCGGACACCGCCAAGGAAGAAAAATAGTGATACAGGGCTATCGAGGAGGGCGCGTGACAGTGTGTCTAGCGACGCATCCAGCGGCACGCGCCCTCTTGGCGGAATATGAAGTAGAGCCGCGCATCGTTCTGATTTTTGGCAAACAAAAGGCCGCCTGTCAAGGCGGCCTGTTAAATTGCAAACATTAGACGCTGCGCACGACCTTGCCGCTACGGAGGCAGCGGGTACAAACATCCATTTTGCGGGGGGAACCGTTCACTACGACATGCACACGCTGAATGTTGGGAGCCCACGCACGCCTCGTTTTACGGTTGGAATGGCTCACAAGATTGCCGGACATTGTGCCTTTGCTGCAAACTTCGCAATATTTACCCATTGATTACACCTCCTTCATCAGCATAGCCTAAAATCAAACAATTGGTATTTTACCATCCACGGATTTTTTTTGCAAGAGAAACTTATGCAAAAAGCAAGAAAAGATGTCCATGTCCCGTTTATATAAGGGTGGGAAAACCTGTTTGGCGCAGCGCCTCATAAAGCACGATAGCGACGGCGTTCGATAAATTGAGCGAACGCAGCTCTTTGCCCATGGGGATGCGCAGGGCGTTGCCGCCGTAGCGGGCGATGAGTTCGCCGGGCAGTCCGGCGGTCTCTTTGCCGAAAACGAGCATGTCGCCGTCCCGAAATTCTTGCTCGGTGTACAGGCGTGAGGCATGTGTGGAAAAAAGGAAAATACGCTCGCGCGCAAAGGTGGCCTCGATCTCGCGAAAATCGTCATGCGTGTAAAGCGTAAGTGCGTGCCAATAGTCAAGGCCGGCGCGCTTGAGCTTGCTGTCGTCTATGGAAAATCCAAGCGGGCGCACAAGATGCAGGGCGCTGCCGGTCACGGCGCAAGTGCGTGAAATATTGCCTGTGTTTTGGGGTATTTCGGGTTCTACCAGCGCGATGTGGAACATGGAAACCTCATATATTTGTTTTAAATTTTGTTGGTATGGCGCGCGGCGCAAATGGGAACAACTGGATACAGGCAATAGCAGCTGCCAGAGGTCAATGATCGTATTGTAGCATGCTGCAAGGCGATTGTCATAGTAAAATGCAGATTTGAAAACTTTTTATGAAGAAGCCTCGCGTGTTGCGAACAGGATATGGATTGTGTATAATGAAAAATATACCGTATATTGTGGTATCGCTTTGTTATGAGGCGAGATGAGCAAAGACGAGGAATAAAAATGGAAAGAAATCCGCGCCCAAACCGCGCGACGGGTAAGACAGGCCCCGAGTTGCCGCAGTACATGCGCAATCAAAGCGCGCCGGCGGTACCGGCAGCCAATCCAAACAGTAGAATAACGCCGCGGCAGGCGGGTGCTGCCGGGAGCGGGTCTGTTCGCTATACCAGCGTTGAAAGGCCGGCATACGAAAGCAGCGCCATGCGCGCGGCAAACAAAGGGCGGTCAGGTTCGACTTTATCCGCGCAGCCAAGGTCTCGTACCGCAAAAAGCGCAACAAGCAGCGTTTCGCGCAGCGGCGTAAAAAAGAGCGGCTCTACAACAAGCTCCGGCAACAAAGGCTCTGGCGGCAAAGGTTCCGGCGGTAAAGGCAAAACCCGCAAAACAAAGCAAAACAAGTCACAAAAACTCATGCGTATAGCGTTGGGTGCGTTTGTCGCGCTGCTTCTGGTGATAGCGGCCATATTCTTCCTAAATAATCAAAGCGGTGTTCCGGAGGGCGATAGCGCGTTTGCATACCTGCAATCGGGCAAAAAGTTTTTAAAAGGCATCACGATCGAGGGCGTCGAAGTAGGCGGCATGCCGGTAGAAGAAGCGCAGCCGCTTGTGCAAAAAGCCATCAACGCGCGCTTGGCGGAAATCTCCATCGTGTTGGCCGGCGGAGAACAAAGCTGGTCCATCACCGCGGCGGATTTACGGCTAACGGCCGATATGGACGCCGTTATGAACGAGGCGCTTGCTTATGGCAGGGAAGGCACATTCAGCGAAAATGCTGAAGATAAGCAACTATTGGAGGAGCAAGGCAAAAACTTCACGCTGTCCTTCACGCCGGATCGTGCTACGCTTATCAGCAAACTCGAAAATATTGCCAAAGAGGCGGGCAAGCCCGCCGTGGAGCCGAAGATAATCCCCACCTTAACAGACGATTTGCGCGCGGAGTTTGTACCGGAGCCCGGCCAAAACGGGCGTGCTCTTAATATCGAAAAAACTGCCGACGCCATCATCGAGCTGATTACATTCCACAAATATCAGGGGAATGTTGATCCTGTATACGACGTAATAGAACCAACAAGCACCATAGACGCGATCATGGAAAACACGAAACGCATTTCCACGTTTTCCACAACATACGCCCAAAGCGGTTCCGATGAGATTGTGCAAAACAGGTGTTTCAATATCGATAAAGCGGCGGGTATTATAAACCAATATGTTCTGCAAGTGGGGGAACGTTTCAGTTTCAACACCATCGTAGGCCCGCGCACGCTGGAAGGCGGCTGGAAAGAAGCAAATGGCATAAGCGGTGGCAAAGAATACACGCGCCAGGCGGGCGGCGGTATTTGCCAGGTCAGCACAACGCTGTATGGCGCGCTGTTGCGCGGCAATATCAAAATTCCCGAAGGCGGCCGCAAAAAGCACTCCATCCCGTCCAGCTATGTGCCGCTGGGCCTGGATGCCACGGTAGATACCAGCGGCATCGATTTGGTCTTTGAAAATGATACGGGCGCGCCGATCTATATATTCGTCTACCATAAGCAAATTGAAAAGCGGAAAAGGGAGATTACCGTTTCGATATACGGCAAACCGTTGCCGGAAGGGGTAACATACGTGCCGCGCAGCGAAGTGGAGACGGGCGAACCGCGCGTGAATCCGATATACGTGAATGATCCGGCCATACCGAAGGGTTATCAAAAACAAATGATCGAGGCGCGTCAGAAATATACGGCGGTCGTCTATTTGGATACATTCAAAAATGGCGAATTGCAGGAAACAAGACAGCTGTACACGGATAATTACCGTGGCAACGAAGCGGAAATCCACATCGGTACTGGCGATCCTGCAAAGGTGCCGGTTCCCGATGGTGCGGTGCCCGTGGGCATAGTTGCTCCCGGGGGCGAAGGCGGCGGCGCAGATCAGGCCGCACCGCCTGGCTAATCCAATCCCTCAAAAAGAATATTTGCTGCTGGCTAGGCGCCGCTTGACTTCATGCAAGCGGCGTTTTACTATTTAGATATGAAATGGATTGAATTTGCGGTATATACAACGGATATGGGCGTAGAACTGGTGTGCGGCGCTTTGGCGGGTGTTGGCCTCGAACAGGTGGCCATCGAGGAAAGCGAAGCAACGGTTGCGGCGTACCTAAAAGAAACGGCTCCCTATTGGGATTATGCCGACGCGACCGCGTTGGCCGGTAAACAGGGGCCTTGTGTAAAGGCGTATATCGCCGACCTGCCGGAACAAGAGCCACAGTTGCTGGCAGCGCGCGAAGCGGTGGCGCGCTTGTATGAAATCGCGCCGGAAGTGGGCGCCTCTATTCGTGTGCTGGAAACGCGGGTAGACGATCAGGATTGGGCAAACAGTTGGAAGCAATATTACAAACCCATCGTCATTGGCGAAAAGCTGTTGGTTTGCCCGTCGTGGGAAGAGGTCGGTTTAACGCGGCAGCAAAAATCCGGCCGCGCGCTCATCCGGCTGGATCCGGGCATGGTATTCGGCACGGGTGCGCATCATACCACGCGCCTGTGTTTGGAGGCGCTGGAACGATATACGCAAGCGGGCATGCAAGTGTTGGATATCGGCTGCGGCAGCGGCATCCTTTCCGTTGCGGCGCTGAAGTTGGGCGCGGCAAACGCTGTTTGTGTGGATATCGACCCTGTTGCGGAGCGGGTCGTGCGCGACAATGTCGCCATGAACGAATTAGAAGCGGAACGCTGCAAGCTGCACATCGGAGATATCCTGAAAAATGCCGCGCTGCGGCAGGCGGTGGCGGGTCAATACGACATCGTGGTGGCGAATATTGTTGCAGATGTGGTGATTGCCCTTTGTCCGCTGGTGCCGGCGTGGATAAAGCCCGGCGGCTTGTTTCTATGCTCGGGCATCATAGACGAGCGGGAACAGGATGTGCATGCGGCTTTGCTAGCTGCCGGTTTTTTACATATCGAGGTCATGCGCTCGGAGGAACAAGAACCCCAGCGCACGTTTTGGCTCGCTTTCGCTGGCCGGGCAGGAGTTGCCTAGTATGCACCGTTTTTTTATCGGCAAAGAAAGCATACAGGCCGGCATTGCCGTTATCAGGGGTGAAGATGCGGGGCACATCCAGCGCGTATTGCGTTTGCAACAGGGCGACAAAATATGCCTGTGCGATGGAATGGGACGTGAGTATACGGCGCAAATCAGCAAGGCGGATAAGCAAGCCGTGTATGCCGAAATTATAAGCGAACGGAAAAGTGATACGGAGTCAGCGTTCCGCGTTACCCTGTATCAGGCGCTGCCTAAGGCGGGCAAAATGGAACTCATCTTGCAAAAGTGTGTGGAACTCGGCGTAGCGGCCATCAATCCGGTGGTGACGGAACGCTGCGTGGTGAAACAAATGGGCGGCGGTGAATTCGAAAAAAAGCGGGAGCGGTATCAGCGTATCGTGTACGAGGCGGCGAAACAATCGGGACGCGGAATAGTGCCGGAGGTGCGGCCGCTGGCTGAATTAAAGGATTGCAGCTTCGAAACGCACGATTTGGTGTTATTTGCGTACGAAGGAGAACACGATGTGCGCCTGAAGCAAGTTTTGCGGGGAACGGCCGCAAAGGAGATCGCGCTGGTTATCGGGCCGGAAGGCGGCTTTGCGGAGGAAGAGGCGGCGTGGCTGGCGCAAAGGGGCGCAAAAACAGTAAGCTTGGGCAACCGCATCTTGCGTACAGAAACGGCCGGCATGGCGATGTTGGCAATGGTGGTATATGAATTGGAACTCTAAGCAGCAACAAACGGAAGCGCGCGTAGCGTTTTACACGCTGGGATGCAAAGTCAATCAACAAGAAACCGCCTCCATGCGTACATTATTCGAGCAAAGCGGCTATATATCCGTGCCCTTTGAGGAGGAAGCGGATGTATATGTCGTCAATACATGCACCGTAACGCAGGAAAGCGACAGGAAATCCCGAAACATCATTGCCCGGGCGCACGCGCGCAACAAAAACGCAAAAATTGCGGTCGTGGGTTGCTACGCCCAGCGGGCGGCGGAAGAGCTGGCGGCATTGCCGGGAGTGCAAGTGGTAATAGGCACTCAAAATCGTATAAAATTGGTAGAATTGCTGCAGGAAGCGAACGAACCAAATAAGGCTGTAGAAGATATTCGGTTTGCCCGCTCGTTTGAAACATTACCTGAAGACGCGGAACGCGGCATACGTACGCGCGCGCAGTTGAAAATCCAGGACGGGTGCGACAGATATTGCAGCTATTGCATTATTCCCTATGTGCGTGGGCCGGTGCGTTCGCGTCCGGCGGAGCATATTTACGCCGAATTATGCAGGCTGGGGGAAGCCGGCGTGCGCGAAGTGGTATTGACGGGCATCCACCTCATGAGCTATGGGAAAGAAAACAAAGCATTGCCAAAACTGGCGGATATCATAAAAATGTGTGCCGCTACGCCGGGACTGGGACGAATACGGCTGGGTTCGCTGGATCCGTCGCTGGTGGACGACGCGTTTATAGAAGGTCTGCGGGTTGTGGAAGCGCAAAAGCTGTGTGAGCAATTTCATCTTTCCCTGCAAAGCGGCAGCGCGGCTGTGCTGCAAGCTATGCGGCGAAAATACACGCCCGCTGAATATGCCGCAGTGGTAGACAAGCTTCGAAAAGCATTTCCGGCCTGCGCGATTACGACGGATGTCATAGCGGGCTTTCCAGGAGAAACGCAAAAGGAACACGAAGAAAGCATGGCTTTCGTAAAAGAATTGGCGCTTGCGCGTTTGCATGTGTTTCCGTACTCCCGGCGCGAGGGAACGGTCGCGTATGATTTGCCGGGGCAAGTAATAAAATCCGAAAAGCTGCGCCGCGCGAATGACCTGATCGCACTGGGAAAAGAGCTGGAGCAAGCGTATGTCAAAAGTCGGCTGGGCAGCGTGCAGCAGGTTCTCGTAGAAAAGCGAGATGGGCAAGGGGTGTCGGAAGGATATGCGGGCAATTATTTGCGGGGCCGGTTTGCGGGCGGGCAAGTGGGCGAACTCAGCGCGGTCAGGCTGATAAGCGGCGATGGAGACGTGGTCGAGGCTGAGGCGCTCCCATAAAATGCGCTATTCGAAAAATTGAGAGGACGCAACGATGCGGCCAATGCGAATAAAAGCAAAATGACTATATTTATGTAGAAAAGGGGAACACAAATGGAGAATTGCATTTTTTGTAAGATCATAGCGGGAGAAATCCCAAGCAAAAAAGCCTATGAAGATGAAGATGTGCTTGCGTTCCACGATATCGACCCAAAGGCGCCGGCGCATGTGCTGATTATTCCCAAGAAACATATGAAAAGCGTTTTGGAATTGCAGGCGGAAGATGACGCGCTGCTCGCAAAGCTGTTTCGTGTGGCGCAAAAGCTGGCGGCGGAACTAAACGTGGCGGAAAGCGGCTTTCGCTTGGTGCTGAATACAGGAGAGCAAGGCGGTCAAACGGTAGATCATCTGCATATGCATATCTTGGGCGGAAGAAATCTTGGATGGCCGCCAGGCTAAAAATACGGCAATGCAACAGGTGGAAAAATATGTAGTTGATAGTGAAACGATATACATTTTATCACGAACATTAAAGTCGAAACGCCACGTAAAATATCGAACAAATACGAACATTAGAAGGTCAGATGCCGGAATAAACAGCAACTTAAATTTTAATTTGAAATTCGAGAGAATATGCAAAAAACTTGTTGACATCCTCCAATAGAGTTTGCTACAATATACAAGCTGCTCCGAAAGAGAGCGGGCGCACCTTGAAAACTATATAGTGCAAAACAAAGCGCAACGAATTAAGAACCAGCAAAAAGAAACCGGACAACGGACGCGAGC
>JAVBPK010000074.1:0-5383 GCA_031549625.1 Eubacteriales bacterium
GCGCCAAGGCGCTCCTGTATGCCGGAAACGCTGGCGATGGGGTGCGAAAAGGCGGGGATATCCAAGGCTTCGTGCGTCTCGGTCATGGGGGCCTCCGTAAGTGGGAAAGACGATTATTTGAGGATATAAATGGTTATATTGCGCTTGCGGCCCCAAGTCCGGCATTCCTTTTCGGTATTCAGGAATATGTCGATCTGGTTTTTCTCGCCGCCCTCTTCGTGGCGGAAAGCGCCGGTATCCTGGGCGGTGCAGTATCCGTAACCGGGGATATACAGCTTTGTACCGTAGGGGATGATCTTCGGATTGACGGCGACGCGGCCGATTTTGGCCGTGCGGCCTGTGGCGGTGCGGTTGCCGGTGTGTGTGTAGGCGGTGATCTCGGGCACGACCATCGTTTTGTGAATTTCTTCCTTGGTGGGTTTGGGCTTCCAGGCGCGGTCGTCGCCGGTAAAGCTGGTTTGGGCGCGGAACTTTGTGCCCTTGATGACGATTTCATCTACGACTTCTTTTAATATGATCTGATTCATAATCTCGCGGGAAGTCAGGACGCCGTCTTTGTAGACGATGCGGCGGACAATGCGGCGCTGGCCGTCTTCTCCGGTCACTTTGACTTTATCGTCGCCAATATAGCGGCTGGCATCCTTCACAATTTCCTGCGAGTATTCCACGGTTTGGTCGATGGTTTCATAGGTGGTGTTTATGTCTATGTGCTGGATATGCATGCCGGGCTCAACATCGGCGTAGGGCAGTTGGGTCAACTCGTCGACCGCGTCGTACTGCACGCCGACCAGCGAGAGAGCGTCGGATACGCAGCCATCGCGCATTTGCAATATGGTGACACGGCCGCCGGAAGCGACGGTGACAGGGAACGCGTTTTGTATGACGAGCTCCATGCCGTCGGTGAGGGCGCTGGTGAGCGAATAGTTGATCGAATCGGCTTCGCGCACTTCGATGCCGTGCTTTTCTAACAGCTCGGCGACGGTTTCGGCTTTTGTGGTGACGGTGCGGGTATCGCCGCAGTAATCGATCGTGAGGGTAACACCGGTATCGCTATACAGAAACGCCCAGCCGAGAAAGAGGCCGCTGGCGGCAACGGCAAGGCTTAAAAGCGCAAACAACACGGGCGAGGCCTTGGAAGGCCCGCCGGCGGCGGCATGCCTGGAGGCGCTCGAAGGGCCGGTGGAGGGTTCGGCGGAAAGGCCAAAGGAAGCGGTGCGTTTGCCGCGAAAAAGCGAAACAAAGGCGACAAAGGGCGCGGCCAGCATGCTGAAAAACGCGCCAAAACCCGCCAGTATACGCGAACCAAAACCGCTGGCGCGCTGGCGGATTCTTTTGGAGCCTCTATGACGCTTTTGTGGCGGCGCGTATAGGGGCGAATAGCCCATGCGCCTTCTACGAGTACGTTTCATATGAAATAGGCGGTTGCTTTTGTTCTCCGAAGGAACACTCCTTTTAATACTATCAGTTTACCAGCGGGGAAGGAAAACTGTCAAATGCTTTCGCGTATTGGTAAGTAGAATTGTATCCAATTAAAGAATGCGGTATACTTAAAACAGACAGGAATATATCAGAAAAAAACCGCAATATATAAGCAGAATTGGAACGCTGCGCCGCGCCACTCGCGGCAGACTGGATGGAAGAGGGTAGCATTCATGAAACGGTTGACGAAGATCGCGGTAACAGGGCTGGTTATTTTGGCGTGCATACTAACATGCGTTGTTGGTTTGGCGGATGCCGGAAATTTTTCAAGCGATAGCGACTGGGGCTCGAGCAGCGACTGGGGCTCAAGCAGCGATTGGGGTTCAAGCAGCGATTGGGACAGCGACTTCGGTTCGGGCGGCTATAACGGCGGTGGCGGCCTGGGCCTTATTTGGGGCTTCACCAGCATATTTCCCTTCTTTGTAACAGTTATCATCATTTTGGTTGTGCTGTCGTACATGCGCAAGGCGAAGGGCGGAACCGCGCATAGCGCGCCTGTCAGCACGTCTTCGTATGGAACGCGCGGCGTTTCATTGGCCGAATTAAAGCGACATGATCCAAACTTCGCGGAACAGCGTATCATCGACATGGTCGGCAATTTATACGTGCATATGAAGCAGGCGTGGCAGGATAAACGCTGGGAGCCGATGCGCCTGTGGATGACGGATCAATTATATAACCAGATGGGCAGGCAGCTGGATGAACTGCGCCGCAACAATCAGACAAACAAAGTGGAGCGAATAGCCGTGATGGACGCCAACATCACAAATTACACGCAGGAAGGCGATATGGACGCGCTGACGGTGCGCCTGACGGCCCGCATCGTGGATTACACGATAGACGACAATACCGGCGCCATCCTGCGGGGAAGCAATACGGCGGAGAAATACCTCACATACGACTGGAAACTGACTCGCAAGCATGGCATGCTTACGCCCGTAGAGGCAGCGGGCTTGACGGCGACAAACTGCCCGCATTGCGGCGCGCCGATGGATGTACGGCGCAGCGGCGAATGTGAGTATTGCGGTACGGTGGTGAAGCGGGCAGAATACGATTGGGTGCTTTCTTCCATAACGGGCATCGCCCAAAGCGCGCAATACAGGCGGTAAGAGCAGGTTGTAATATTTTCCTTGACGGCTAATGTTGGAGGGCAATTATACCGATCAAATAATATGTAAAAATGTGTAGGAATATGGGTAAATATGTGATACACTACACTATATATAGTGGCTGCGCTGGCTTTCATTGCCAATGGCCATTTATCGTTGTAGCGAATATTCCGCGCAAAAGGCTGAAAGCGGATGTTTTCGGCTGTAAGAGAAAGGCAATGGTGCGTGTATGGAATACATCATCCATCATAGAACATTTAGAAAGTTGCTGCAATGGCTGCTGCCCGTGGTGGTGGTGCTGTGTGGCGTAGCGCTGGCAAGGCCCGCGCATGCGGTCAACTATTCGTTATCGTTGCCCACAAATGATACGGGGAAGTATGTGCTGACAGACACGGCAAATACTCCGCTGACTACAAACGTATCGCTGCCGGATGGCGACACCTTCCAATTTAAAGTAGAGGTCGCCGCGGGATTGGTAGGCAGAGTATCCGGCTTCAAAGTGTACCAGCGTCCCACAAGCAACCCAAGCGAATCCGCCTTGCAGGAGCTTACAGCTGCAGGCGGCGTATACACCGTTACCTTAAATCAAAACCTGACGATTGTAGTCAGAATGTTCTGCGAAGTCTCCTTCAGCGCACCGGACGAGCATACGGCGTATACCGTAGAGAGGCAGCCACAGGGGCAGGCATATGGAGCTACCGCGGTGCCCATGGGTTCCTCCTATAGCTTTACGGTTACCATGGCGCCGAGCTATCTCGCGGAATATAAAATCCCGGTGGTTTCGCTAAATGGCACGGAGCTGGCGTTTACTACGCATACGGGCATCAATCGCAGGCAAATCTTTGAATACAAAATTCCGGTTGTTAACGAAAACATAACGCTCATGTTTGGCAACAGCAGAGTTGCCTACATCGTGACCGTGCCGGAGAGCTCCAAGGATCAGTCTACTGGCGAGTACAAATATTACAGCACCCCCACGGCGGGCGACTATTTTGTGGCGAAGGATGAAAACTTCAGCTTCACATTAGAAGTAAACACGCGTTATGGCGGCACAACGCCCAAAGTATCCATTGCCATTCCAAGCTTCCCGGGCGGCACGCTGGGGCACACCAAAGTAGGCAATTTTTACAACTACACCATACAAAACGTAAACGGGGACACATTGATCTCTGTGGACGACGCACTATGGTCACCCACAAGCTACACGGTACGAGTCACACAATATGCTGAAAAATATACGGTAACGCCGCAATCAGCGAGCGTGGAACATAGCAAGAGCTTTACATTCACCATCGTCCCGACGCAGGCATACCAAAACAACACATCGCCACCGGTGGTGCGCGTGGGCATAGACCCGCTGAACCCTTCTAATGTGGCGACAGGTGGCTGGGCATACACAGTACTGAATGTTACAAAGAACGTGGACGTAAGCGTAGACGTTTCCGCGTGGATACCGGGGGACAATCTGCCGGTAAACAAGCTGCTCGTCAATATCCCGACCGGCCTTGGGTATAGCCTGGCAAACGTGGCGGGCGGCACAAGTACGGGCGGCGTGGATCAATACATCGTGGACAGGGGCGAATCGTTCCGTTTTTCCGTCAATGTCGCGGCCGGGTATGATCCGACTTCCCTGCAGGTATTCGCGGGCTCGAAAAAGCTGACGGCCACAAACGGCGTATATCTGATCGAAAACGTGCAAAGCAACCAGACCGTAACGATTAGCGTGAACAAGCTGAGCTCTGCGACGCCAACACCTGTGCCGGGTTCCGTGACGCCGACGCCGACGCCCACAAGCAGCGCGACACCGTCAAACGCCACACCAACCCCGAATCCGGAAGAGCTGACGCATTACGAGCTGAAAGATACCAAAACAGGTATCGTGGTGGCCGGTTTCTTCCTCGGCGCGCCCAAGCTGGTAATCACCGAGCTTTCTCAAACAGACAGAGTGTACGCGCGTATGCTGAAAAGCTCGGGCGTGGGGCAAGGCAATGTGTTGCGGGCGGTGGATATCGCCATCGTTGGTGGCACATACTACGGCAACCTGACTGTGGGCCTGAACGTAGGCGTAGGCTATAATACCACGCGGCTGCGCGTGGTGCATGGCACAAACACCGGCGACGAGCTATACGACGTCACGGCGACGGACGGCATGGCAAATGTCGTAGTACGCGGGCTTTCCCCGTACATGGTGGTTGATCCGTATGGCACCATCGTAAACACGGGCACAACTTCCGGCAGCGGTACGGCCACCAATATGTCTGGCACATTGCGTCCGCCGCGTACGGACTACGCGTACATGAACGTCGGGTTTATTGTGCTGGGTGTGGTTGCAGTGGTGATAGTGGGGATCATCTGGTATAAGAAAAAGCGCGACAACGCCTGATTATACCATTCCCGAATAAATGAAATAAAACATTATAAACGGCACTGCGTATGCAGTGCCGTTTGTCCGTCGCTGCATGCCCGGCTTGGCCTGCCTGTTGGGGAAGACGATGGGGCGCTGCCCCATCGTTCCCGCTCCAGCTGTTTTGACCAAGTCAGGTTTCATGGAGGCTCCGCCTCCAAACCTCTGCCAAAGGGACTAAGTCCTTTTGGAAACCCATAACCGGAATGCCAAGGCATTCCGCAGGGGGGATATTTTCATGCCGCGCCGCAAGTTTGGCATAAAAAAGAGTCAGGCCCGCATGTGGGCCTGTGGAATGGGATTCCTAAGGGATGTATCCCTTGGGCGGGGTATGGGTCGGCGCCCCATCGTCCCCGCTCCAGTCAGGTTTCATGGGGCGGCGCTGCATCGT
>JAVBPK010000076.1:0-18765 GCA_031549625.1 Eubacteriales bacterium
CCCAGCCTAAAACAGTGCCTCCGCAAATGCCTGCGCATCGAACGGCTGGAGATCGTCCATGCCTTCGCCCACGCCCACAAACCGGACAGGGATACCCAGCTCCTGCTGCACCGCTATCGCCATGCCGCCCTTTGCCGTGCCGTCCAGCTTTGTCAGCACGATATCCGTTACACCTGCCGACTCCATAAACGCCTTTGCCTGCTGGATAGCGTTTTGGCCCGTTGTGGCGTCTAACACCAGCAGTACCCTGCATTGCGCGTCCGGCAGCTCGCGTGCGATTACCCGCCGCATCTTTTCCAGCTCGCTCATTAAGTTTTTCTTATTATGCAACCGCCCCGCCGTATCGCTGATGAGCATGTCGCAGCCCTTGGCGTTAAACGACGCGATAGCGTCAAACACAACCGCCGCCGGGTCGGAGCCTTCCTCGTGCCGCACCATCGGCACATTCGCGCGCTGTGCCAAAATGCCTAGCTGCTCCGCCGCCGCCGCGCGAAACGTATCACCCGCCGCTAGCATGATTTTTCTACCCTGGCCAACGTAATAGTTGGCAATTTTCCCGATGGAAGTGGTTTTACCCACGCCATTAACGCCCACCACCAACAGCACAATGGGACCGCCTTCTTCAAAAAAGGGCGTTTTGGGCGCCATATGCTCCGCTACCAGTGCGATCAGCGCTTCCCGTGCCGCCCCTGCCTCGCGCAGGCGCTGCTCTTTTACTTTTACGCGCAGTTCATCCATGAGCCGGCCTGTCAGCGACACGCCTACGTCCGCCATGATAAGCGCTTCTTCAAGTTCTTCATATAGTTCTTCGTCTATGCCATTGCGCGAAGCAAACACCGGCGAAAGAAGATTTTCGCGCGTTTTGCTCAACCCGTTGCGCAGTTTTTTCCAGAACCCTTGCGTTTGTTCCATGTTGTTCTTCCTTTTCTATGCACGCCCCAGCACGCCTCAAGCTACGCCGTTTTGATTTTGCAGCCTTGCCGATACAATTTTTGATACGCCCTTTTCTTCCATCGCCACGCCATACAACGCGTTGCAAACTTCCATGCTGCCTTTCCTGTGCGTGATGAGTATGAACTGCGTATCGTCGGCATACGCGCGCAAATAATTTGCAAAACGCGTTACATTTACTTCATCCAGCGACGTTTCGATTTCGTCCAGTATGCAAAACACGGTAGGCTTTAGCCTTAATATGGCAAACAACAGCGCAATGGCCGTCAGCGCACGCTCGCCGCCGGACAGCAACGAGAGCAGCTGCAACTTTTTCCCCGGCGGCTGCGCGATGATGTCAATTTCGCAGTTTAATACATCCCGCGGATCCGCCAGACGAAGCTCCGCCCGCCCGCCTCCAAACAGCTGCTCATACACCATTGAGAAGTTTTTTTGTATGAGCTGGAACTGTTCCGTGAATTTTTGTTCCATGGTCATTGTGAGTTCGGTTATAAGCACATGCAGGTCCGATTCCGCTTTTTTAAGATCATCACATTGCATTTGCAGCTGTTCATAGCGTTCTTGCAGGGCCTTATAGTCTTCCACGGCATTTACATTGATATTCCCCAGCTCCCGAATGGCTGTGCGCAGCTCGTCTATGCGGATGTGCGAAGCCGTTACGGCGAATTGCTCCGCGCGGAAGGGCAGGGCACTTTCATATGTCAGCTGGTATTCTTCCAGTATGCGTTCCTGCATGCCCTCGAATTCGATTTCCGCCCTATTCAGCAGAAGGTCTTGTTTGTGCTTGCGTTCTTCAAATTCACGCAGGCTTATCAACGCCTGATCGCGCTTTTCGCGCGTTTCGCTCAAGCTGCGCGTCCGCCTCTGCCGCTCTTCTTCTATGGCGCGGTGCTGCTCTTTATGCGAATCGAGCTGTGCTTGTTCATCCGACACGTTTTCGCCCATGCTTGCGATTTCCTGCTGCAATGCTTCGCTGTCCGTTTTGTTTTTCTGGCAAAGCTGTATGGCCTGCAAAATGTGCTTTTCTATTTGTTCCAGCTCGCGCTGCAAACGCTTCTGCTCGTTTTGTTGGGCGTCCTCTTCTTTTTGGAGGCCCATGCGATACACCTTCCGCTCTGTGAGCGCGGTATTTGCGGCCTCGCTTTGCGCGCGCAGCTCGTTTAGGCCGGATTGCGAACGCAGCACATCTTCCTGCGTAGTGGCGTTTCCTTCTTCCATGCCGCGCTGACGGCTTTCGATTTCCTGGCGCTCGTTCGCGATATCAGCCAGATTATCTTTGATTTGTCCGCATTCCGTTTCGTTGCGTTCCCATTTCAACGCGTTGCCCGCGATATCACGCAGGATGAGATCGAGCTTTTCTTTGAAACGCGCCGCATCCACCTCATGCGCATGGATACGCGATTCGACCTCCGCGGCCTGTATGCGGCAGTTTTCCACATTTGCTTCGGCTTCCTGCTTGTTTTGCAGCAAACGCTCCATTTGCGCTTCCGTCGCTTTGATACTGCCGCGCAATTCTTTTGTTTCTCTTTCCCGTCCCAAAAGACTGAATTCGCGCTTTTGTACGCTGCCGCCTGTCATCGATCCGCCGGGATGAATGATATCACCCTGCACGGTGGCAATGCGAAACGCCGATTTCGCCCGCTTATTCAGCTCGATACCTGTTTGCAGATCTTCTACCAATACTGTGCGGCCCAACAGGTTGTCCACCACGCTGCTATACTGTTTATCGAACGTTACCAGCTCGGAAGCCACGCCCAGGCAGCCTTTGATATTCAGGCAGGCCCGTTCCTCCTGCGTCAGCAGACGCGGGCGCATAGCCGAAACAGGCAGCATGGTCGCCCGGCCGTATTGATGCTTTCGCAAATGTTCAATGACGCGCTGCGCGTCTTCCGGCGTGGGCGTAACGATATTTTGCAGCGCGGCGCCCAACGACATCTCCAGCGCGGTTTCAAATTTTTCGGGAACCTGTATAAGCTCCGCCACCACGCCGAGTATGCTTTTTTTGAGCGCATAGTCATTTTCACTGTCGCGCAGCACGTTTCGCACGCTGGCATAGTACCCCTCGTGCGCACGCGCCATTTCATCCAGCACATTTACGCGCGAACGCATGGCCTGTATTTTTTGTTCCAGTGCCCGCTGCTCTTGATCGGCTTCTTTGCTTTTCTTTGCGGCCTCCTGCGTGGCATTTGCCAGCGCGGTAAGCTGCTCGCCCAGTTCATGGCGGCGCGCTTCTTCTTTTTCCGCTTCCAGGTTTGCCGCCGTATGCTCTTTTTCTAATGAATCTTTTTCGCGCAGAATCTCTTCCTGCTCTTTTTGGAGCGCATCCATGCGTTGATGAAACGCATTTTCCATGGCTTCCATGCGCGAGACTTGGCTTTTTGCGTCGGACAACCGGTTTAGCTGCTCGATGATGCTATTTTTTTGCCGCTCGACCAGTTGTTCCTGTTCGTCAATTTCTTTTTGCCTGGCTTGCAAACGTTCTTCGTCCGCACGGATTTCCGCATCCAACGCCGCAAGCACTTCTTTATTGTCCGCTACGCTTATGCTTTGCATTTGCCCGCGCAGCGCGTCGCGCTTTTCTTTGTCCTGGCGCAGTTCCTGCTGCAAGCGCTCAAATTCTCTTTCCAAGTTTGTTTTGCGTTCTCGAAGCACCTTCGCTTCACCCGCGTGTGCTTCCACAACCGACATTTCCGCCAGCAGCTGGTTTTGCAGCACACTCGCTTCGTGTTCTATATTTCGCAGCTGCTCTTCCTGGGCGGCGCAATCCGCGGCAAGAATATGATCCTGCTCTTCGAGGCTTTCCGCCTCTGTGGTCAATTGCGCGATCGCCGCCTGCGCGTTCTTTACTCTTTCCGTTGTACGCTCGTATTGATGCAAAAACACGTTGATATCGAGATGCCGCAATTCTTCACGGTACTGCAGATAGGTACGCGCGGTTTCCGCCTGCTCTTTCAGCGGGTCGCGCTGCAATTCCAGCTCGTTTAAGATATCCATAAGGCGCTCAAGGTTTTTGCCCGTATGTTCCAGCTTGCGCACGGCTTCTTCTTTCCTTACGCGGTAACGCGCGACCCCTGCCGCCTCTTCGAGAACCATGCGGCGATCGTGCGAGCGGTTTGAAAGGATTTCTTCCACCTTGCCCTGGCCGATGATGGAATAGCCTTCCTTGCCTATGCCCGTGTCTCGAAAAAGCTCTTGTACGTCTTTCAGGCGGCAGGCGTTTCGATTGATGGCGTATTCGCTTTCACCGGAACGATATACACGCCTGCCGACCGTTACTTCCGCAAAATCGATGGGCAATGCGCCGTCGGTATTGTCGAACGTGAGCTGCACCTCGCAATACGCCTGCGGCCTGCGCTCCTGCGTGCCGTTGAATATAATATCCTCCATACGTTCGCCACGCAGCGCTTTCGCGCTTTGTTCGCCCAAAACCCAACGCACGGAATCCGCTATATTGCTTTTTCCGCTGCCATTTGGGCCTATGACGGCTGTTATGCCCGTATCGAACACCAGCTCTGTTTTTTTTGCGAACGATTTGAAGCCGTTGATTTCTAATTTTGTTAGTCGCATTCCGTTTCTCCCCCGTTCGCGTCACGCGGCTGTTTTTTTGCCGTATCTTCCGCACGCAGCTTTTTTAAGGCCATTTTCGCTGCCCTTTGCCCGGCCTCCTGCTTGGAGGCACCCACGCCTTCGCCAAACAAACTGTCGTTTATGGTAACCCGCATGCGGAACTCTTTTTTATGATCGGGGCCCGTTGCGGAAATCAGCTCGTAATCCAAAGCCCCCAAACGCTTTTTTTGCACATATTCCTGCAAGGTGGATTTATCGTCTTTTTTATCGCTCTTTTCCGCCGCGCTGCGGACGCCCTTTTCCGCGAACCGCAACACAAACCGCCGCGCCGCTTCTATGCCTCCGTCCAAATAAATGGCGCCAATTACCGCTTCCAGCGCGTCTGAAAGTATGGACGGCTTTTCGCGCCCGCCCGTTACTTCTTCGCCGTGGCCCAAAAGCAAATACTCCTGCAAGGCGAACTGCCGCGCCGCCTCGCACAGCGCTTGTTCGCATACGATATTGGCACGCGCCCTCGTCATCGCGCCTTCGCTCCAATCTGGATAGCGCGTATACAACAGCTCGCTTACGCATAACTCAAGCACAGCATCGCCCAAGTATTCCAGCCGCTCATTGTGCGACGCGTCTTTACCATCCCCTTTTACAAAGGACGTATGCGTCAACGCCATGTTTAATAAGCTGCAAGTACGGAAGGAATACTTTAGAATGCCCTGCAAGGTTTCTAATTGCTGGTTACGATTTTTCAATGGTACCGCCTTTTCACAGGAACGATTG
Organism: Eubacteriales bacterium; assembly: GCA_031549625.1. GTDB lineage: Bacteria > Bacillota > Clostridia > Christensenellales > CAG-138 > JAISXK01. Next base: position 5,293 of record JAVBPK010000076.1, read on the forward strand.
TGGAAACATATATGCCGTTTCAGCGAGCCTGGCCGCCGCCTCCAGCGGACTCTGCTGAAAAATGCCCGCACCAAAAGCATGATGCGGGCATAATGGTGCATAAAACGTTCATTTAGTGCTTGTCAACATACTCCACGATGTCGCCCACTGTGCGCACCTTGGGCAGCTCTTCATCGGGAATTTCGATGTCGAATTCTTGTTCCAAATCCATGATGAGTTCTACAACGTCCAGTGAATCGGCCTTTAGGTCGTCCACCAATTTTGATTCAAGTGTGATGCCGGCCGCATCTACATCTAATTGCTTGGAAATAATATCACGTACTTTTTCAAAGCTCATTGAAAAAAACTCCTCTCGCTTGGCAATAGTAAAATATATGCAATATAGTCCAAATTCAGTTTAGGCTACCTGTGACAATCTGTCAATGAGAACATTATTCTTCCGGTTTATCTAACGCCGCCAGCGCATCCGCTATGGCCTGTGTCACCCCGCCCTGCATATACGCCTGCGCCTGCCTGAGCGCCGCCGCAAACGCCTTTGCCGACGAGCTGCCGTGCGCTTTTATGATGCCGCCGTTTATGCCGAGCAACGGCGCCCCGCCGTATTCCGCGTAATCCATACGCTTTTTTAAATTTACAAATGCCGGTTTTGCCAACGCCGCTCCTATTTTTGTACGGCCGCTGCCCATCATCTCATCTTTAAGCAGCTTCATAATCATGGCCGCCGTACCTTCTATGCTCTTCAACAGCACGTTGCCCGCAAATCCGTCCGCTACGATGACATCGAACTCGCCCGACAAAGCGTCGCGCGCTTCACAGTTGCCCACAAACCGCACAGGCGTTTTTTCCGCAAGCAGCGTGTATGCCTCTTTTGTAAGCTCGTTGCCCTTGCCCGCTTCCGCTCCGTTGTTTAGAAGCCCTACGCGCGGATTTTGTATACCCAACACATGTTCCATGTACGCCGCGCCCATCACGGCAAATTGTTGCAAATAAACCGGCTTGCTGTCTACGTTTGCGCCACAGTCGATGAGCAATACGCAGCCGTTTAGCGTGGGCATCACCGGCGCAAGGCCCGGCCTTTTCACGCCCTTCAGCCTGCGCACCAGCAATGTTGCGCCCGTAAGCACCGCACCCGTGCTGCCGGCGGAAACCATGCAGCCGGCCTCCCCCTCCGCCACGCAGTTGAGCGCCGCCACCATGGAGGAATCTTTCTTCTGCTTGATGGCTTCTGTGGGATGTTCGTGATTTGTGATGATGCCCGGCGCGTGGCGGATCGTTATTCTTTTCGCCAGCTCCGGCAGTTTTTCGAAATAGGGCTCTATCACGGCCTGATCGCCCGCCAATACCAACTTCAGGTTCCTTTCCGTTTCCAACGCTTGCGCGCAACCATCCAATATTGCGCGGGGCGCGTTATCGCCGCCAAAAACATCGACCGCTACTACCATATTTCTCCCCCCTAAGCTACTTGTGCCAAAGCCCGATTCCGCGCTCCGGAATGCCGTTGAGCGCCATACTTCCATAATGAAAACGGGACGCCGCCATATTTGCTCACGCAATTGTATGGCATCCGTCCCGTGCTACGCTAAAACACGACCGGTTTATGCATCCGCCTTCTTTTCTTTTGCTTCCATATCGATGACCATTCTGCCATCGTAATAGCCGCAGTGTTTGCATACCCTATGAGACAACTTTTTCTGATGGCACTGTGGGCATTCCACAATACCAGGCATGCTAAGCTTCCAATGGCTGGATCGACGTTGATCCCGCCTCGCTTTAGAAGTTTTTCTCTTTGGAACCGCCATGATTACACCTCCTTACCATCGTTCAACAGCGCTGCCAGCGTTGCTAATGGGGCTTCCTGTTCTTGCTCCACCACGCAGGCGCACTGCGCTTTGTTTAAATTGGCGCCACAAACGGGGCATAATCCACGGCAATCTTCTTTGCAAATGCTTTTGATGGGCAAGTGCAAATAGAAATTATCCAATACCATGGTGTCTAGACTTAATACTTCCCCGTCAAAGGCGTAACTTTCTTCTTCGTTTGCCGCCATTTCGTCCAGGCTGCCTTTTACAAACCGCTCTTTTATCGGAAAAGAAAGAGTTTCGTTAAAGGCTTCGTTGCAACTGGCACAGTGCGAAAAAAGGCAAAATTCCAGCCAACCTTCCAAAACAATCGTTTTGCCGTCGAAAGAATATGTGCCTGCCAGCTGCACCGGCGCGGCAAACGTAATGTTTCTGCCACCAAACAGCTGCGGAGCAAATTCTTGCTCTTGCGACAATTGGAATGTTTCACCCGGTTGCTTCAACGCCGCAGCGATATATAACTCCATGCTTTCCTCCAAAGTCAACCAACGTATATTTTATCGATTTCGCTATGGTTTGTCAACGATATTTTGGCGGGCCGGCATGTTTGTGCGCGAGATTGCAACAATGTTCTTTTATTATTCTCCTGTGCATACTGTTATCAGGTTATTTGATCGCTTATTCAAGCGATCATTGCCGCTGCAATGATAACATAGCGGTGACTATTTTGCCATCATTTTTAAAACCCGAATTGCATCAAGGGCGCATCAAAATGGTTTTTTATGCAAAATATTGCATGTGATCCCTTTACAGATATCCACCTAATATGTTACAATCGCAGCAGTTGCTTCCGATTTTTACTGTTTTCCTTCGGGCAACGCAACAACCCTAAACTACCTTGGGGAGTATGACTATGGATCAGACAGACGCGAAAATTCTTCAGATTTTACAGCAAGACGGCCGCATTTCCATGCAAAGGCTGGCTTCCATGATTAACATGAGCGCCCCTTCCACCATAGAGCGCGTAAAAAAACTCGAAGAAAGCGGCGTTATCACCGGCTATAAGGCTATTGTCAATTCCGAAAAGGCCGGCAGGAAGCTTAGCGCGCTTGTGCTCGTTTCCGTGCCTTTGGAAACACGCAAACGCTTTTTGAAATACGTGGAGGACAGCCAAAACATACTGGAATTCCTGGAAATAACGGGCCGCTTCGGCTACTGCCTCCGCACCGTCTGCGAAGACCCTGAAAGCTTCTTGAAGATGACGTATGAGCTTTACGAACTTGGCCTAACGGAATCGTATGTCATTATGAATAAATATTCACAGACCAGGCCTATCACGCCTATTTTATAGCTTCGCTTGCGCGCATGTTCCCCTATGCTGAACATGCGCTTGGTCAGATATCGCCGTTGGAGCCCGCTTCGCTTTGCGTTGTGGAGGCGATCTTATTCTTGCTGTTTAGATTAGGAATAACGTTTTTCTTCGCGTAATGCACCAAGGCGACAATAGCCAAAATCATGGCGATCATGAGCAGAAAGATGTTGATATTGCCTACCCAGGAGCTAAAACGCTTTAAAAGCGTAGCAATAACACCCGCATTGAAAAAGCCGGTGGCGCATTTGCCAACCCAATCCGCAAATACTACCACGCGCCGCTTAAACAAAAACGCGCCGCCTATTATCATGATGAGCTCCTTGCCCACCACAACCGCAACAAGCCATACCGGTATCCACCCGCAGTAGCAGAAGCAGCTCAGCGCCGCTATGAGCATGCATTTATCCGCAAGCGGGTCTAATACTTTGCCAATGTTTGTAATCCAGTTGTAATGGCGCGCCAGATACCCATCTATAATATCCGTGAGCATGGCAAGTACATAAATGCTAAGCGCATGGTAATACCGTTCGTTTAAAAAGGCGTATACGAAACCGCCTACCATAAGGAGGCGTAAGATCGACAACATATTGGGAATTTGCTTTTTCCAACTATCTTTTCTTACTTCCATACCACATCAGTATACAACAAGCCTTGCATAAAGAAAACAAAAAACTCGTTGATCGGTTTGGCCCGCTTTTCCATTTGCGCTTATTATATGCATTATTTTCCATGTCATACATGATTGAGTACAACGCGCAAACTTTACCCTAAAAGGCCACTTGCTTTCGCAAGCGGCCCTTTCATACACCTCGGAAACGATTATAGTGAGAGATCCTCTACGTATAGCATGCGTACGCCATTTGCCGCAGCTGACGCAGGTTGGGCTGCCGCAGCAGGCTGGACGGGAGCGGCCGGCTGAGCCGCCACGGGCTGCACCGGTTTGGGGCCTTCTTTTGCCGCTTTGCGCGCTTCAAAGAATTTCAAAGCTACTTGCGGGAACAAAGCGTAGTTAAGCACGTCTTCTTCTTGCTCATAGTAATCTTTGATCTCTTCTTTATAGCTGGCAAGCTCCGGCTTGAGCAAGTCCGCAGGACGGCAGGTAATGACCGCTTCATCGCCTATGGCCTTTTTGCGCACTTCTTCATTTACTTCGCCGGGCAGACGGCCATATTCACCGTGTAACAGCGCCTTGCTCTCCTTGGAGAACGTTTTATAACCGCCACCGCCGATTACGTTTAGAACGGCTTGTGAACCTACAATCTGGCTTGTGGGCGTTACCAGCGGCGGATAGCCAAAATCTTTGCGTACGCGCGGAATTTCTTCTAATACGTCGTAGTATTTGTCCTCCGCGTTTGCTTGCTTTAGCTGCGAAATGAGGTTGGACAGCATGCCGCCCGGTACCTGATAAAGCAGCGTGTTTACATCCACGCCCAACACTTTGGGATCGCGGAAGCCTTCTTCCGTGAGCTTTTCGGAGACGCCGCGGAAATACTTCGCGGCTTCCACGAGCTTGAGCATATCCAGGCCCGTGTCGTATTCCGTGCCCTGCAATGTCGCCACCAAGGGCTCTGTGGCCGGCTGCGCCGTGCCATTGCCCAAAGGCGACAGCGCGCAGTCCACGATATCGACGCCCGCCTGCATGGCCATGAGATAGGTCATATCGCCTGTGCCCGTGGTGTTATGCGTATGCAGATGGATGGGCACATCTATCTCGGTTTTCAGACGCTTTACCAGCGAAAACGCCGCATAAGGCAGCAGCAGATTCGCCATATCTTTGATGCAGATAACATCCGCGCCCATTTGCACCAGCTCTTTTGCCAGCTTTACGAAATAATCTTCGTTGTGGACGGGACTGATCGTATAGCTGATGGCCGGTTCACAGATTCCGCCATATTTTTTTGTGTATTTGATGGCGGCTTCCAGGTTACGTGTGTCGTTGAGCGCATCGAATATGCGCACAACGTCTATGCCATTTTCGATGGCCTTCCGGCAGAATTGTTCTACGACATCATCCGCATAGTGCTTGTAGCCAAGTATGTTTTGGCCACGAAACAGCATCTGCAGCTTTGTTTTGGGGAGCGCCTTTTTCAGCTTGCGCAGCCGTTCCCATGGATCTTCATTGAGGAAGCGCAGGCAGCTGTCAAACGTAGCACCGCCCCAGCATTCCAGCGACCAGTAACCGATGTCGTCTAATATTTCGCATGCGGGAAGCATATCTTCCACGCGCATCCTCGTCGCCGCCTGCGACTGATGCGCATCACGCAATATGGTATCCGTTATTTTTAATGGTGCCAAAATCGTTCCTCCTTACTATTACTTGAAGAGTGAAAGGAATACGCCCGCCGCTATAGCCGAACCAATGACGCCCGCAACGTTTGGGCCCATGGCATGCATGAGCAAAAAGTTACCCGGCTTTTCTTTTTGGCCTACCACCTGCGACACGCGCGCCGCCATAGGCACGGCAGATACGCCCGCGGAACCAATGAGCGGATTAACAGGGGTTTTGGAGAATACGTTCATGAGCTTGGCCAGCAGTACGCCGCCGATTGTGCCGAATATGAACGCGCCAACGCCAAGCCCCAGTATGGCAAGCGTCTGCCCTGTCAGGAACCTTGACGCGGTCGCCGTAGCGCCGACGGACATGCCCAGGAATATCGTGACAATGTTGATTAATTCGTTTTGCGCGGTTTTGGATAGCCGCTCTGTTACCCCGCATTCGCGGAACAGATTCCCCAGCATTAAGAACCCAATTAGAACCGCGGCAGAAGGCAGCAGCAACGCCACGAAAATCGTAACCACGATCGGGAATATGATCTTTTCGGTTTGCGACACCGGGCGCAGCTGCCCCATGACAATCTGACGCTCTTTTTTTGTTGTGAACATCTTCATGAATGGCGGCTGTATGACCGGCACCAATGCCATGTAGGAATATGCTGCCACCGCTATGGGCCCCAGCAAATGGGGCGCCAGCTGTGAAGTGACATATATAGCCGTGGGGCCGTCAGCCCCGCCGATGATGCCGATGGACGATGCTTCGTTATGGGTGAAGCCCAACGCCATCGCGCCAAGGAACGCAACGAATATGCCCAGCTGTGCCGCCGCACCCAGCAGCAGGCTGCTTGGGTTTGCGATCAATGGGCCAAAATCCGTCATCGCGCCTACGCCCATGAATATGAGCGACGGATAAATCCCCAGCTTTACTCCCAAATACAGGTAATCCAACAACCCTGCTGTATATTCAAAGTTTGCCCAATCTACATGGCCGCCATTAAGCGCAAACAATTCCGGGTGGTATAAGTTTGCCCCGGGCAGATTTGTCAGCAGCATGCCAAACGCAATGGGCACCAGAAGCAAAGGTTCGAATTTTTTGACAATGGCAAGGTACAGCAACACGCATGCCACCACAATCATGATCAGCGACTTGGGATCCTGCCCAATCAGCGCAAATCCTGTCCCTTTGAAAAAATCAATAAAAACATCCATAGTACCTTCTCCCCGCCGAAATCAGGTATTTCGGCACCTGTACGCAATGCCAGTCATAGCTAAGCTATGATACGCCGACTTAAGGCCGTTTAGCCCAATACGCAAAGCACGTCGCCCGTGTTTACTGTTGCGCCCTTTGCCACATTCATTGCCTTTACAACGCCATCACGCGGGGCCATAATCTCGTTTTCCATTTTCATGGCTTCGAGAATAAGCAACACCTGGCCGGACTTAACCGCATCGCCGGCTTTTGCTTTAACATCCAGAATGGTACCCGGCATGGGCGCGCTCACCGTTTCGCCGCCGGCAGGCGCCGCTGCCACCGGAGCTGCTGGAGCCACCACAGGCGCGGGAACCGCAACAGGCGCCGCCGCACCCGTGATTTCTTCTACCGCTACCTCAAAGGGCGTGCCGTTCACGTTTACTAAAAATTTACGCATATTTACCTCCTCAACAACTTTCGATTATCATTTTGTATTTGATAGAACCATCGCCGGACCCGCCGGAAACGGTTAAAGACTACCTAAGCACAGCGAATGGAAAAACTTATGCCCTGTTAATGGAATGGATGCGCAAGGCGTTTACGTCGGTTCCCATCTCTGTGGCGACCGCCGCAGAAACCGCCGCGACAAACTTGTTGCGATCTTCATCCGCCCCAACCCGGCGAATGGAGTGAATGCGCAAACCGCTTACATCTACGCCCATTTCTTCTGCAATGGCACTGGCAACCGCCGCAACAAACCTTGGCCTGTCCGGTATGGATACCTGCGCCGCCGCGGCTTGTACCGCCGCCACAGCGGGCTGCGTAGCGGGCGCTGCCGGTTTTGCAAACTTTTGTACGAGGAAGCCCATTAATTTGATGAGATACACCAAAGCAATAAGCCCCAAAAATACGATGCCCATACCAAGCCCCATGACCATCATTCCAGATATATTTGTTCCGCCCATGTTGTGCCTCCCGTTAAAAGCAATGTTTATACCTTTTGGTTTGTAGGATTTGCAGTTTTGTTTTTTAATTGAAAAGCCGTCTTGACCCATATTAACAAATCATGCTTATTCTAACACTATAGCTACAAAAACGCAACTATATTTAGTATGCATTTCCAAAATACACTTGCCTTTTCTGTGCCATCCACATTCCCCCCTATATAAGTTTGCATATAATATATTAAATTGATATAACCATATCTAATATCTCTGTGTAATTTAACTATCTTCTTCCGTCCGGGCGCCGGTGAGGGTAGCCAACCAGGCCAGCTCAGCCTCTGTTGCTTCACGCCACTCGCCCGGCTTTAGCTGGCCCAGCCGCAATTCACCTACCCTTTCACGCTTGAGCAACAGTGTCTTATGCCCCACCGCTTCGATCATGCGGCGTATCTGCCTGTTTTTCCCTTCGTGTATGATGATTTGAAAACTGGTCTGACCGGTTTTTGTCCTTGTCATATGGCGAATACGCGCCGGCGCCGTTACGCCGTCCTCTAAAAGCACGCCTTTTTGTAACGCCTGCGCCTCTTCCGCCTTTAACTCTCCATCGCAAACCGCAAAATAGCATTTTTCGATTTCATAGCGCGGGTGCGTCATGCGTTCCGCAATCGCCCCGTCGTTTGTCATAACCAGCAAACCCTCGCTGTCTATATCCAGGCGGCCGACATTGTACAAGCGTTCGGGAAACTGCCTGAAATACTCCTGCACGGTTTTCCTGCCTTCCGGATCGCTGCTGGTGCAAATAACGCCGCGTGGCTTGTAAAACAACAAAACCACACGGCGCTGATTTAACGCAACACGCGCACCATCGAACACTACGATGTCTTTTTCGGGGTTTACCAGGCTGCCGATAAGCGCCTGCTCGCCATTCAGCAACACACGCCCTTCCTGGATGAATTTTTCGCATTGCCTGCGGGAAGCCACCCCCGCTTCCGCCATAAATTTTTGCAACCGCAACCCGATACCCCCATGCCCCATTATCCCTTTGCGGGCTTTCCTATTTTATTATGCGAAATCTTGAATAAGCCGCCAGAAATAGTACGGGTATTCCTTGCGCTGCACAGTTTCTTTTGCCACGAGCGACACGGATTTGAGCAAACGTCCATCGCACCAGATATCCGCCGAGCCCACTGTTTGCCCTTCCATGATAGGCGCCGCCAGCTTTTGGGGGCAATTCAATTTTATTTGGGCAACGGCCACTTCTTCGTCCTTCCGCAATGGAAACAGTATATCCTCTTTCGCCACTATTTCCAAGCTGTTTTTCATGCCATATTCCACTGCTATTTCCCGCATCGCCTTGCCGCTTGTGATGAGCGTTTCCCAATGTACGCTTGCAAACCCGTCATCCAGCAAATAGGTAGCTGCCCCCCACATATCCGGACTGTTCAGCACTACGCCCACCAATGTGCGCCCGTCCCTCTGCGCAGAAAACGCCAGGCAACGCCCCGCCGCTTTCGTAAACCCCGTTTTTATGCCGCTGCCACCCGCATAGTTCCATAAAATCTTGTTCTTGTTTTTTACTGTGCGCGGCGTATCTCCTGTTTCACAACGCCAATATTGCGTGGATACAATCTTTGCAAACGCGGGATTTTTCATGGCCTCCGCAGCGATTAAGGCCAGGTCATAAGCGGAGGTATAATGTTCTTTATCATGCAGGCCGTTTGGCGTGACAAAATGCGTGTTTACGCAGCCCAGCTTTGCCGCCCGGTTATTCATCATCTGTATGAAGCTTTCTAAACTGCCGCCCACGTGCACCGCTATTGCCACCGCCGCGTCGTTGCCCGAGGACAACATCAGGCCATACAGCAAATCTTCCATGCTCAGCTTTTCGCCCAAGTGCAGGTACATGCTCGACCCTTCCACGCCGACCGCTTCTTCTTTTATGGTAACCCAGTCTTGCATTCCACTGTTTTCCACCGCGAGCAGGGCGGTCATGATCTTCGTTGTGCTCGCCATCGGCAAACGTTCGTGCGCGTTTTTGCCCGCCAATACACGCGTGGTCTCCATATCCATCAATACAGCCCCGGCCGCCCCTACCGCGACCGTGTCCGCAACTGCCGCCCGCGCGGCCGGCGCGCCGATGAACAGGGCGATGCCCAACACAAGCACCGCCGCAGCGTGTACGCGCTTTTTGTTTACTCGCGCCCTTCTTATAACCATACCGCCTTATTCCGCCTCTTCCGGTTCCACGGGCATGTTTTTCTCTTTCTTATTTGCGCAGATTTCCGTCAGCATCCGCTCCAGTTCGCGCACTGTTTCGGGCACCATCTCGATGATACGGTCCAGCGTGCAGTTATAATGCGCGGGCAACACCTTCACTACCCCGCCGGATATCGCCAGAAATGCCATTGGCGTTAAATTCATGCCTGCAACCGATGTTCCCGCAAACGGGAACCTTTCACCCGCCTGTCCTTCCTGCTCTCTGTCCTGCTTCTTGCATGCGCCGTATTCTCCGCCGCCCGACAGGAAGCCCAAAGATACGCGCGATACCGGTACGATTACCGTATCGCTCCCTGTCATCACCGGATCGCCGATAATGGTGTTTACATCCACCATTTCTTTGAGTTCCTCCATTGTGCTCTTCATGATGTTTTCGATAGGATGCGCCATGCCGTTTTTTGCCCCTTTCTGTTTTTGCTTCCATAAAATATGATGGCAATAATAATATGTATCGGCGCACACAGCACTATGCCTTCCAAATTTAGCCGCAAACAACTTTCGTTAAACGCCGGCCGGATACAAATGCAATTTTCTTCATATCTCTTTTTCCCGTTTATAAACAACAGCCAGATATGTTGGCATAAGAGGCTCAACACGCCTGTAAGCATGGCCGTATAAAACGCGTCCTGCCGCAGCCCCACCTCGCCGCTCACCCGCAACCGCCGCACCCGTACATGCGGCAAAATTTGTTTTACCGGGAATGCGACCCGTTTTGCTTGCTTCTTTTGCCCCAGCCGCAGTAAAACGCGCGGCTCTTTTCCCTTTTTATTGAGCAGCAAAAACCGCGATGGCTCCAATACATTGCATTCCAATCCATATTCCAGTCGGACAATGCCGCCTAAAAAACAAATCTCCAGTTCCCCTTCCGCCCCCCGCGGCATATCTATATCTACGCACACCGTAAGGCGCACCGGCCAGACCAGCACTGCCACCAGCGCAAGCACAACGAAAAGTGGAATCACGAGCAGCCCAGACATAGATTTTTCCCTCGCAGCACAAAAATATGGCATGCTGTTTTTAGCATGCCCTGATCGCTGTCAACCATTCTTTTCGGACGGTGAAGATGTATGGAACGGTGGATATATGATTGAAAAGGGATACGTGAGGAGCACCCATCGCCCTTCGCGCGCCCATTTTAGCCGATTACAATCCAAGATCGATGGCCTTTTGCAGCACCTTTCCCGCCACCGGCGCGGCATTGCTGCCGCCGCTTCCGCCTTTTTCCAGCACAACGCAAATGGCCAGCGGGTGGGCATCGTTTGCCACATAGCCCGCGAACCACGCGTTTGGTTTGGTTTCGCCAGATGACACTTCCGCCGTACCCGTCTTGCCCGCCACATCAAACCCCGCTACGCGCGCGTTTTTACCCGTGCCCGTTTTTACTACTTCCAGCATCAACGCTTTCAACGCGTCCACTTCATCCTCGCTGAATGGCACGCTATGCACCACAGAACGGAAGCGATACGAAGACAGGCCGCTTTCCCCCTGCACATCTTTGAGCAGCTTCGGTTCCATAATCGTGCCGCTATTCGCTATGCCGGATACGATCATGCACATATGCAGCGGCGTCATCAAATCGGTGTATTGCCCTACACCGCTCCACGCGAGATCCACATCCGTTTTTGCTTTTTCAAACGAACTGCTTGCCGCCACCATGTCGCCAAACAAAAATTCTGTATTTACGCCCAATTCCTTTGCCACACGGCCCAGCCGTTCCGCTCCTATTTCCATGGCCAGCTGCGCAAATACATGATTGCATGATTTCGCAAACGCCGTTTTCAAATCGATCGTGCCATGATAATCGCCGTTGTAATCGCGCACGACGCGGTAATCGCCGCTTAACCCCGCCGTGCTGGCATCATCTTCAGCGATATGCACATCTTTCAACCATTTCCCCGTTTGTTTATCAAACACGAGCGGACCATCGCAAGTGAATGTCCGCGCCTGAATATTTGGAATGTACCGCAACGCAGCAACCGCGGTTACTATTTTGAATACAGATCCCGGCGTATATTTGCCGGAAGTCACGCGGTTTACCATGGCGCCGTCCTCCAGCGTTCGCTTGCCGTTCAGATATTCCGCCACATATTTGGGATCGAATGTCGGCTTGCTGACCATGCCGTATATTTCGCCCGTTTTGTAATTCATAACGACGACAGCGCCGTTAAAATCGCCCATTCTATGGTAAATATAGTCGCATAATTCCGCGTTTACGGTTAATGTGATGTTTGAACCGCGGCCGGGCAAGCCGGAAAGCGCTTTTCCCGCCCTTTCCAATAAGCCTTCGTCGAAGCCAAGCAGGTATTTTGAAAAGAAATTTTCCGCACCAAACGTTTGGCCGTAATTGTCGCCCACGACATGCGCCGTTGCCCGGCGCGCCGTGCTGTCGTCCATATATACGCGGTCGCCATCGCTGTTTGTCGTGGCCATTTTTTTGCCGCCGCGATCTAAAATGTCACCCGCGATCACTTTGTTTTTTTGTGTGTTCAGACGGGTATTATACGGGCTCGCAAACCAGCGCGTTCCATATGCGTTTACCGTGTACACGAGATACACGCACAGCACAAGGAACATGGCTGTGAATATGATGAGCATGTTTTTTATACTGCGCCGCGTATTCATTCGCTTATCTCCCGCAGGGCGCTTTCCAATGATTCGCCGCCCATGATCGCCACACCTTCCAATATGCCAAGCAGCATCATGCTGGCCAGCAACGAACTGCCGCCGTAACTTACGAACGGAAGCGTAATGCCCGTGAGCGGAATGAGCTTGATGACGCCCGCTATGATGATGAAACTTTGCAGCGTAATCAACACCGTGCAACCAAACGCGATCAGCATGGTGTATCTATCCGGCGCGTTCAGCGCGATCAGCGCGCCGCGCACGATGAACACCAAATAAAAGGCGATGATGGCTACGCCCACGATGATGCCAAATTCTTCACATATGACCGCGAAAATATAATCCGTATGATACGCGGGAATAAGCTTTGGCGAGCCACGCGTAAGCCCCATGCCCCATAATCCGCCGGATGCGATCGCCATCAGCCCCTGCGCGATTTGATAACCGCTGCCGGAATATGTGGCCCATGGGTTTTTCCAGATCGCCACGCGCACACGCACATGGTCAAACAGATAATAGCTCGCCACCGCACCCGTACAGCCCGCCAACAAACCAACGCCTGTAAGCATTTTGTCGCCCGTTGCCACGAAGAACATGATCAGCGCCGTGCCCGCAATCAGCACGCCCGCACCCAGATCCCGCTCCAACACCAGCAGCCCCACCACCGCCACCACATACGCCAGCAGCGGCCATATGCCGCGCAGCCGCCTTGAATTTGTCAACCAGTGCGCCAGTATAAATACCGTGCCTATCTTTACCAGCTCGGACGGCTGCGCGCTGAAGCCGCCGATATAAATCCAGTTTTTTGCGCCGTATTTTTCGTTGCCAACGATAAACAACACCGCCAATAATCCCACGCCGCCAAACATGAGCAGCCAATTGATCTTTCTGAAAAAATTCGGATGGCGCATCAGCAACACGCAAACGACCATGGCCACCATGCCAACCCCAAACCAGACCACCTGCTTAAACGCGATATCCGGATCGATGCGG
>JAVBPK010000129.1:0-35475 GCA_031549625.1 Eubacteriales bacterium
AATTCGTTAAGCGGATGCATAACGCTTATAGTCAGTTTTACTTGTTTTTTTTCCGCCAGCCCATTTTTGTTTAAAAAAAGCGATATAAGCGCAGGATTCTCAACAGCGCGACGGCTTAGATCAAGCAGCCCTCCGGCCTGCGTAGTAATCTCTACAAGAGACTGATGGTAACGCTTACACGCTTCAAGGTCGCCAAGCTCCAAATAGCCGTTGTAGGTCTGCAATATATTGAAAAAATCATGTTTCACTGCGCTGAATTCGCTTAGGCTTAAAGACAGTGATTGAATATGCGTTTCTTTATCCTGTATCTCAGCTTTGGCATATCGGCTATTGCTCAAAACTATGGAAAGGGCCGTGAATACTGATAACAGCAGCAAACTGATGATATTAGCAACAAAAGAATCAGGTATAAGCACTAATATTCCGGAAGCACAGAAGTAAACATATAAGAGCTGGAATATTGAAAAAGCAACGTTTGTGCTTGGCTTCGTGTCGCTTCCGCTCTTGATAATCAAAAGATGTGGCTTGCTGGTTAAGATATACGACATGAATTTGTATATACCTGATAAAACAATGAAATTTGTGATATACATGAAAATTAACGTTGAATAGACGGGTACCCCCAAATACTGTGTAATGAAAAACGAGCTGATTATTCGCCCCACCCCAGATACTGTTTGAAAATACAGATAGGAATATACTGTAACTTCCAGCGTCCGCAGCGGGGTGAGCTTAAGTGTCCGCATGCAAAAAATACCACAGATGGTAGTAATGATTATGCCAGGAATTGAAATAATAAAAGGGGCCATTTGTGCGGGAACATTAAAGGAAATCGAATATAATCTTGGTAAATCTATAAAAAGGATGGCAATAATACCGCAGAATGAAGATATTATGATTTTCTGCTGAAAGGTTGCTTTTTTTTCGGTTAAGCGGAGAAGCAGTCCGAATTTTATGTACATCATCGCGCTCTGATACAAGATCGAGATAACGAAAACAACATAGTGCAGACTTTCGGTATTTTCGTGTGCGGCAAACATATTGGCATTACGCCTTTCAACGTGTTATTGACTTTACATTCTTGCGACGTTCACCCGTTCACTTGATCCATCTCGCTAAATAAGAGTATATCATGTTTTCAATATTATTGAAGTAGCTTTCATACAGTAAAACGCATAACCGACGTACCAGGTAGACGCTGATATCGCGCCCCAAAAGGCATGATATGCCTAATCATCAAGATGTGGCCGCTAAACGGTTGCCGCGAAATGCCGGAGGAAGAAAGTATTCGAAGCGGATACCTGGGGCGGAAATAGCCGCAAGCTTGAAGAAGGGGCTGTAGCAGTAAGCAGGTCAGGAATTTGATAGGAATGATGCTGTCCGAGCTTTTCGCCTTCCGCTGCTTGCGCTCCGCGCAGCGCAGCTTTGGTCGGCGTCGCTGCCCGGGGCGCTAAAATCGATTCACAGGATCGATTTTGCCGCTATGCGGCCCGCGCCCTTCGAATCCCTTGCACATATGCGTACCAAAACAAAAGGAGCACCTGACGGTACTCCCTTTGTTTTGGCGCGCCCTGAGGGATTCGAACCCCCGACCTTCTGGTCCGTAGCCAAACGCTCTATCCAGCTGAGCCAAGGGCGCAGAGCAGCTTGTTTCCAAAGCTGCGAAGTTTATTATAGACAAAATGCCGAAAGCTGTCAAGGGAAATATCCCTTTCCGCCCGTAAATGTTAAAGTTCACGAGTGGAAGGGTGCTCCCATCGGACAGGTTAAACGATACCGGCAGTTTCGCCGTCAAATACGATGGAGGCGGGGCCGGTCATAAATACGGTGTCGTCCTGCTCCCAATCGATATGTAGTGTGTCCAATGCCAAGTGTACGTCAACATGGCGGCCAGTGCGCCCCGTGGCAGCACAAAGCACGGCTGTGGCGCTAGCGCCTGTGCCGCAGGCCAGCGTGGGGCCGGCGCCGCGTTCCCAAACGCGCATTTCAATATTCTTGCTGTCTATTACGCGGTAAAAATCCACATTTGTCCGCTCGGGGAACATAGGGTGGCGCTCAATAGCGGGGCCGTACAACGCCAGTTCAACCGTTGCCGGGTTTTCCACCTCTATCGCCGCGTGTGGCACGCCAATGCGCACAGCCGAGAAAACGAAGGATTGGCCCGCCGCCGTAAGCGGCAAATTGAGGCAATTTCCCTGGTTAGCCAGCGGAATAGCTTCGCAGCCAAACTGTGGCTTGCCCATATTCACGCGCACCGCGCGTACCATGCCCGCGTCGTCCAGCAGCAAGTCGGGGGATATTGTACCCGCAAGCGTTTCCACGCTGAAATTCAGCTTGCCGACCAAACCGCGCTCGTATACATATTTGGCAAACGCACGAATGCCATTGCCGCACATTTCCGCCTCGCTGCCATCGTTGTTGATGATGCGCATGCGGATATCGTGCGTGCTCGAAGCTTCGGCAATGAGCAAGCCATCCGCGCCTATGCCCGTTTGCCTGTGGCAGAGCGTGGGCGCAAGCGCGCGGTAATCGCGAGCGGGGCCTTTTATTGCGTCAATCAGTATAAAATCGTTGCCGGCGCCATGTACCTTTGTAAAACGCATTTTGTAAACCTCCTGCTTCGGTGAATGCGTAGTATGCGTGAAGACTGCGCTTCAACACATGCCCACTTTGCATTATATCCTACGGCAATGCCGTTTTGTACCAATTCACGCATGTTTTACACAGAAGACATATTTAGGGAGCGGGGGTAACGAGTGGCACGCCTTGCGTCGCCGCGCCGAGCGAAGGAAAGATTTTATACTATACAAAAGAGAGGAAGTTCAGTATCATAGGGGGATATCGAAGAGCTGCTTTTTGCGTACCACGCTTTATCACACGCGGCACGCTGTCAGGAGGAACATTTGGCTACGCTGCATTTTATATTCAACCCGGTAGCGGGTAATGGCTTATCTAAAAAGAAATTCGAAAGCATGCGCGCACTTTTAGATGAGCGCGGCATTGCGTATACAGTGGCTGTCTCCGAATACGCGGGGCACGCGCGCCTGCTGGCCGGTGAAGCGGCGCAGCGGAAACCGGACTGCATCGTTGCTGTCGGCGGCGACGGCACTGTGCAAGAAGTAGCCGCCGCTATGATAGGCAGCGGGATTCCGCTTGGCGTGTTCCCCTGCGGCACAGGCAACGACCTCGTGCGCGCGCTGCATATTCCGTCCGACCCTGCTCTGGCGTTGGATGTTTTGTTAAACGGGCAGGTACGGTCGCTGGATGCGGGCGAAGTGAACGGCAAGCTGTTCTTTAATGTGGCGGGACTTGGCTTTGATGTAGATGTGCTGATCTATACGGAACGATACAAAAAGCGCTTTCGAGGCCTTGCAGCCTACCTTTTGGGCCTGTTGCGTGCGTTGACAGGCCTTGCTCTGAAGCATGTTTGCATTCGCACAGGGGAAGAAACGATCGAATGCGACGCGCTTGTTGTGGAAGTGGGCAATGGCACGCATTTTGGAGGCGGCATGCATGTAACGCCACTGGCGGATCCTTGCGATGGCTTGCTCGATGTATGCATTATCCGCGATATCACGAAGCTGACCGTATTAAGAGTGCTTTCGCGTTTCGTAAAAGGCAAGCATCTCGATTTGCCTTGCACGACATATTTTAGGGCTACCGAGCTGACCGTGACAAGCGATCCGTCCTCGCCCCTGCAGCTGGACGGAGAAATCATGAATCAAACACCGGCGCGCTTTCGCGTGCTGCCCAGCGTATTGCCTGTGCTTTGTGGCCGGGGATAGGCGGAGGGATGTGAAATAGCAGCCATTACCTTTTCTTCATTTTGCGGTCAAGGATAGTTAAGCCCAGCGCGTTTTCAGCGCGCCGGGCTTTGTGCTTATATGGAACAAGCGCCAGCTGGCAGCTTAGAAAGAATTGTGCGGCGATGTCAGCACAATTTTTTCTATGGGGAGCCAGCGCAGCAATATGCGGGCAAGATCCGAAAACTCAAACGGCTTGCCGATAAAGTCATCCAAACCATGCCGCGCATAGTAGGCCTGCATGTTGTCACCTTCCACGTTGGCGGTGAGAGCCACGATGGGCGTTTGCTGGTTAATGGGCGAATGGGCGCGCAATTCTTTTGTAACGGTCAAGCCGTCCATGCCCGGCATCATATGGTCCAGGAATATCAAATCGAACTTACGCTTTTCGCATAAGCGCAGCGCCGCTTCGCCACTGTCGGCCAGCACGACCTCCGCGCCAAACAGGCGCAGCATTTCGCTGCTCACCATGAGATTGATCTCGTTGTCGTCCACCACCAGCAGCGAGGTGTTTTTTACCATAAATTCTTCCGACGGGTTTGCGCTTGAAAGGAACTGATCGGCCTTTTCGGTCTCCAGATCCTTGTTGAGGTAGCGGGCAAGTTCGGTAATCAAAACCGGCGAAAGCAGATTGGCCTCTCCCGGGACTGTGGCGAGCGCGGTTCGCATGTTGCTTATGGAGGCAAAGTCGCAACCCTCCAGCGCCTGCTTGATTTCTTCAATGGGCTGCCCATAGTATTGCGCGTCGTATATGCAGTGGGTAAAGCCGCTTGCACTGAACGTGTCAAGCCGCTCGTCTTCATATAAGCATTGGCAGGGCACGTGCAGGGAGCCGAGCATGGCGGCAATGGAATCGACCATCAATTTTTCACCCAGCAGCAACACTCTTTTTTGTTCCGGCATCTGCACCTTTGCAAGCGGCGCGTCGCCAACGGCGGTCTGCGGGATGGAAAAGCGGAATGTGCTGCCCTGCCCCATCACGCTTGTGGCGCTGATTTCCCCGCCCATAGCGTCCACCAGCCGTTTGCTGATGGTGAGCCCAAGGCCGGCGCCTATGATGAATGGGTTCGTGTGCAAGTCGGAGCGGGCGTATGCGTTAAACAAGCTGGGGATATCTTCTTCGCGGATGCCCGGGCCGCTGTCCTGCACCGAACAAACGAGGAATGTGCCATGTTCGGTTGTTTCTATATGCAGTTCCAGGCGCACAAAGCCTTTTTGCGTATATTTGATGGCGTTTGAGAGCAAATGCACGATTACCTGCCGCACACGCACAAAATCGCCGCACAGCGAGGCGGGCGTATCGGCGGGCACGTCTATGAGCAACTGCAGGGAACGTTCGGAGGCGCGCATGGAGGCCACATGACCCACTTCGGACAAGAGCTCGTTTAGTTTATACGTGCTTTCCAATAGGATGATGCGATCCATGTCGATCTTGGTATAATCGAGCATGTCGTTGATAACGCTGATAAGCGAATTGGAAGAGCTGATGATGTTGTATACATAATTGCGCTGCATATCGTCGAGCTTTGTGAGTGAGAGCAGCTCGGAAAGCCCCTTGATGGCATTCATGGGCGTGCGCATTTCATGGCTCATATTGGTCATGAATATGCTTTTGGCGCGCGCAACTTCCTCAGTCTGATTTTTCGTGGCCATTTGCTGGGACAAATCCTGCCAGGAAAGCTGGAGCCCGCGTGAAACGCCCGCGTTATCCAGTATCGGCGATATCGAAATACGCGCGGGAATTTTGCGATTGTCCGACAGCGGTATGGTGTCGTCATATGTGCAGCTTTCGCGGCAGCTGAGTGCGTCCTGGCATTGATATTGGAGCATGGCCAGCCATGTGGTTTCGATGGTGGGCGTAAATACTTCTACAAATGATTTGCCGCGGCAGGCTATAGCGCCCGCGGGGTTCATAAACCTCTCGCAGGCGGTGCTGCAATATAGCAGCGTCAACTCCTCGTTAAACAAGAAAGTTAGAGACGGGCTGTGGGCAAGCAGGAAGTCCCTGTAAAGGGTTTTAAGCTCTGCGTCGGTTTGCGCCGCTTGATAGGCCGCTTCGACTTCCTGCAGGCGCGCGCGTACCTGTTCGAGTTCGCTACAGGATTCCGGCGTCGTTTGCTGTTTGACGGTATGCTCTTGCTGCATGAAACCATCCCCTCAGTCGAAACTGGGTTTCGACTATTTTTAATATGAAAAGTGAAGCAACTGGGTATGCGTTACCGCTTTTTGCCTCAAGGAGTTTATCGCCACTGTTTAAAATGCTATGTACATTTCTTTTCCCATTTATGATTTACCCCAAAAGGAACGCAACAAACCTTTTAGCCGCCAAAACTCGTTTGTTTTTGGCAGCATACGGCCTGAGCGAGAGCCCACATCTATTATATCGGAATACTTCGAGTGAATCATGAATTTTTTGCAAGCAGATTTGAATTTGAAATAGATTGTGTTACACTAAGGAGGGTTTTTTAAAATAACCGTTTATTTGGCAAAAGGGAGGCCCTATTGCGCATACGGCGTTTTTTTACGTTAATTATTGTGGCGGTTATTGCCGTCGTGTGCCTCGTACTGGTATTTCGTTTTAGCGGGAGTTCTTCCGCAGGCGGTGAATCGGGCGCTGTCAAGCTGCGCCTCAACGAGGTTATGACGTCCAACAAGGGGGCCGTACCGGACGCAAACGGTGATTTTCCCGATTGGATAGAAATATACAATCCTACCGAAAAGGACATCAATATTTCCGGCTTTGGGCTTACAGACGATAAGCTCGTTAGCGCCAAGTGGGTTTTTCCCGGCGGCACGACCATCAAGGCAAACGGCTACGTAGTGGTCTATTGTTCAGGCGAAATCGAAAGCGGCCCGATGCATGCCTCTTTCAAGTTATCCGGTACAGATGAAATCGTATTTTCAAACGCGGCGGGCCGCCCCATCGACCAGCTCGCCTTGCGCAGCGTGGGTAAAAACCTTTCGCTAGGGCGCGATGAGGCTGGCAACTGGGTTGAACAGGCCGCCCCTTCGCCCGGGTATCCAAATACCGATGCCGGCGCACAGGCTTACCGCGACAGCATACAGGTTACCGTAATCGACAACGGCATCCGCATCAACGAGTTCATGGCCAGCAACGCTACGACTTTACCCGGCCTGAACGGCGATTATCCGGATTGGATCGAGCTATACAACACAACCGGCGCGCCGGTGGACATATCCGGCTGCGGTTTGTCCGATGATGTAAACCAGCCTATGAAGTGGCTGTTTCCGGCGGAAACCGTCATACAGCCCAAAAGTGTTTTACTCATACTCTGTTCCGGCAGGGAAGGGCTGATCGACGGCGAATTACACGCGCCATTTGGCTTGCGGGCATATAAAGAAGACGTCGTGTTTGCGGGCGCCAATGGCGCTGTTATCGACAGCTATTCCTACAACAATCAAGAAACCGATATTTCCATGGCGCGCATACCGGACGGCACGGGCGAATTTCAAATTTGCACGCAGCCGACGCCGGGCTTTTTAAACAACGAGGACGGATTTGCCGCGCATATGTCCACACAGGCGTTTCCAAGGGGCGATATCCAGCTTTCCGAAGTATGCAACAACAACAACAGCTCCCTTGTGGCAGACGATACGTCGCCCGACTGGATCGAGCTTTTTAACGCGTCCGGCACCGCCGTTAACCTTGCGGGCTACGCTTTGTCCGATAATTCCAAGAACCCCGCGCTGTGGGTGTTTCCTGATATCACCATCGAGGCGGGCACATATATGACCGTGCTGGCCACGGGGGCAAATGTGAAGGACACGCAAAAAAAAAATCTTGAAACCAATTTTGGCCTTTCCGCAATGGGCGATGTGCTGTTCCTTTTTTCACCCGAGGGCGAACTTTTAGATAAACTGCAGGTAAAAAACGCGGGGCCGGACATCACGTATGGGCGAATAAACGGCGAATTGCGCTACTTTGACACGCCCACGCCGGGCGCGGCAAACCAAAACGGATATGCCGGTGTCACCGCGCAGCCGGTATTCACCATAGCGCCGGGCATCTATTCTTCAGCCGTGGAAGTGGCGATAGAAGCGGACAGCGGCGCCCGCGTGTGCTACACGCTGGACAGCAGTGCCCCCACGGCACAGTCCACGCAATACACGGAACCCATACAGGTTAGCAAAAATACGGTCATCCGTGCCGTCGCCGTGCGCGACGGGTATTTGACCGGCGCTTCCAATACGGGAACATACCTGTTTACGGCTGATGGCGCAAACCACGCGCTGCCCGTGGCCACATTGGTGCTCGATCCGCCGGATTTATGGGACAGCAAGCGCGGCATCTACGCGTATGGTGAAAAATACGATCCTGATTTGCCGTACGGGGACGCGCTGGCAACCGCAAACTTTTTCCAGGGCAACAGCATACAGGGTGAAGAGGCGCAAACCGCCTGGGAGCGCCCGGCCAGCTTTGCCATATTTGACGAAGAAACAAAGCAGCAGGTGTTTTCACAAAATGTTTCCACGCGCATAGCGGGCGCGTTTGGCCGCGGGCGCGCGCAAAAGGCTTTTAACATCATTGCGCGCGGCGAATACGGCAGCAACCGTCTTGCGTATGCATTTTTTGATAGCCGGCCATACACCGAGTATAAATCGCTCGTATTGCGCGCAGGAGCGCAGGATCAAAACCGTTCCAAAATACGCGACGAGCTTTCCACGGGCCTGTTGGAGGGCTCTGACGTGCGCTTTCTGTATCAGGCGTACAAGCCGTATGTGTTGTATCTAAACGGCGAATATTGGGGCGTGTATTTCCTGAAAGAAAAGCGCAGCCGCTTTTTTGTGGCCCAGCATGAAAACATAACGGACGTGGACAATCTCGACCTGCTAAAGGCCAGCACGCGCGTTTCGCATGGCAGCAACAAAGAATGGCTGGATTTGATGGAATATATTAAATCGCATGACTTATCCTCAGCGGAAAACTATGCGTATGTGGAAGCGCGCATCGATGTAAACAGCTTTATGGACTATATGATTTGCGAACTGTACACCGGCAATTCCGACTACGCGAATATCCAGTATTACAAACTGCCGGGCGGAAAATGGAAATGGGTGTATTATGATTTTTGCTGGGGGTTCAGCAATGTGGATCATCCCACCATCACAAACAGGCGCGGTCAGACGCCCGCGGCTTCCGGCCTGTTTAATGCTTTGCTGAAAAACCCCGGCTGGCGCGATGCGTTTGTGCGCCGTTTTGCCGAAATTATGAATACGGTGTTTGCGGAAGACAAAATCAACGCGCTTGTGGACGAGCTGTATGCGTATGTGGAGCCCGAAATCAAGCGGGAACGCGAGAAATTCAACGGCCCGACGTTTATGAATGTGAAGCAGCATAGCGAAGTGCTTGGCAGCTATGAATCGTTCCAAAACAACATTGCGTCCATACGCAAGTTTGCGGCGCAACGCCCCGCTGTGATAAAGGCGCAGCTTAAAAGCGAACTGGGCCTTTCCGACAGCTATATGCAGGAGGTGTTTGGATGAAACGGGAATACCGGCATGAATTAAAGTATTATATCAGCAAGGCGGAATACGAGTTGCTGTCCCGCAAGCTGGCGCTTACCATGAATATCGATCCAAACGCGGATCAGGAAACGGGCCGGTATTTTATTCGCAGCCTGTATTTCGACGATTATCAGGACGGTTCCTTAAACGAGAAATTAGAAGGCTCCGACCTGCGGGATAAATACCGCCTGCGCATATACAATCTGAAGGACGCACCCATTCAGCTGGAATGCAAACACAAGCATGGGCCCTACATACAAAAAAGTTCGGTCAGCCTTTCGCGACAAGAGGCCGACGCGCTGCTGAAGGGGAATTATTCCTTTCTGCTTTCCCGCGGAGAACCGTTTGCGCGCGAAGCCTACGCGGCTTTCCTGCTCAAACATCTATCTCCGCGCGTGCTTGTCGATTATTGGCGCGAAGCGTATGTCATGCGAACGGAAGACGTGCGAGTCACGTTCGATATGGACGTGCGCACAGCGTTCCGCAGCACGCGGTTATTTGACGGCGATATCCCTACCTACCCAGTTGTAGATGAATATGGTATGATTATGGAAATAAAATTTAATCGATATTTGCCGGGATATATACATTCCTTGGTACAACCCTTTGAAAACGCGCAACGCAGTGCGATCAGCAAATACTGCTTGTGCCGGAAATACGAATAGCAGGAGGACAAGTTTCATGGCCGATCCCGTAGCCGAGGCGTTTAACATCAAATCTCTTTTCAGCAGCCCGCTTAATCCGATGCAAATCGTGGTTACGCTTTTGGTGGCGCTCCTTCTAGGTGGCTTCATATTCTTCATCTATAAAAAAACCTTCGGTGGCGTGTTGTATTCCCGCACGTTCAACCTCAGCCTGATACTGCTCACTATGGTTACCACATTGGTGCTGCTGCTCATAAACAACAACCTGACTATGAGCCTTGGTATGGTGGGCGCGCTGTCCATCATCCGCTTCAGAACCGCCGTCAAGGACCCGATGGATACCGCCTTTATGTTTTGGGCTGTCAGCGAAGGCATGGCGCTTGGCGCGCAATTCTTTGATGTGGCGTTCATAGGCGCCGCCGTCATCGGCGTGGTGATGGTATTGCTCACTTTGTTTAAAGTGCGCGGCAGCATGCCCTATTTGCTTATTTTGCACTATCATGAATCCGCGAACGGCCCTGTAAAGAACCTGCTCAAACAATTGCCGCGCACGCGTGTGCGCAGCCGCACCGCCCAGCGCGACGGGCTGGAACTGACGGTTGAAGTACGCCTGCGTGACGAAGAAACCGTCGTCACCGATAAGTTCCTGCGCATTGAAGGCGTGTATGACGCCACACTGATCGCGCATCAGGGGGATCTGGTTTCCTAGGTAATCGCTGATTAATGCAGGCGGAGACGCCTTTGTTGTTCTCGCAAATCCGCCACCTTCCTTTAATCAGCGGTTACCAGGTAAATATAATGGCAACAACAAAGGGGCTGGTTCAGCCCCTTTTGATTTCTTTGCTCGTCGAGGCGGGCGCGGCTCTGAGCCGTTACTCCAACTCCAATCCGCCGCCCGGCGCTCAATTCCATTCGTAGAGGAAGCGTTCCATCACGAGGCAGGAAATGTCCGCGGCGGTTTGCAAAAACCGGTTGTAGTCGATGCTGGAGCTTTCGTCCGCGCAGTCGCTGATGGCGCGCAATACGCAGAAGCCAATGTCGTTCATGTAGCAAACATGTCCGATAGCGCCGCTTTCCATCTCGCAGGCCAAAGCGCCAAATGTTTCGTGTATGGCCGCCTTTTGTTCTTTTGTGCAAATGAACTGGTCGCCGGAGGCGACAGAGCCCAAGTGGCATTTGAGGCTGCCCAGGTCGGAGGCCGCGCGCTGCATGAGGTCGACCGCGCGTTCATTGCAATGCAAAAAGATACGCCCAAGCCCCGCAATGCTGCCGGCAGGGTCGCCCAGCGCGGAGGTATCCACGTCGTGCTGGAGCACTTTTTCGGCCACCACGATATCGCTTATCTTTAATTCCGGCACGAGGGCGCCGGCAATACCTGTGTTGATGATGAGATCGGGCTTGTATGTGAGTATCATGGTTTGCGTGCATACGGCGGCGAACACTTTGCCCATGCCGCATACCGCGACGACTACGTCCTGGTTGCATAAAAGCCCGCTGACGTATTCGATGCCGCTGATTTGCCGCGCGCGCGGGCGTTGGATGGCGGATTTCAGCCGTTTTGCCTCAGGCTCAAGCGCGCAAATAATGCCTATCATGTGTAGCCTCCGCATGAAATTATTTCGAGAAAGAGCGGTTTTTTGCGCTCAAAAAAGCAAATTCTGTATAGTACTAACTATATCAAAGCCACAGTCGCGGCGCAAGCGTGGATATGCTTTCAGCGCGTGTGGCCAGGCGAAAAAGGGTTGGCGCGTAGATATTTTACTTGACAAGCTTCACAAGCTATATTAGTATGCAACTAATATGATGCGTGCCGGAAAGCCGGTTTCGTGTCAGCCAAATCACAATACGCGAAAAAGGAGGAATGCATTTATGAAGCAAATGTCTGGCGCCATGATGATGTGCATGCGCGGAATGATGATGCGTTCCGCGCCGCTTTGCGTGTTGCGAATGCCGGCATAGCCGGTTCGGCAAAGGCTTTCTCAAGCCCTGCTCCGCAAGACGCGAAGCAGGGCTTTTTGTATCCCACAGGCCCAAAGAGCGGGCAGCAAGAATATCATTACAGGAGGTTTGCGCATGCAAAACTACAAATTTGACACACTCCAGGTACACGCGGGTTATAAGCCGGACCCCATCACGGGAGCTATGGCTGTGCCCATCTATCAAACATCGGCCTACCAGTATGAAAATGTGGAAGACGCCCGCGCGCAAATGGCGCTGGAAAAACCCGGGCATATCTATACGCGCATCGGAAACCCGACGACCGCCGTGCTTGAGGACAGGTTAACCGCGCTGGAGGACGGCGCGGCCACGGTTTGCTTTGCTTCCGGCATGGCGGCCATATTCGCCGCCATACAAAACCTGGCCGAAAGCGGCAGCGAGGTTGTTGCGGCCTCCGCGCTGTATGGCGGGACATATACGCTACTGTTTCAGCGTTTCGCGCTGCGGTACGGCATTACGGTGCGCCGGGTAAATCAGGAAAGCGAAGAGGAACTGCGCGCAGCCATCAACGAAAAAACGCGCTGCGTCTATATCGAGACCATCGGCAATCCCGCCATCAATATTCCCGATTTTGAAATGGTCGCGCGGGTGGCGCACGAAAACGGCCTGCCCGTTATTCTGGATAACACATTCGGCACACCGTATCTTTTCCGAGCCAAAGAGCATGGGGTGGATATCGTGGTGCACTCGCTGACAAAATATATCGGGGGGCACGGCAATTCCATGGGCGGCTCCGTGACGGATCTTGGCACGTTCGATTTTAAAAACAACCCGCGCTTCAAGGATTTCAACGAGCCCGACGCGAGCTATCACGGCATCGTATACGCCGACCTTGGCGGAGCGGGCTTTTGCACAAAGCTGCGCGCGTGCATCCTGCGCGACACAGGCGCCTGCCTTTCGCCCTTTAACGCGTTTTTGTTTATACTCGGCGTGGAGACGCTCAGCCTGCGCATGAAAAAGCACTGCGAAAACGCGCTGGCCGTGGCCAAATACTTGCAAACACATCCGCAAGTGGCCTGGGTGCATTATCCCGATCTGCCGGGCGATACGTATTATGAACGCGCAAAAAAATACCTGCCGCATGGCTCGGGCGGCATACTATCGTTTGGGATTCGCGGCGGCGCGGAAGCAGGTAAAACATTTATCGACGCGCTTAAGCTCATTCCGCTGGTCGTCAATGTGTCCGATGTGCATTCCATGGTGGTGCATCCTGCCAGCACTACACACTCGCAGCTGAGCGAAGAGCAGTTGATTGCCGCCGGTTCGCCGCCGGATCTCGTGCGCTTTTCCACAGGCCTGGAGGACCAGGAAGATATCATCGCGGATATCGAGCAGGCGTTGGCCGCCTGTGCCAGCTGATAGCCGCGCAAAAATGTGAAATATAGGAGAGAAGAACATGCCCGTAAACATTCCCCATGAAGGCCTGCCGGCCATAGAAACACTTTCCAAAGAGAACATATTTGTCATGACGCCGCAGCGCGCCAGCACGCAGGATATTCGCCCGCTGCGCATCGCGGTGCTGAATCTGATGCCCACGAAGCTCACGACGGAAACACAGCTGCTGCGTGTGCTCGGCAATACGGCGCTGCAAGTGGAAGTCACGCTGCTTAGCACCAAAAGCTACCAGCCCCGAAACACGGACCGCGCGCATTTGGATTCCTTTTACCGCACGTTTGATGAAGTGCAGCACGAACAGTTTGATGGCATCATAATCACGGGCGCGCCGGTGGAACAGATGCCGTTTGAAGACGTGGCGTACTGGAACGAATTGACACAGGTGCTGGATTGGGCGCGTGAGAATGTGTTCTCTTCTTTGTTTATTTGCTGGGGCGCGCAGGCGGCGCTGTACTATTACTATGGCATAGACAAACAACCACTGCCCCAAAAGCTATTTGGCGTGTATCCGCATACGGTGGAAAACCGAACGCATCCCTTGATGCGTGGCTTTGACGATGTGTTTAACGCGCCCCACAGCAGGCACACCACGGTGCGCATAAGCGAGCTGCGCACCCATCCCGCGCTGGAAGTGCTGGCCGCGTCCGAGCAGGCCGGCCTGTATATTGCCGCCAGCCGCGATAACCGCCGCATATTCGTAACCGGCCATGGCGAATACGACGCGGAAACGCTGGAACTGGAATACAAGCGCGATATTTCCATGGGGCTGATGATAGACCCGCCGTTTCATTATTACCCCAACGACGACTGCACCCAAAAGCCGATGGTTAGCTGGCGTGCGCATGGCAACCTGCTATACGCAAACTGGCTGAACTATATCGTGTATCAGGAAACGCCATTCGCCGTGGAAAGCATACCGGCGTTTAAGCACGTGCAATAGACCGAAACACAACTTTCACACGCGACGAAGAGCGGCAAGGAAACGCCGCTCTTTTTTCTCGCCATTCAGCTGCTTTTATAGTACCATAGGGTAAAAAGAGCAATCCGAGCCCGGATTATTCTTGTTGCCCTGAAAGCGGGAAAGCAAAGCATACGGAGGAAAGCCCGGTGACGCAGCCCGTCCGCCTGCCTGTTCGAAAAATTGTGGAACAAATTATGATAACCGGCGACATAGATAGCCGGTTTGTTGACGCGTCTGCCATGCAGGATGGCGCGCGCGCGCACAGAATGCTGCAGCAGGCCATGGGCGAAGGCTATCAAAAAGAAGTGTCGCTGAAACTCAGCGCGCAAATAGACGATATGCCTGTGGAGGTGTTCGGGCGCGCCGACGGTGTGGTCGTCGGTGAAGACGCCGGCATACTGGTCGACGAGATAAAAACGACCACGATGCCGCTGGAACGTTTTTTTCAGCTGCGCGATTTGCATTTGGCGCAGGCAAAGTGTTACGCGTATATGCTGCTGGCCGGAGCGGAAAACGGGCCGGAAACGGCGCGCGTACAGCTCACGTACTACCAAATGGAGACGGCGGAAATCGCCAGGCATGTATTTGATTTCACAAAGGCGGAATTGGAAGCGTTCTTTTTTGATTTGCTGCGCGCGTATGGCGAATGGCTGCGACTCGCGCGTGATTGGCATGCCGCGCGGGACGCCAGCATCAAGCTGCTGACTTTTCCGTATGCCGGATACCGCAAAGGCCAGCGCGAAATGGCCGTGGCCGTTTACAGCGCCATAGAGAAGAGAAAGCGCCTGTATATTCAGGCGCCCACGGGCATCGGGAAAACCATGTCGGCGCTGTTCCCCTCCATAAAAGCGATGGGCGAGGGCAGGGCGGAGAAGCTGTTTTACCTGACGGCAAAAACGGTGACCCGCGCCGTTGCGGAGGATGCCGTGCGGCTTTTAGCGAACGGCGGCCTGCGCTTGAAAACCGTCACCTTGCGCGCCAAAGAAAAAATTTGTTTTCTGGATGAAGCAAGCTGCAATCCCGACGACTGCCGCTATGCGCGCAATTACTACGCCAAAGTGAACGATGCGCTGAAGGCGCTTCTAAACGAAAATGACTGCATCACGCCGGATATCATCCGTGCCTATGCGGAGCAGCATGTGGTGTGCCCGCATGAATTTTCGCTGTTGGCCGCGGAGTGGGCGGACCTCGTCATCGGCGACTACAATCATGTATTTGATCCCGTGGTGTATTTGCATCGCTTTTTTGCGGAAGGCGGCGGCGAATATGTGTTTTTGATAGACGAGGCGCACAATCTCTGCGACCGCGTGCGTGATATGTATACGGCGTCGCTCGGCAAAGCGGCGTTTGATTCAGCGCGCAGGGGTTTGAAGGAGAAAACGGCCATCGTGAAACGGCTGAAGCGCGCGTTGTCCGCCGTGAGCAAATACATGCAGGAGACGGCAAACGCGCAAAGCGGCGAGGCCCGCACAAGCAAGGAGCTGGATACGCAGCTTGTGGAACACGCGCGAGGCTTTTTAAAAGAGGCGCAGCCCTGGCTGCAGCAGGAGCAGCGTACAGGGCACCCCATGCATCACGAGCTGCTGGCGTTGTATTTTGAAGCGCGCGCGTTTGTGAATATTGCGGCGGGCTATGGCGAGCATTACGCCAGCATAACGGAAACGTATGGCAAGGAGAGGTTGTTCACGCTATACTGCCTTGACCCAACCGGCGTGATAAGCAAAAAATTGGAATACGCGCGCGCCGCGGCGCTTTTTTCCGCCACGCTGACGCCACTGCCCTATCACAGAGAAGTGCTGGGCGGTTGCGAAACGGACGGTATGCTTGCGCTGTCGTCTCCGTTCGAAAGCGAGCGCATGCTGCTGTTGGCGCATCATGGCATTTCCACAAAATACGCGGACAGGCAAGGCAGCGTTTTGCCGCTATGCGAAGCGATATTCGAAGCGGTTTCGCATAAGCGCGGCAATTATCTCGTTTACTTTCCATCGTTTGAATACCTGCGCGAAGTGAGCGGCGCGTTTCTGGCGGCGTATCCGGCTATGCAAACGCTTGTGCAGGACAGTGCCATGGATGAAGAATCGCGCGCCGCATTTTTGGCCCGGTTTGCGGCTGAAAACGAAGAAACGCTCGTGGGGTTTTGCGTGCTGGGCGGTATATTTTCCGAAGGCATCGACCTGGTCGGCGAGCGGTTGATCGGGTCGGTGGTGGTGGGGGTGGGTCTTCCGCGCATTTCGCTGCGGCAGGAACTGATCCGCGCCTATTACGACGAAAAGAACGGCGAGGGCTTTGCATACGCTTATCTATTTCCCGGCATGAACAAGGTGCTGCAGGCAGCCGGGCGAGTCATTCGCTCCGAAGCGGATTATGGCATGGTGCTTTTGATAGACAGCCGGTTTTCCACCGCGCGCTACCACGCGCTGTACCCGGCGCACTGGGCGCATATGCGCATGATCCGCAGCAAAGAGGAATTGACGGCCCAGCTGGAAGGGTTCTCCTATTTTCGTGCTTGACCGGCTTTTTTTTCGTGGTATCATACAAAGATACTCCGCTGCAACGCGGCGCAAAGATGAGGAGGAATACCATGCAGTTTCGCACAAATCCGCGCAACGGGCAGGCCGTTTCCACGCTGGCCTTTGGCTGCATGCGCTTGCCAAAGGATGAAAAGGAAGCGGCAAAGCTTGTGGAACACGCCATCGCTAACGGTGTGAATTACTTTGACACGGCGTATATCTATCCAAACAACGAAGTATTGTTGGGGCGCCTCCTCCAAAACGGCCTGCGCCAGCGCGTTTCCATCGCGACGAAGCTGCCGCCTTATCTCGTGCGCAAAGCAGAAGATTTTGATAAGCTATTCACAACGCAGCTAAGCCGTTTGCAAACGGACTATATCGACTATTATCTCATCCACATGCTTCCGGGCGTGGCGGAATGGGAACGCTTAAAGGGCGTCGGCATCCTTGGTTGGATCGAGCGGCAAAAGCGGAGCGGCGCCATCCGCAACATCGGCTTTTCCTATCACGGCGGGCTCGAGGAGTTCAGGCCGCTCATCGATGTGTACGACTGGGATTTCTGTATGCTGCAGTATAATTATTTCGATGAAAACAATCAGGCGGGCCGCGACGGCGTGCGATATGCCGCCGCCAAAGGCGTGCCCGTGATGGTCATGGAACCGCTGCGCGGCGGCCGCCTTGCAAATCTGCCGGAAGATGCCGCCGCCGTGTGGAAAAAGGCGGAGCCCGCCCGTTCCCCGGCCGAATGGGGCTTGCGCTGGGTTTGGAATCAGCCGGAGGTGCTTTGCTTGCTTTCCGGCATGAACAGCATGGAGATGCTGGATGAAAATATCCGCGTAGCGTCCGAAGCGCAAATCGGTGAACTTTCCGAAGAGCAAGAGCAGCTATACAGCCAGGCGCGCCAAGTCCTCACCGCGCAATACAAAGTGCCCTGTACGGGCTGCAACTATTGCATGCCCTGCCCGCAAGGCGTGGATATCCCCCTGTGCTTTGCCTGCTACAACGATGCCGGCGGAATGGGTAAGCTTCGCGCACGATTCAATTATATATTTCGCGCCAACAAGCATGAGGCCTCGCGCTGCATACAGTGCGGCAAATGCGAAAAGCATTGCCCCCAGAGCATTTCCATCCGCGCCTCGCTCGGCGAGGCCGCGAAAGCGTTGGAAAGCTTCCCCTACCGGCCCATGCGCGCCGTCGTGAAGAAGGCAATGAAGCTGCCTTAGGCCCGGCGCGTAAGCTGCCTCAAGTCCGCGATTTGTATCGCGAAGCTTTTTATATCTTCTATATCCAAGTGCATTTTAAGCCGCCAAAACAGAAAAATTTGGCGGTAATTTCCATTCAATAAAATCATGTTTTTGCTGATACTACAAACAGGCGGATTATAACTTCCGATATCAAAAACTGCAGCTGCCATGCATGCATGGAGCAAAAAAAGGAGGGACAAACGTGACGAAGGACAGCCAAATGGACAACAAACAAGCGCGTAAAAACAAATCGAACGGACAGCAGCCAAATACGCAGGAAAACCAGAACCAGAACCGCAACGCGAAAAAACAATCCAACAACGACTATACCTACTAACCTATAAGGGGAACGAACATGGCAAAGGCAGGCATGCGCCGTCCGGATAACAGCGAACCGCACGGCACACAAAGCAACAAAAAACAAAAGACGGAAAAAAACAAGCAACCGGAAGTGCCGGAAATTCAAGGCGCTGGCGTGCAGGATGTAGACGCGCAGCCAACATCGGGCTATTAACAGCGTTTGAGCAAGCTGAACTGCTCAAAAAAAGGAACGCGGGAATCTGCGTTCCTTTTACCGTTTTGCCGGGGAAAGTTAACGCATCCCAAACGCGGTCAGAGGCTTTTGAAGAACTGTTTTAGCTCATCCTTTGTTTCTTTGGGAAGGTCATTATCCCTCACCCCGACAACAGCGCCATGCAGGCCATAGAGCATTTGGATACACGCCCCGCCGTCTATCATGCGGATGCGGATAAAAGCCTCTTTTGTTCCCATTTCCCTTAATTTTTCCGCTGAAGATATGCCGGCAGCTTTCAGATTGTTTTCAAGCACTTTGCCGACGTTCGGCAAACTCGATAATTCGCTCATTTCATCATCTCTTTTCAAAGCTTTGGAGATTATCATACACCCATTGCATCCTCAAAAACAAGGGCAAACAGGCCGAAACAAGAAAACCCGCCGTCCATATAAACGGCGGGGAAATGTCGGTTTTAGAAGATGGATGGTTTATAAAGCCATGCTCCTGTCGCGAGCGGGGTGAACGCAACGCAAAACAGGCTATTTCTTGTATCCGCATTTGGGGCATACACCGTTTTCGTTCAGCGCAATGCCGCACAATGGGCAGCGGTCTGTTTCTTTGTGGGGAGCATATTCCTGCGTGGCGCCATTTACGCCGCTTGTAAAGGTAATCTTAACGATGTTTAGTTTATCCTTCAGCAGATCGTAAACGATTTTGATCATGCCCTCGACAGTCATGGTTTCTTTCGTAACCACCAGGCGGCATTCGGGATACGCTGTCGCGAGTTCCGTCTTGAAAGCGGGGCCCTTTTGTTTGTTTGTGGGCGCTCCGTCCTTGATGCCCTGCGTTTCATAAACACCAAGAATGGCGGGAAGCAGCGGGTCGTCCTCTCTCAAAATCAGCGCGTGGTCAAAGTTTTGCAATACATCCCAAGCGGTTTTCTTGATTTCGTTGCAGGGAAATACCATGTTGACGCCCATGTTGACGGTCTCTTCAACCTCAAGCGTCAGGATTCCCGTATGTCCGTGTAAATACTGGGCTTCCCCCTTGAACCCATAGAATCTATGGGCATATTGCAGGTCTAATGTAGTGAAGCTTCTCATGGATCTTCTCCTTCAAAATATATTTACGGGGTTTGTTCGTGCTCCCGTATGCGCACGTGCGGCCGGTTGTTCTTGCTGGCGACAGACGCATGAACTTATCTACTTATTGCATGCAGGGCAAATGCCCTTGAAAATAATATCATGGCCTGTAAACTGAAATCCGCGCGCATCCTGAACGCGTTTTTCCAAATCCGCGATGAACGCCATTTCAACATCAAAGACACGGCCGCACTTTGTGCATC
This sequence comes from Eubacteriales bacterium, assembly GCA_031549625.1. Classification (GTDB taxonomy): domain Bacteria; phylum Bacillota; class Clostridia; order Christensenellales; family CAG-138; genus JAISXK01. The sequence goes on from JAVBPK010000129.1 coordinate 19,941, forward strand.
TTGCGTGATAATGATCGTGGCATAGATGGTCATAGCGGTCGGCCCCGCCCGGCATTTCACGTTTTCGGATTTCGCCCATATCGGACAGGAGGTTCAAATTTCGATATACCGTCCCTCTGCTGATATCGGGGTGTTTCTGTATGATCGCGTGATAAACCTCGTCAGCGGTGGCGTGACACCGCAGTTCTTTTACCGTTTCAAGCACCAAAGCCCGCTGCACGGTGTTGCGCTTATTCATAGTTATCCGCCTTCAATTGCAATCGATTACTTTAATAAGATTATATACTAATAAGAACACGTTGTCAATAAGGCGATAAAATTTTTTGTTCTCCAAATACGCAAGTCTGAGCGACCGGTAAAGGGCGCTACCGGATTTGATGAAAATGATGCGAAAACCGGGCTGCGCGATGCATCGCCGCCGCGTCAGGCGCAAAGGAACGTAAGGGATGAGGCGCGAGAACGCGATGCGAGAACTGCCGCATTCCCCACCAATATTCGTATATAATTTAATATATGTATACAATACTTGACATTTTGTTTTTAAAGGCGCATATTTATATTGGAGGTGTACATATGCCCCGAAATATAATGATCAAAGTGGCCCGCGCGGAGCTTGATATGACACAGAAAGATTTAGCCGATAAAGTAGGCATTTCTCGGCAAACCATGAATGCGATAGAACAAGGCGAATGGAACCCGACAATTAAGCTTTGCAAGGCAATATGCAAAGTGTTGGGTAAATCGCTGGATGATTTGTTTGGAGGCGATGACGGTGAAACAGAATAACTTTGACGAATATCAGCTGATGAAAAGATACAGGGTTTCTTTTCAAACCTTGATATTGCTCTTAATCATGGTTTTTATAAACGGCATGGTTAGCGATCATTATATGTGGGCAACGCCTATCGTTCAGGCCATGATAATTGTGTCGGTCAGCACCGCTTATTTTGTGTCGGTATGCTTATTCAAAGATGCCTATATCGGCAATCACACGCGGAACAAAGCAGCGGGCCTTGTCCTGTTTTTCGTGTTGGGCGCCGCAAATACAGCCACAAGCCTGTATGCCAATTGGCATACAGGCTATGTTGAAAATGGCGCATTGCAAAACGATGTGGTTTCTTTAATCCTTGGTATATTGTTTCTATATCTCTCTTTAGCCGGGCTGCTCTCGCTTTATGTCTTGAAGAAGCGGAGCAGGGACTAGGTAAACGCTGATTCATTCATAGGGTATTATTATTTCATCGTTAAATAATACGATTCGTTCATCCACTCAATTAGCAGGCCGAAGGCGGAACGATCGGTATTTTCAATCAGGTGCATGACGCGGTTTGCGGAAGTCTTCAAACTCTTGACGGGATTGCGTTCAGGGTGAAGCCTGTCGGCATACATTTCTATCTGCATGGCCTTTTGCGTGCATTTGATTCCGGCAAATGTCGAAGTGTGCTTCCATAAAACGCCGACTGCCGGGAAGTACTCATGAAACGCGGGAAGCGCATGTTCTGCATAACGAAGCAGTTCAAGATACAGGGGTTTCCATTTGGCTTTGCTGAGCGAGAATGCTTTGTCGAGTTGTTCGTCATAGGGCAAGGCCGGAACAATATCCACAGCCGGCGCGTTGGGCGACTGGTTGACGGCGATGACCTTGTCACACATCGCTTTCAAAACAGGCTTGGCGTCGATATTCGTATACCTGACGTTCACACAGCCTTTGCCGTTTCCTGCCCCCGGCAACTGCCTTTTCCATTCCTCAATCAGCTCAAAGTTCAGCGTGTGCACCGAGAAGTATTCTTTCGCCGCCGTAAACATAACATAGCTTTTTCCGACCTTGTACATGGGGCGCTGGCGGAACATCACAGGCTTTATTTCGCCGTGATGCAGTTTCATGTAGTCGAAAAACTCTATTAACCACGTTTTTCCCGGCTCGGCAATGGAATCGATATATTCCTGAGGCGTTGTTATCATGGCACTCTGACCTTTCCGTTTTCATGTGATCTGTTGATACTTTTGCCTTTACATGACTACGCTTTCCTCTTTATTTTTCTCCGCAGCTGAATCAGCCGTTTTACGTCGTCCAGGATGATGTGATTGGTGACAGGAATCATCAGCCAGCGCCCGCCCATCAGCGCCTGTATGCTCTCGTCGCAGGTCGGCATAACAAGGCTGGCCTCCATATCCTCTTTTGCACCGATTACAACAAGCGCTATGAAAAAACCCGGCATCGGATAGAGCGTGCAGAGTGAGCACCCTGCTAAACGGAGCAGGCGGCAAAGCCGTTGCTCTGCCGCCTCACCGCTCGCGCTGATGATTATAGCATATCGTCGCTGTAATGGGATAGCTGCCAAATAACGCCATACTTGTCCTGTACCATGCCGTAAAGCTCGCTCCAGAACGTCTTATCCAAGTCCATAAGCACTTCACCGCCCTCGCTCAAGAGAGCGAATAAGCGCCGAATCTCGTCTTTATCGTCCGTTCCCAAAGTGGGGCTGATGTGATCGCCCTTGGTGAGCGGCATATTGGCAGGAACGTCGCAAAACATAACATTGCACCCAAAAATGGGTACACAGCTGTACATCACATGCTCCTTGTCCTCGTCGGACAATGGGAAATTCGGATCGGGCGGCATTTCGCCGTAGGTCATAAGATCCTGCACCTCGGACTCAAATACGCTTGTGTAGAACGCAATGGCTTCGCGGCAATTGCCGTCAAAATTGATAAACAATGAAAAGTTTTTGCTCATGGCTTATTCTCCTTTTAAATAATTTGTTGGTTTGCCCTGCGTTGCGGGCAATACGGGTTTATTATGGCTTTCTTAATATTTTGTCCATGCTTTTGCCTTTGGCAAGTTCGTCAATCAGCTTATCCAGCCAGCGCATTTTCTGCATCAGCTTGTCCTCAATTTCCTCAACGCGGTAACCGCAGATCATCCCTGTAATCAAGGGAGCATTTGGGTTCATCAGCGGCGCGTTTTCAAAAAAGGTCTCAAAGTCCGTTTGGCTGGCAATCTGCTTTGACAGGCTTTCTTCGTCGTATCCTGTCAGCCAGAAAATGATCTGGTCAACCTCCGCTTTCGTTCGCCCTTTTTTTTCAGCCTTTTCAATATACATGGGGTAGACGCGCGCGAAAATCATGGTATATGCCCTCGGTTTTGCCATCTTGCTGTGCCCCTCCTTTGCCGGCGTTCGTTCATCAGAGAATGTAGGTTACGGTATCCGGTTTTCGCTGTGGCGCCGGAAGCGCTTCCCCCGCATTGTACCCGAGCATAACGGATGTGTAAACGCGGTAGCCCGCGGGGATATTAAGTTCCTCCCGCAAGGCTTTGCCCTCGTCTGTTATAAAAGCTTGCGTAACAAAATATCCCCAACAGGAAGCGATGCCAAGGCTTTCAGCAGCCAACAGGATGTTTTGCGTCGCCGCCGCCGTGTCAGACTCGGAACAATAGCCCTGTTCATCGCCTGATACGAGTATAACAGCCGGCGCATGGTACGTGCTATGGAAATTTTCGTTGCGACCCAAATCCTCCAGCCAGGGCAGGCCGCTTTCCGCGGCATATTGCTTTGCCAACAGGTTCAGCCGCTCAAGTATTTCTGCTCTTTGGATTACGGTAAAGTGCCACGCCTCACCGCCGCCATTGGGAGCGTATTGCCCGGCCTCGACGATGGCTTTCAGATCTTCGCCGCCGATGCGTTCCGGCGCAAAGGCGCGAACGCTGCGGCGCTTGTTGATTACACGCAAAACCTCATTCGTCATATTGAATATCCCCTCCTCATTACTCTCTTGTTTTTACTATCCTGAGCCTCATTGCTCCGGCGACGATCAGTGCGATTCCGAGCGCTATCCCGATAAGCGGTAAACCCGGCGAATCCTTAAACTCGATGTCAAACAGCATGGCAATAGAAAGAACTATCCCGCCCGCTCCGAAACAGAACAGAAGTATTGGCGCGAATAAACCTCTTTTTATCACGCCTGCGTTGTGAATACCCCACATGATTAGCAGGAATGCCGCCGCAAGCCCGATGAGGCAGAGGCCTGGGGCGTCATCTGCGGCACCCAGGACAAACAGCGAGAATCCGACTACCGCTCCGAGAAGAATGGGGAGCAGTACGGCAGGTTTAAGGAATTTATTCAAGTTACCACCTCGTTTTAGATTATTTGCTCATCGAAAAATCGTACGCTTCTTGAAGCCAGTTCATAACCTGCTCATCCATTTCTTCCGGCTCCGCTATCAGAACATGATGCGTAAAGCGGCCGGGATATGGCTCCACGGACTCCACGATACGGGGATGCTCCACACGATATCCAAGGCCGAAAGTAAGAACGATATAGAGCCCCGGCCTGCCCTTGATTCTTCTTAGAGGCGGCCACAGCGCGGCAAAAAGATACTTGTTGTAAAAGCTGACCTGCGTTTTGCTCACCTTGACGCGGATGCCCGGAAAGGCCGAGAGGATTTTTGCCTCCGCGGCTTCGTATATTGGGTAAGCGGCGGGCAGCTTATGAAACACCATCAGGATATCGGGATTTACGGCGCGCTCATTTTCCATGTTTTTCACCTGTTTTTCTCGTAGGCGGGGGATTTGTGCAGATTTGCTCTTGCTGTGCGGGGACTTTTCTTTTAGGGTTACCGACGGCAGCTGCGCAGCGCCTGCCTGGCCGCACGAACGCAGCATATTGTGCCGCGCTATTCAGTTTGTGTTATAGCCGAAATGCTGCTCTCGATTTACAAGCAGCATTTTGATTATTCATAATTATTATACTACGAAAGCACACATACTTCTACGCCAAACACAAATCATGCAGAGGCCTTTGTGCCGCTGTTACGGGCATGGGCGCAAACGGAGCTTTTGTGTGATTGTGGCGGGATGCTTAAAGTATCGCTCAAAGCGCAAAAGTGTATGTAAAAGGTGTGGATGTGGTTGGAAAACCCATCTGGGGCGGCTTTGAATGACGTGGTATGCCTTTCTATTATTGTGGCTGAGGGGGGGGGGCGCGTGGGTAAGATGCGAAACGCACAGCAAAATCAAGGGAGCGTGATGGCCGTTTGGCCGTCATGCTCCCTGTTTTCTTATTTATCCCTGTAAAGCGCCTACAGGAAGGTAGTCGCCCATTGCAGGCAGATTGGATAGCCTATCAAGGACGAACGGACACCCTAGTTTTTCACTGACCAGCATCAGATGGCACAAGGCAATTCCCAAATCGAATTGCGTCAGGCGATCATAGATTGATCCCATAAGACCACCCGGCTTTTTCCTGTAAACATGGATATCACCCTTGTCACAAACGAAATACCACGGTTGCTTGTTGCTGGCGGATGGTGCAAGCCGCGCGCATTCCAATCGCGGATCATCGCCGCGGGATATTTCAGATAACGATTTGCGGTTAAACTCAGACAAGTTTTTTCGGTGAATCGGCTCTTGCGACGTGCCGATTGCCAACATAACGGTAAAATCAAGCCCATCCACAAAGGTGGCCTTCGGCTTAATCATTCCAAGCCAGCAACTGCCTATTCCGGCACTTGAAAGAAACAAATCAACCTGCTGTAATAGAAATCCCGCGTTCAGGAGATATCCATCTTTGTTTTCCGAATAAAGCAGCAAGTAGTGCGGGGCCTTAATCGCCATCATGCCTTTGATTTCCGCGGGGTTGACAATCATCATTTTGGTTTTAATGTCGGGGGACAAAGGCCTGACTTTCTCAATAAAACTCATAATCATAGCGCGTTGTTCATGTGAAAGATTCATGTTTGAAAACTTGCGTACAGACTTCCGAACAAAAATGCTGTCATATAAATCCATGTGTTATTTTTCCTTTCTGTAATTTCAAAGCAAAGAACATGGCAGGGAACAGTTCTCTGCCATGTTCTTTTATATATCACATTGCCACAAGACTTTCGCCCAGTTTTTTGCAGGCATTCAGTCCATCATCATCTGGCGTCTCATTGCATATAACCCCTTCGCTGCCGCAGAGAAAAGCTCCCGCTTTTTTTGTTCGTTCCTCCCAGTCGCGCATCCACTGACCGTCGCCCCAACCATAGGAACCGAACAAGGCAACGTTTTTGCCGGACAGCTTTGATTCGATCTCTGTGAAGAAAGGTTCCATTTCGCCGTCCTCCAGCATTTCGGCCCCCATACTTGGGCAGCCGAGGGCAATTCGTGTATGTTCCAGAGCTGTTTGTGCAGCAATGCTTCCTACTTCGGCGAGTAAAACCTCCGCGCCAGCCGCCTTTGCACCCTCGGCGACAGCTTCGGCCATGCGTTTTGTATTGCCGGTTCCTGACCAATAAACAACCAATACCTTTTCCATTACGCGATACCTCCATATTGAATATTATGTATTTCTTCTCCGCGGAGCACACGCTCACAGAAATAGCAACGGGTGTGCTCATAGAGTGAAAACAAACGCTTTGCTTTCGTTGGGTCGCCATAAACTTTCCAGCATCCGCATAAGCAGCAATTTTTGCCATGATTCTCAATGAAACCTTGCACATCTTCGGGCGGGTAGCCGAGGAATATACCAATCTCATGAGGAAAGCTGCCCGCCTGTTTGATACGTTCGGAAAGTTTGTTTAGCTGCCTTCCGACCGTCATATCCGCATCGTAGCCATGCTCCTCTAAAATCCGGCGGCTTTTTGGCAATGCGAGATGTGTGGCGAGTAAATCACGCCGATATATCAGCAACAAAACGCGGCGATCACAGCTATCAAGCCTGCGGAAATAAATCTGTCTGCCGCCGAACACGCGCCCGCTTCGGGCAAGACCGTCCTTCATAGCACCCCATTCTTTCATGGGTATTGATATCAAGTTCGCCGGCTTTACTCCCGCGAGCGTCGGCGCACAGTGAAACGCTAATTTGTAGTTAAAAGTGCTCACGCGCCCACGCTCCATCCATGGCTTTCCTGTTGAATGGTGAACAACCTTCGGTACAAACCATCCCGCCTGCTCAATTCCTCGTGGGTGCCCTGTTCCACAATCCTGCCTTTATCCAGCACGATAATTTTGTCCGCGCCGGTAATCGTCCGCAGGCGGTGCGCGATCACGATAACAGTCTTATTTTCAATCAGGGTAGAAATCGCCTGTTGAATCAGCGCCTCATTTTCCGGATCGAGGGACGCCGTGGCTTCATCGAGCAATACAATCGGCGCATCTTTTAACAGCGCCCTCGCGATGGAAAGCCGCTGCCGCTCACCACCGGAAAGCGTTGAGCCGTTTTCCCCCAGCATGGTGTCGTAACCTTTCGGCAGTTTTCTGACGAACTCATCGCAGCAAGCGGCTTTTGCGGCGGCCATGACCTCCTCGTCTGTCGCATCCATATTTCCGATGCGTATGTTGCTCAAGATCGTGTCGTTGAACAGCACCACATCCTGAAACACAAAGCTCATGTAGCTCATAAGCTGTTCGGGGTCAATGGTTTTTACATCGATCCCGCCAACCGTTAGCTTTCCTTTGTTTACATCCCAAAAGCGGGCGATCAGGCGCGATACGGTACTTTTGCCGCTGCCCGAAGGCCCTACCAGCGCCGTGATACCGCCGGACGGGATGGTCGTGGTCATATCGGCAATGGTCTGTTCGCCGCTGCTATTGTAGCGGAAATTCACATCCTCAAACTTAATGTTAAAGTTGCGGATTTCCTTGCCGGTATCGCCTTCCATGGGTTGAAAAGCCATGAGATCGCGCATACGGTTGATGGCAAGCTGGAAGTAAAACAGCTCGGGCAGCAAAGTCAGCTCCACCAGAATGGGGCCATAAATGCGAACCACAATCAACACAAACATCAGCATGGGAATAAATGCGATCTGACCGCTGGTTAAAAGCGTTGTTCCAAGCAGAACCGTAAGGCCGATGCCAGCCTGCATAATGACCTGTGCACCCACGACAAAAATTCCTGTACCGAACTCCATCTGGATGGCAAGCCGCTTCATGGTGCGCAGCGCTTTTTCCAACGCCGAGAATTTCTCTCCGTCCAGATTACAAGCGCGGATGACCTTAATACCTTCGATGTACTCTTGCACCTGCCCGGAGGCCGCAAGCTTCGCGTCCATGTGTTTTTGATTGAGTTTGCCGTAGATTCTGCGGCTGTACACAACAATGAAGAATGCCAGCGGCACAGTAATGAACATGGCAAGCGCCATACGCCAGTCATATATGGCCATCATGGCGCAAATAAGGGTAATGGAAATCCCGTTGGCGAAAAGCTGCGGAATAACATGACTTAAGACATGCTCGCTGGTTGCCACATCCTCCATCAGATTTGTGGTAATTTCCGACAAATCCTTGGAGTTAAAAAGGCTCATGGGCAGCTTGCGAATATGCTCGGCCATCGCGATGCGTGTGCTTTCGCTCTGCGTGTAGGATGTGATATAGGTTTTTTTGTAGTCGTTCTTGTTGCACAGGAAAACGACGATTGCCGCCACAAGCCCCGCGCCGAGCAGCAGCCACATTTTTTGCCATGAAATCTCATCGCCGGCGAGGGGCTTAATCAGCTCCATGATGACCTGAATCATCACGCCGAAGGGCAGCATCATGGAAAGGTTGGTCAGCGTGCAAGCGGCAATCGCCCCCTTTAGGTCCATATATCCCTTATCGGTCAGCATAAACATTTTTTGCAGTTTAGGCATTGATGCGCACCTCCTTCTTGTTTGCCATGCGCCAGCTTGCGGTTTCTGTGTAGGTATGCCACATGGCGTGATATTTCCCGCTTTTTTTCAGCAGTTCATCGTGTGTGCCCTGCTCAATCACCTTGCCGCCGTCCACCACAATAATGTTGTTGGCGCTGCTGATTGTGGAAAGGCGGTGGGCAATCATCACGACGGTTTTGTTTCTCATGAGCTTCTCAAACGCTTTCTGGATGAGGTGCTCGTTTTCCGGGTCGGCAAAGGCGGTAGCTTCATCCAGCACGACAATGGGCGCGTCTTTGACGATTGCCCGTGCGATGGCGATGCGCTGCTTTTCACCGCCGGACAGATGCACGCCCCGCGTTCCGATAACGGTTTGATAGCCTTTCGGCAGCTTCATGATGAAATCATGGCACTGGGCAGCCTTTGCCGCCTCCATGACCTGTTCGTCTGTAGCGTTTTGGTTGCCCATACGGATGTTGTCCATGACACTTTGCTTAAACAGAAACACATCTTGAAACACAAAGCTGACTTTATCCATGAGGTAGTGCGTATCCAACTTACGAATATCAATGCCTCCAATGTCAATTTCACCGCCACTTACGTCTAAGAATCGGGGAATCAGGTGGGCGATGGTGCTCTTGCCGCCGCCGGACGGGCCGACAATGGCGGTGATTTCTCCCTGCTTTGCCAAGAATGAAACGCCGGATAGCGCTTCGGTTTCTTTGTTCTTATCATAAGAAAATGTGACATCTCGAAACTCCACGTTGTGCGTGTTTACAGTTTTAGGCTGCGACGGTTGGGCAAGTTCCGGTTCTGCGAGGATTTCGTCCATTGCCTCAACGCCGCCAATAATGCGCATCGCGCTGCCGTTGACATACATGATCTTCATTAAAATGCTGGAGATCGACTGGACAAAGATCAAATAAAAGATGACGGTGCTGGCAAACGTGGCGTAGTCCGTTGTTTTCGTGCCGACGAAAATTGCCACCGGCAGCAGGAACAGGTAGATATTATTGACCAGTGTGGTGAAGCCGGAAAAGGAATTTTCCCAGCTCAAGGTGTATGGGATAACCATGGAGGTATACGCTTTGATGGTGTTGTGCAGGCGGCGAAAAGAATAAACGGTTTGTTTGAACGCCTTTACGACCGAAATGCCCCGGATGTATTCCACCGAGGCGTTGTTCATTTCTTCGATAGACTTTTGATATTTATCCATCATAGCCTTGGATCCCTCGTTGCCGTACATGGAAAACTGGAGGATAAAGGCGATGATAACGCCCGCCATTGCGGCTAATCCAAATCGCCAATCCACTGCCAACAGGATGACAATCATCACAACCGGCGCGACGAAAGCCCCCACAAGGTCAGGCAGTTGATGCGCGATAAATCCCTCAATTTTCTCGATGTTTTCATCGGTGATTTTGCGCAGCTTTCCGCTGCCGACCATGACATGAAAGCCCAGCGGAACCTTGGCGAGGTGTGTAGCGAAATTGACTTTAAGCTCGTACAACGTTCCGAATGCCGCCAAGTGGGAGCAGACAAGCGCCCCAAAATACAACAGAATATTGCCCACCACTCCGGCGAACGCCAGCCAGCCATACTGAATCATCATCGCGCCGTTCACGTTTGCTATGTCTGACAGCGCGCCAAGGACTTCCCGCACAATCAGGTAAATGGCTATGTACGGCACAAAGCTTGCAATGGAGGCCAGCGCCGACAGAATCAGCGAACCGATCATCAGCGGTTTTTTGGTAGCAGCCAGCTCCAACAGCCGCGCCGTGCCGGTCTTTTTCTTTTTTTCAGGGTTCATAGTGTCAGCTCCTTTCAGGTGATACCCGCTCTTAAAAAACGCTTTTTCAGCATGACCCTGCCCAGCCTATTCGCACCCAATATGGCAAGCACGCAGGCAATCAGAGAACTGGCCAACTACTAAATATTGCCAGAGCGCCCATGTGTCGGGTAAAAGGGCCGGGTGTGGCCAGGCCATTAGCAGACAGGCGTTGTTTCACATGGTACACATGACTATCCTCAAAGATTATGCAAATTAGCATAAACTAACTACAAGGGTAAAAACAAACGCCCGCCGACGTATGTTAGTATTAACTAACTAGAATAGCTTACATGAGTATTTTGTAGTTGTCAAGATGGGAGTGCTCGCCCTATACATTGTGCTACGGTCGCCCATTGCGCAGGGGCATGCATAGAAATTTCCGAGGCACAAAAAGGATGGCTGCTTCAGCATGTGCCAAAGCAGCCATTCCCCAAAAGCAAGTTAAATGTTTCTGTTTTATCCGCGGCACATTGCAACGAAGCTTTCTTGCGTCATGCCCGAAAGCATTAAGTTTTCGATCGTTCTTCCCTCTTCGAGGTGGGGCAGAACCTGATGCGCAAGCGTTACAACGGCATCGATGCAAGGCGTCTGCACATTGGCGATCACCGCTAGAGTTTTAATGGCGGCTAGCGCAAACGGCACATCTTCCAGAAGATAGCGGTTCTCCATGGTTTTGGGGCCCTTAATGCCTTTATATCCCTCGTTGTTTGTCAGCACTTCATAAACCGTATCGCCGCTTGTAGTGGCATAAAGGTGCTTGAATTCATCCGCGAATTCCCGCAGATTGAGGCCATAGGCCTTGCCGATCATCATACGTTCGCGTTCAAGCGCTTCGATCAATCGACATTGAGCGGGAGTCATATCGATATAATATTCGAAATCGACTCCGCCCTCGATCCTGCCCGTGTTGAGCATAACCGGGCCAGGATGAACCATGAAGTTCATATTATCCAGGCTGATGCGAATGATATCGTCCTGAAAAACGAGCTGAGGGATGATCTCTTGAATACGTGCCTGTGCCTCTGCGTTCCGCGAGGAGGGAAAGGCGGCTGCGCCTGCACAGGTTTTTTGACCGCTTACATGCACATGACCATTTTCGACTATCCGCACCGCAAACAAAAGCGTAGATGAACAAGCGAGCAGCACACTGGCGGTGCAGCCGTGCTTTACCAATTCGTTTTTGAACGCTACGGTGCCCAGCGGCGCGGCGGGATTGAGCAGCACGAACTGGCCGTCTTTCAGGTAGGGCGCCATTTTGGCCGCTATGTCGTCGTGATAGATCGAGGGCAGTATCACGAGTACCACGTTTGCGCCGTCGAGCACCTCCGCGATGTCCGTGCTGGCGAGGCGGATTTTGCCAAAGCCTGTCATGTCGGAATTGCCGGAAACCTCTACGCCGCCTTTTTTGTTGAGCGTATCTACCGTGCCCTGCATGACGTCGAATATGGAAATATCAAAACCCTTCAGACCAAGGTAGCCCGCAAATGCCTGGCCGCCATTGCCTGCGCCAATAATTGCTATTCTTTTTTCCACGATGAAAGTTCCTCCAGATTGTATTAGTGACGACTAGTCAAATTGCTTTTCGGTGGCGACAAGCGTCTTTTTCGTAAGCGCGCTTACACCGACTAAGGCGATGAAAGAGCAGGCGATGCCGATCACGACAGGCGGTATGGCAGATTTTAAACCCATCGCGATAAAGCAGCTTGCCGCGCCTACGATCATGCTTGCTATCAGGCCTGGCGTCGTCAGGAAGTTCTTCTTGCGCAGAGCAAAGCCGACATAGATTGGACAGAGCAGTGTAGCCGCGGACGCGCTATAGGTGTTGACAAGCCAGCCCAGGGTATCCGTGAAGACCAGGCACATCAATAACGCGACCAAAATAACGACGAGAGAAAGGATGCGTGAAAGGCGCAGCATTTTCTTTTCCGGGTATTCCGGTTTCAGGGAGCCTACGATGTCCCTTGTGACATTGACGACCGTGGACTGTACGCCGCTGCTGAGCGTACTCATTAGCGTTGCGAAAATAAGGGCTGCAAACAACGCGAGGAGTATCGGGGAAAGTTGGTTCATGAACCAGCCTGTTGCCGCGCCACCCTCGATATTGGGGTTAATGCTGCGAATGTTGAGGCCCATATATACGGACCAGCCAAAGGCAACTGTTGTGAGGATGCCCGACAGCAGAAGGCTTGTGTTGACCTTTTTTTCCGAATCGATGGCGCATATGCGCTGGAAGTAGATCTGGTTCGTCATGCCGCCGGGCAGCACGGCGAATATCCAGAGGAAAACCGTCATCGGCCCTATTTTATTGACGGAACCCGCAAAACTCAGCAGCGCCGGATCATCGATGTTTACGGCAATATTTGCAAGGCCTCCACTCATGCCTGTAACCTTAAAAACGGTTACGACGCACATAAAGATCATAAAGCAGGAAAAGAAGAAATCCGTCCAGGCTACTGTTTTAAGGCCAGAGGGCATGATGAACAGCAGGCTGATTGCGCAAAACACGACGCACAACATGTTGTAATTGAGGCCTGTGATCTGGCTGTATATGCTTCCGAATGCCGTAATCTGCGAAGTCACCCAGCCAAAAGGCACGAATATGGTCATGATTGCGGCTACGATGGTTGCGGGCTTGCTGTTGTTTGTAAACCGCTTAAGGATTTCAGGTACGGTCGAAAAATTATTCCTGCGCAGCCACTTGCCAATTACCATCAGCACAAGAAAGACCAATAAGCTTAATATGCCATATGTGAGAACGCCAATCCCGTTTCGATAAGCATTTGTGACATGGCCTACGAGAATGCCGCCACCCATGGCACTCGCAAACTGCGTACCGACAACCACATAGATGGGCAGGCTGCGATTGGCGACAGCCCAGTCCTCCTCGGAGGTCTTTGCTTTTCTGCTTTTAATATACGTTGGGATAATGGTGACGGCTACAACAATAAACGTAGCGATCAGAATTAAGGTAGTTGTATTCATAAAAATATGATCCCCCCTGAGCTTGAATTTATCTATGTGATCCTGAGCATGCCAAATACACGCTTATACATACAGTGTAAGACATGGACAGGTTGCTTTCATATTAAAAAGTGAGTATAAGACGAAGGCGATACTATTTTATTGTCCAATTGTACTACAATCATACAAACATGACAAGACTCATTTTTGCCACACTGAAGTACTTTTTTAACAATTTTTTATGCTATAATAGGGTGGTACTATCCAACAGGAGGAATGCTTGAATACTTTAGAAGTGAAGAAGGTCACGCTCGGTACGCAATTAATCGATGCGATTTTGGGTTTCATAGAAAACGGTGAATGGCAGCCGGGCAAAAAGCTCCCGAATGAAATCGAATTAGCAGCATCCTTTGACGTAAGCCGTAATATCATGCGTGAGGCGTTGAAGGTATTGGAAAACTATGGCGTATTAGACGGCAAGACGGGAAAGGGGACGCATGTCTCTGAAAACGCCATGACAAGCATTTACAGTATTCGATTCTTTGAAAAGCTCAAAGCGAACAAATCCATTGAAAAGTGTTTGGAAACCAGGCTGATCATTGAACCGGAGCTTGCCTATTACGCGGCACTTCGTTGTACGCCGGAAGAGATCGAACACCTGAAAGCTTGCTCCATAGCCGAATCGGTTATTATCGACCCAACCGGATTACGGAATGATTTTGATTTTCACGCAAATATAGCAAAATTCAGCCAGAACGATATACTTGAAAATCTGATCTGCTCCATACTTTCTCAGCTTCGTTCAGGCGTTTACAACGAGTATAACGCCTATGTTGAAAAAGAAAAGCTCATTGAAAGCGCAAATGATCACTTCCATGTGGTGGAAGCGATTGAAAGGCGTGACCCGCTATTGGCAAAGGAACGTATGCATAAACATTTATTCACGCGGATATCACAGATCAACTCGGCTTATGATGCGAATTTGATGCTTTCTATTAAGATACGACAGGGAAGCGATATAAAGGAACGGTAGCATTTTAACGCTTATAACCGTTTTGCCGTGTCCCAAAAGTTGGCCTGTCAAGAAACAGATGCCAGGCGCAGCGAGCGAAGCTGGAGGCGAATCAAGCGTACGCTGCGCAAATAGGGCGCTACGCAGGCAACGAAGACGGAGGCCGGCCTGCGCTATTTCTTTTGCGCAAGCGGCAGATAATTTGCAATAAAGCCACAGAGCACGCATGTTCCGGAGTCACAAAGCACATATATCGTCGACAGTTGACTTTGATATTCGTCCATGTTACTATATTCACAATATATGAAGAAAGGATCAAAGTGAAACGCTTTGATGTTTACGGATGCTCGACAAAAAGTTTGATTTGGTAAACCAACCTTCCTTGAAACAGCTTGTATACGATATGCTTCACAATATGATTATACGTGGTGAGCTAAAACCTGGAGAGCGTATTACGGAAGACGAGCTGTCCCAATCTATGAACATAAGCCGAGCGCCAATCAGGGAAGGCCTTAATATGCTGGAAAGGGATGGTTTTGTGGAAATCATCCCCCGAAAGGGCGCGATCGTCTCCAAAGTTTCACAAAAAATCGTTGATAATATTTGGATGTGCAGAATTGCACTTGAGCCGATTGCCGCCAGAGAAACTGTGCATAATATTCCCAAATCAGAAGCGCTGGCTGTGCTTGATGAACTGAATGGGATAATGAACGGCGGAGCAAACTCAGACAGCTATATTCATTCGGATCTTGCCGTACATGAACTGTATTACGAATACCTTGATAATGATATAATGAAATCCATTCTTATAAATTTACGCCAGCACAGTACCCGCGTCAGATGGATCAAGGAACAGAAATGTCCCGATCCCGAGGAAATTATTCTTTCTACGAGGGAGCATATTGAGATTGTTAAAGCCATAATCGATGAGGATGAGGAAGCCTTGTGTGAAGCGGTTCTTCGCCATACATTGAACAGCAAAGAACGTGTGAAATACTCGATCGGATAGGTGCGTCCTGCCTCTCAGAATATTTTGTGTAAAAGCATTCCCAGCAGCCGATGATTTTATTGACGGCCAGATGGAGCATCTTTTCAGGCTATCGTCATTCGTAAAGGATGGCTT
>JAVBPK010000011.1:0-5018 GCA_031549625.1 Eubacteriales bacterium
CGCGGGAGCGATTATAAGTAAAACGAAAAAGGCGAAAAAGGCTGTGTAGTGTGAGAAGCAAAGCAACGGAACTCTATGCGCTGGAACAGCTCGCGAACAGAGACGATGCGATGCGCCGCCTGCATCCGCTGGCGAAAATGCTGACGACGCTGGCCTTTATTATTACCGTGGCGGCGCAGGGCAAAACGGAACTGCCTCGCTTGCTGGTATTGCTGTGTTACCCGGCATTGCTGGCCGGTATGAGCGGGATTCCGCAAAATATGATAGCAAAACGGGCGGCGGTGGCGCTGCCTTTTTGCCTGCTTGTGGGCTTGCCGAATGTTTTCCTGGAACGGCAAACGGCGCTATGGATAAACGGGCTGGCGGTGTCCGAGGGTTTGCTCGGCATGGTTAGCCTGGTGTTGCGCGTGTATTTGTGCGTGTCGGCCGTGCTCATTTTGGTAGGCAACACGCCTTTACGGGAATTGACGTCGCAAGCGCGGCGTTTGCGTTTGCCGGCGGCGCTGGTGGCGGTGTTTGAGATGACATACCGCTATATCGGGCTGGCGGTGGAGGAGGCTAACACGATGGCAGTGGCATACCGGCTGCGGGCGGGGCGGCGCGGCATACAGCTGCGGGACGCGGGCAGCTTTATCGGGCAGCTGCTGCTTCGAGGGTTTGACAGGGCGGAGCGCGTGTACGCTGCGATGCGCTGCCGCGGCTATGGCGGAGGAAGTACGGGCAAAGAAGAAAAACGACGCTTTGTGGTGCGCGATTGGTTGTATACTGTGGGGATATGCGCGGCGCTGGCAGGGATTGGATGGTACGGCAAGTGAGCGAAGCGGCTTTAACGGTAAAGGAATTAAGCGTGCGGTACCCCGACGGTACATTGGCGGTGGATGCGATCAACCTCGCGCTTTGCGCGGGGGAAAAGGTAGCGCTGGCGGGGGCAAATGGGGCGGGGAAAACATCGCTGTTGCTTGCGCTGGTTGGCATACTAAAGCCGGAGGCGGGCGAGCGCCTGCTGAACGGGCAAGCGCTTACAAAGCAAACGGAAAAGAACGCGTTGGGGAAGATCGGCATGGTGTTTCAAAACCCTGACGACCAACTGTTTATGCCCACCATATTGGAAGATGTGGCGTTTGGCCCGCGCAACAGGGGCTTGAGCGAGGCGGAGGCGCAGCGCTGCGCGCGCGAGGCACTGCAGTTGCTGCATTGTGAGCATTTGATGGAGCGCTCGCCTGTGAAATTGTCGCTGGGCGAAAAACGGCTGGCAGCGATAGCGACGGCGTTGGCTATGGAGCCGGATGTGCTGCTGATGGATGAGCCGACCTCTTTTTTAGACCCACGGGCGCGGCGCAATTTGGCGGGCTTGATAAAAAAACTGCCGCAGGCTATGCTTATTGCAACGCACGACAGCGCGTTTGCGGCGGATGTGTGCAGCCGCGTGGTTGTTGTGCGGGATGGCCGTGTATGTATGGAGGGAGAAGTATCCCTTCTACTGAATGAAGAACGGATGGAGCAGGTGGGGCTATGAGACTGGAAGAATTTTTCGCGCGGCATAACAAACTGGCACTGGCGTTTTCCGGCGGAACCGATTCTGCCTACTTATTATACATGGCGAAGCATTGCGGCGCGGACGTGCGGCCATATTTCATGCAAACGGCTTTTCAGCCCGCGTTTGAACGAAGGGACGCGGAACGGCTGGCAAAAGAGCTGGATGTGCGGCTTACAGTTTTAAACGACGATGTGCTGCAAGATGCGGATATCGCCACGAATAGCGCGTTGCGCTGCTATTATTGCAAAAAAAGGCTGTTTTCGCAGCTTATCAGCCAAGCGGCTGAGGACGGATATACCCTGCTGGCGGATGGCACAAACGCTTCGGACGACGCGGAGGACAGGCCGGGCATGCGCGCGCTGCAGGAATTAGGCGTGGTATCGCCGCTGCGCGTGTGCGGGCTGAGCAAAAGGGAGATCATAGCCGCCTCGCGTGAGGCGGGGCTGTTCACCTGGGAAAAACCGGCATATGCCTGCCTGGCGACGCGCATACCTACGGGCACGGTTTTGCGCGCGGAGGATTTAAGCAGGGCGGAGCGTGGCGAGAAAGACTTGGCGGAGCTGGGTTTTCACGATTTTCGGTTGCGCGTTTTGGGGCGGGCGGCTAAATTGCAATTGCGGGACGAACAGTTTATAAAAGCACTGGCGTTGCGCCAAGAAATTATGGATCGGCTGCGAATGGATTTTGATGAAGTTTTGCTGGATTTAAAGGGTAGGGAGGCAAAGACATGAAAACGCTGTATTTAGAGTGTGGCATGGGCGCGTCGGGAGACATGCTGATGGGCGCGCTGCTGGAGCTGATAGAAGATAAACAGGCTTTTTTGCGGCGTATGGCGGAATTAAAGCTGCCGGGCGTGGAAATACGGGTGCAGCGCGCGGTAAAATGCGGCATTGAGGGCACGCATGTGGCCGTGCTGGTGGCGGGCAAAGAAGAGCACGCCCATGAACATGAACATGAACATGAGCACGCCCATCAGCACGAGCATGAGCACGAGCATGAGCACGAGCATGAGCGCGATCATGCCCACGAGCATGCCCACGATCATGCCCACGAGCACAGGGGCATGCGGGAAATTACGGAATTGATTGCGGCGTTGCCCGTTTCGGAAGCGGCGCGAAAAAACGCGTTGGCCGTTTATGGCGGCATAGCGGAAGCGGAGGCGGAGGCGCATGGCAAGCCCGTGGAGCATATCCACTTTCACGAGGTGGGGAGCCTGGACGCTGTGGCGGATATCATGGGCGTTTGCATGCTGATGGAAGAAATAGGCGCGGAAGAGATAGTGGCATCGCCCGTGCATGTGGGCAGCGGTCAGGTGCGCTGCGCGCATGGCATATTGCCTGTGCCGGCACCCGCTACGGCGTTTTTGTTGCGTGGGGCGCCTGTGTATGGCGGGGAAATAAAGTCCGAGCTTTGTACACCGACGGGAGCGGCGCTGCTGCGGCATTTTGTGAGCGCGTTTGGCGATATGCCCGTGATGCGGCTGGAGAAAACAGGATACGGCATGGGCACGAAGAATTTTCCCGTCGCAAACTGTTTGCGGGCCTTTTTAGGTGAGCGGACGGCAAAAAAGGCGAACAGCACGATAGCGGAACTGCGCTGTAATTTGGACGACATGACCGGCGAAGAGCTGGCGTTTGCCGCAGAGCGTTTGCTGGAAGAAGGGGCGCTGGATGTGTATATGGTGCCGGTGCTGATGAAAAAAGGGCGGCCCGGGTATGAATTGGTTTGCTTGTGTGAAGAAAAGCAGGCGGACGGAATGGCCGCGTATATGTTCCGCTATACGGCAACGTTGGGCATACGGCTGTGTGTGCAGCGAAAATATATGATGGAAAGAAGTTTCAACGAAAAGGACACGGCATTTGGGAAAATATGCGTGAAAACAGGCGTCGGCTACGGTGCGAAAAAGCGAAAGGTGGAATACGAGGACGCGGCAAAAGCGGCGAGGCAGGCCGGCTGCGCGTTGGCGGATGTCCAGAGGGCGGTGCTTGGGGCGGACGAGGAATGAGTTCGCCGCAAATTCCACCAATTGCGGGAAACGGGAAAACAGAGTAGAATATCCGTATTGCCATCGCCGAATGCGGGATGGCGGAAGATATTTATGCGGTGAGAGCGGGTATCAACTTGAAAAAGCATACGACATTGCCATTGCTGATAGCGGTGCTGGTTACGAGCGGCATCATGCGCAGCCCGATTTCCTCCTTGGGGCCGGTACTGGGATGGGTGCAGGCCGAATATGGGATTAGCGGCACGCAGTCAGGCCTGTTGACGACCGTCATACTGCTGACGTTTGCGGTGATGGCGGTGAGCGCTCCGCTGCTGATCGGCAGCATAGGCGTGAAACGGACGCAGCTTATCAGCATCGGCTTGGTGGGCTGCGGCATATGGATACGCTCCTACATGGGCGTTGCGGGCCTTTTTGGCGGAACGGCCATGCTGGGCATTGGGCTGGGGATGTGCAATGTATTGGTGCCAAGGGCTGTTAAGCAACATTTTCCGGATAAAGTTGCGGTTATGACGGCGGCATACACGGCGGCGCTGGCGATATGCTCATCGTTGTCTGCGGGCCTGAGCGTACCCGTAGCGGAGGCGATGGGCTGGCAGGTGTCGCTGCTGATCTGGGTTATACCGGTGGCTCTGGCTTTTTTGGCCTGGCTGGGCGTAAAAGAAGAGAAAGAAGCGAAAGAAACGGCACGAAAACCAAAATGGGATTTGAGGCCAATGCTGCGCTCACGCATGATTTGGAAGCTGGCGCTTTGCATGGGCCTGCAATCCGGCGTGTATTTCAGCGTGTTGGCATGGATGCCCGCCATTTTGCAAAACGCGGGCTTGAGCGTGCAGCAGGCGGGGAATATGCAGGTGTATATTCAGATAGCTGGTATGGTGAGCACGATGTGCATTCCGATCTGCATGAATTATGTAAAAGACCAGTTGTTTTGCATCATACCGCCGTGCGCGTTGCTTATAATAGGAATTTTATCGCTGCTGTTGGAAGCGGGGCTTGCGTTGCGGGTCGTGTCTTCGGTTTGCATCGGCCTGGGGATAGGTACGGGCCTGGCATATACCATGACGGTGCTATCCTTGCGCGCGGAGACGGCGGAAGAGGTGGTATCGGCATCGGTGGTGGTGCAGACGGGCGGGTATATCGTTGCGGCGGTTGTGCCCATGCTCATTGGCCGGTTGTTTGATACGAGCGGTACGCGCGTTTTGCCCGTAATAGCCGTGGCGCTGTTTGCGGTTGGCTATTTGGTGTTTGCCAGCCTGGTGGCGCTGCGTCCAAACAGGCAAAAGGGATTGTTTGGCCAGAGCCAGCAGCAGGTGGAAGCGCAAGAGGCGCTCGCATAACGGTTCGAATGCAAAATGTCAGCTTAGCGCTGACTTTTTTGATGGTTTTCAGGCCCGCATGTGGGCCGGGGGAATGGGATTCCTAAGGGATGTATCCCTTGGGCGGGGTATGGGGCGGCGACCCATCGTCCCCGCTCCA
>JAVBPK010000128.1:0-7186 GCA_031549625.1 Eubacteriales bacterium
GTTCAGTTGAAAACGAAACTGACGCCGCTTGAAAAACGACGCCAGTTCAGTTAAGCTGGGTTTATCTTCTTACTTTAGGTCTAGCCCCTTTTCCCCTGTCCGCTCTGCGGGGTTCAGTTCATTCGGGCGGCCCTTTTGACAATAATGGCGATGTGTTTGCTCGGTGCGTTGTGTTCCTTTAAAAAGAGATTAGCTGAGGAGTTCAGCGCCATACCGTGCGACGGTCTTCAAAACCCCATATGTATCGCCATGCGCGTAGACGGCGGCAATGCCGGGATAAGCAAAAAGCGCGGCCTTTGCCTGTGGCGCGTCGTGCACATGGAAAGCGATCGGCGTTTGCTGTAAGTCAGGCAGCGCGGCGAACAGCAGTTTGGTGATATCCTCGGCAGTCCAGTCATCCAGATCGATATGCAGCACGGTTTCTGTTTTGACGCGCGCCCGTATATCCCGCAGGGCATCGGTCATAGTCATGCCGCGCAGGGAGCAGGTGGTGTATGGTTCCAGCGCCTGCAAGGGGAGCCGTGTGCGCAAGGAACAAATAAACTCACCGTCAAAGGCGGAACGCTGCATAAAGCCGTGCTGCGCGTCGATGAGGGCGCGCAGCGCGCGGATATGCTCCGGCCTGGCGCCGCAGCAGCCGCCAACGGCAGCGATGCCGCTGTGTAGATACGGCGCGAAAGCTTCTGCAAAGGCTGCGGGCACCAATGTGGTCAATTCTTGCGCTGCGTTTGATGTGTCGCGCGCGGCGGGTATGGCGAAAGTGGAGAGAGGGCAGGCAGCTGCAAGGCGTGAATACCCGTTAAAAAGCGTGGTGGGGCCAAAGCCGCAGTCAATGCCGATGAGGGAAGCGCCAAGCTTATAGCAAGTGAGTGCAAGCGCCTCGGGGGTGTTGCCGGCATAGGTGCATTCATCGGCCTCCAGCGTGAAGCTGCAAAGCACGGGCAGCGTGGTGGCCTTGCGCGCGGCCAGCAAAGCGAGGCGCGCCTCGCACAGGTCGTTCATGGTTTTGATAAGTATTAAATCCGCGCCTGCTTCTTCGGCGGCCTTGCATTGGGATAAGAAAGCTTCGTAGATTTGCCGGGGCATCCGCTCGTTTTTGGTGTAGACCGCACCTGTGGGGCCGATGGCGGCAGCGACGTAGACGGGGCGATTTTGGGCGGCGGCGGCTTCGCGGCACAGGGTCACGCCGCTTTGCATGAGTTCGTCCGCGCGGTCAGCAAGGTCGAAGGGGGCAAGCCGCAGGGCGTTTGCGCCAAACGTATTGGCGGTGAGTATATCCGCTCCGGCGGCAAGGAAAGCTGAATGCGCGTCCAGTATGTCCATGGGGCGGATAAAGTTCCATTCTTCCAGGCATTCGCCGGGGAGCGGTTTGTGCGTATTGCGCATGGCGGACTGCAAGTCGCCGTCAAAAAGCATAATTCGCTGTTGAATGTCTTCGAGAAAAGTCATAATGCCTCCTTGCCAAGGTTGAGTGGACACAGGTGAGTGGGAGGCAGCGGAAGCGCTGCCGCAGTCGTGTCATGCCTGGGTGGCCTTGGAAATAGCGAACCATATGTGTGTGAAAGAACGAAAGTAAAAATTTCAAGCAAAATTCGGGTAAAAAATATTGGCAAAAGTATATACTCATTGTATCATTCCTGCTTTTGGGTTGCAATCTTTGTGGCTATATGCTACTATAATGCGGATATTGGGCGCTTATGCGTTTAAAGAGAAAAAGGATGGGGTACATAATGGCAACCTTTGAAAAACTAGAGAACAACAAAGTAAAAGTAACTATGGAAATAAGTGCCGAAGCGTTTGCGGAAGCAACGCAGCAAGCCTATCTCAAGACAAGAGCGAAGTATAATGTTCCCGGTTTTCGCAAAGGCAAGGCGCCGAAGAAGATGATTGAGAATATGTATGGAGAAGGCGCTTTTTACGAAGATGCCTTTGAGCTGGCATATGGCGATGTATACGACGAGGCCATCGAGCAGCTCAAACTCATACCGGTAGAGCGCCCCGAAATATCCATCGAAAAAATAGAAGCGGATGAAGGCGTGGTTTTCACGGCGGAATTTGCGGTAAAACCCGAAGTGGCGCTGGGCGCATACAAGGGTATAGAAGTTGTACGCCGGGCGTATACTGTTGAGGAAAAAGAGATAGACGCTTTGGTCGACGCCGAGCGTGAAAAGCTTGCGCGTTATGTAGAACAAACAAGGCCGGTAGAGCAGGGCGACCGTGTTATTCTGGATTATTCCGGCAGCGTGGATGGCGTCAAGTTCGACGACGGTACAGCGGCAGACGCCACATTGGACATCGGCTCCGGCACGTTCATCCCCGGCTTCGAGGAGCAGCTGGTCGGCATGCATGTAGGCGAAGAAAGGCCCATCGAAGTCACATTCCCCGAAGAATACCACGCGGAAGCGTTGCAGGGGAAAAAGGCCGTATTCGAAATCAAGATCAAGGCCATCCAAATGAAAGAGCTGCCGGAAGCGGATGATGAGTTTGCGAAAGATATTTCCGAATTCGACACATTGGCGGACTGGCGCAAAGATAAGCGTGCGGCACTGGAAAAGCGCAACGAAGAGCGTGCTAAGGCAGAAATGGAGGACGAAGCGGCACGCAAGGCTACAGAAAATGCCACATTCGACGTGCCACCCCCCATGATCGAGCGGCAGATGGACTACATGCTGCAGGATATCGCATACCGCCTGTCAATGTCGGGCCTGAATCTGGAAGACTACTGCAAATATACGGGCACCGATGTCAGGCTGTTGCGCGAAAGCTATCGCGAAGAATCAGAACGGCGCGTGCGCATTCAATTGGTGCTCGAAGCGATCTGCGTTGCTGAAAATCTTGAGGCCACAGACGAAGATATCGACCGCGAAATCGAAGAACACGCGGAGCGTACCGGACAGAATGCCGCGGAGGTCAAAGAGCGCCTGAACAGCCGCGATAAAGAGTATTTTAAAGACCGCGTATTGACAAACAAGACGATTGACCTGCTTATGGCCAATGTCAAACTGGTAGACGAAGCCAAACAAAAAGCCGCGCCAAAGAAAGCGGCGAAGCCTGCGGCGGAAGCTGCAGAAAAAGCGGCGCCAAAAGCAAAGAAGGCTGAAAAAGCGGACGCTGCTGAAAAACCGGCAAAAGCCGAAAAGGTGGAAAAACCCGAAAAGAAGCAGCCGGCAGAAAAAAAGGAGGCCGCCGATAAACCCAAAAAAGCGGCAAAACCGAAAGCGGAAGTTTCCGAAGAGAAATAAGCTGCAAATAGCGGCCTAATCTTATTGGCATAAAAGCCGAATAAGAAAGAAGAATCATTGTTTTGGAAAGGGGTAATACATATGAGTTTAATCCCGATGGTAGTAGAGCAAACCAATCGCGGAGAACGCTCTTACGATATCTATTCGCGCTTGCTGAAAGACCGCATCGTATTTCTTGGCGGCGAAGTGACCGACGACGAAGCCAACGTGGTTGTGGCGCAATTGCTGTTTCTGGAAGCGGAAGATCCGGATAAAGATATCAACCTATACATCAACAGCCCGGGCGGCTCGGTTACGGCAGGCATGGCCATATACGATACCATTCAGTACATCAAGTGTGATGTATCCACCATCTGCATCGGGCTGGCCGCATCCATGGGCGCGTTTTTACTGGCGGCCGGCGCAAAGGGTAAGCGCAAAGCTTTGCCAAATGCCGAAATCATGATTCACCAGCCCAGCGGCGGCGTGCGCGGCCAGGCGACAGATATCAAGATTCAGGCGGAACGCATGCAAGTTACCAAAAACTTGTTGAACAAGATTTTGTCCGAACGAACGGGTCAGCCTATTGAAAAGGTAGAAGTGGACACAGAACGCGACAACTTTATGACCGCCGAACAGGCAAAGGAATACGGGCTGATCGACCAGATCATCCCACCCAGAAGATGAGGTAGTTTATGCCAAAATATGAAGACAAGGGCCCCATAAAATGTACATTTTGCGGTAAGAGCCAAGAAGATGTGCATCGTGTTATCGCGGGCCCGGGTGTATATATTTGCAACGAGTGCGTAGAGCTGTGCAAAGAAATCATCGAAGAAGATTCCGTCAGCAGGCCGGTAGATCTAAGCGAGGTTCCAAAGCCGCAGGAGATCATGGCCACGCTGAATGATTATGTAATCGGGCAGTTCAGCGCAAAAAAAGCGTTGTCTGTGGCGGTATATAATCATTATAAGCGCATTGGCGCGGGCGCCGGGCGCGACGACGTAGAGCTGCAAAAGAGCAATATCATCATGCTGGGGCCGACAGGCTGCGGCAAAACCATTTTGGCGCAAACACTGGCCAAGATACTGAACGTACCTTTTGCCATGGCGGATGCTACGTCTTTAACGGAAGCAGGGTATGTGGGCGAAGACGTGGAAAACATTTTGCTCAAGCTCATTCAGGCGGCGGATTACGATGTGGAACGGGCCGAGAAGGGTATCATCTACATCGATGAAATCGATAAGATTGCTCGCAAGAGCGAGAATCCGTCCATCACACGCGATGTTTCCGGTGAAGGCGTGCAGCAGGCTTTGCTGAAAATACTCGAAGGAACGGTTGCGAGCGTTCCGCCTCAGGGCGGCAGAAAGCATCCGCATCAGGAGTTCATCCAAATCGACACCACCAACATTTTGTTCATTTGCGGCGGCGCGTTTGCTGGTGTTGACGGTATTATCAAAAAACGCACCGGTGAAAAGCAAATGGGCTTTGGTGCGGAAATTCAATCCATCGTTGAAAAAGATGTGGGCGTAATTCTCAAAGATATTCTTCCGGAAGACTTGCTCAAATACGGCTTGATACCGGAATTTGTCGGGCGTATGCCTATCATCGTTACATTGCATCAATTGGACGAAAGCGCGCTGCTATCCATACTCACAGAGCCAAAGAACGCGCTTACAAAGCAATACAAGCGCCTGTTCGAAATGGATGGCGTCGAGCTGCATTTTGACGATCTGGCACTAAAGGCGATCGCTCAAATGGCGATCGAGCGCAAGACGGGGGCGCGTGGCCTGCGATCCATATTAGAGGACGCCATGATGGATATCATGTACGAGATTCCGTCAAGGGCGGACGTGGAAAGCTGCATGATTACAAAAGAGTCCATCGAGAAAAAATCGCCGCCGCAATTGCAGCTGCGCGATGAAAAGCTTTTAAAGGCAGGCGTGGACGCTTCCTGAAATCTATAATTTTAAATTAAATAAGGCCAGTCAAAAAATGGAGCATGGAGCTCCATTTTTTTGCTCAAAATATTTGTACGCCGCTAATGAATAATCGCTTTATGGATATACTACGCATCAGCGGAGGATTGCAAATATGAACTGGTCACCTGGTATGATTGCGGTACAAATTGCGGTAATGGTAGCCATTGCGGTTGCGGTGGCGCTATGGAACAAACGGCGAATAAAGCGAGTGCAGGGCGCACCGGCAAAGCCGAAACAAAACGTGCAGGAAATGCAGCGGATAGCGCGCATGCGCGCCCGCAAATTAAACGTGCCCCTGTGCGAGATGACGCGCCCAAACAGCTTTGCGGAAATCGTAGGGCAAGAGGAGGGCATCCGCGCGTTAAGAGCGGCGCTGTGCGGGCCGAATCCCCAGCATGTATTGATTTACGGCCCACCGGGGATAGGCAAGACCTGCGCCGCCAGATTGGTGCTGGAAGAGGCGAAAAAACGGCCGGATTCTCCATTTGGCCCTGAGTCGCAATTTGTAGAAGTGGATGCCACCTGCGTGCGCTTTGATGAACGGGCGATAGCCGACCCGCTGATTGGCTCCGTGCACGACCCGATTTACCAGGGCGCTGGTGCGCTGGGCGCGCAGGGGGTGCCGCAGCCAAAGCCGGGCGCGGTAACGCGGGCACACTGCGGCGTCTTGTTTTTAGACGAGATCGGCGAGCTGCACCCGATGCAGATGAATAAACTTTTAAAGGTACTGGAGGATAGGTGCGTGCGGTTTGAAAGTGCGTATTATTCGCAGGAAAACGCAAGCATTCCCCAGCATATTCATGATATATTCCAGCACGGCCTGCCTGCGGATTTTCGTCTGGTGGGCGCGACGACGCGCAGTCCGGCGGAGCTGCCGCCCGCGTTGCGATCCCGCTGTTTGGAATTGCATTTTAAGGCGTTGGGCCAAAAGGAATTGGAAGCGGTGGCAAAGGGAGCGGCGGAGCGCGCAGGGCACGCCATAACGCCGGACGCGGTGGTCTGCTGCGCCATGCATTCCCATAGCGGCAGGGATGCCGTTAATATCGTGCAGCTCAGTTGCGGGCTGGCGTATGATGATGGGCGCGGCATGGTGGAACTCAGAGATGTGGAATGGGTGGCGCGGACGTGCAATTACGCGCCGCGTATGGAGTGCCGCATAGCCAGATATGCACGCGTGGGCGTCGCAAACGCGCTGGCGGTGGCGGAGGCGGGGCAGGGCATGGTAATGGAGCTGGAATGCCTTGCAAGGCCGGGAAAGGGCTTGCTGACGTTAAACGGGCTGGTGGAAGAAGAGGAGCTGAATCTGCGCGATAGAAAATTACGCAGGAAGGGAACGGCGCGTTGTTCGGTGGAAAACGTGTTGGCGGCGTTTCGGGAGGTGCTGCATGAAGATTGCGGAGAATACGATGTTTGCATCAATGTGCCGGGCGGCATGCCGGTGGATGGGCCCAGCGCGGGGGTGGCGATCGCTATTGCGTTGTTGAGCGCCAAATTGGGGTGCGCGTCGGACGACATGGTGGCGGCCACAGGCGAGGTCACGATAACGGGCGCGGTGCGGCCGGTGGGCGGCGTAAGGGAAAAAGTAAATGCCGCTATTGTCGCAGGCGCAAAAAAAATTATTATTCCGTCGGCAAATTGGGAAGAGTCGCTTGCGGAGCTGCCGGTGGCCATTTTGCCGGTGGATCGCATAGAAACGGCGTTGGAATACGCGTTTGAAGCGTGCAAATTTAAGCCCGCGCTGGTGGTAGCG
This sequence comes from Eubacteriales bacterium, assembly GCA_031549625.1. Classification (GTDB taxonomy): domain Bacteria; phylum Bacillota; class Clostridia; order Christensenellales; family CAG-138; genus JAISXK01. Next base: position 6,951 of record JAVBPK010000128.1, read on the forward strand.
AAAAAATCGGAAGAACACGCGCCGGCAAAGCCGCAAATAGAAATCGTTCCTGCTTTATAACGTTCAAATAAGCAAAACAGCATTAAAAATATAGAAGGACGATGGGGCGCTGCCCCATGCCCCGCCCAAGGGATTCATCCCTTGGGAATCCCATTCCCATGCCCACATGTGGGCATGACAGACTGTCAAAAAAGGTTCGCAAGAAAAAGCTTTCAATCCGTGGGCAAGGACGACAT
>JAVBPK010000044.1:0-15352 GCA_031549625.1 Eubacteriales bacterium
CATAAACGGCACGACAAACTTCATACTGACCAAAATGGCCGAGCAGGGCGGTGATTTCAACGATGTGCTGAAAATCGCCCAGGAAAAAGGTTATGCGGAGGCCAATCCTGCGGCGGATGTGGAAGGCTACGACGCTACGTACAAGCTTTCCATACTCTCCTCTCTCGCTTTCCATACGCATATCCCGATAACATCCATTCACCGCGAAGGCATCACCAAGCTGACCGTCGCCGATTTTGACGCCGCGGAAAAACTGGGCTACACCATAAAACTGCTTGCTATCGGTAAAAAGACCGAAGGCGAACAGAAGCAAATCGAAGTGCGCGTGCACCCCACGATGATCCCAAAGACACACCCGCTGGCAAGCGTGCGCGGCACATTCAATGCCGTTTTTTTCAAAGGCAATGCCGTAGGCGACGTCATGCTTTATGGGCGCGGCGCCGGACAGCTGCCAACCGCTTCTGCTGTGCTGGGGGACGTGATATATGCCGCGCATCACGACGGCCATCATCGCCATACCACGTTCCGCAACATCCCGGATTTGGATGCGGGCACCACCATACTTCCCGACTGGGAGAGCATCTATTGCATTCGCTTGCGCGTAACGGATAAGCCCGGTGTACTTGCCGCCATAGCCGGCGTGTTTTCCAAGCAAAACGTTTCGCTTAAGTCGGTGCTGCAATTCGCTGATTCCATAGAAAACGGCAACAGCTCTACCGCCTGGATCACGTTCGTAACGCATAAAGCGCGCGAATTATCCGTGCAGGCCGCTCTGCGCGAGCTGGAAACGCTACAAAGCGTAGAAAGCGTAGAAAGTGTCATCCACGTAGAAGAATAGCCACAAAACACAAACCGCAAATACACTACCCGCGCCAATACAGGCGCGGGTATTGTAATGCATCGGCAATATTGTGTTTTTTGAAGCTCCGCCTATCGGTTTTCTTTTTAGGATACATCTCAAAGCGCCCGTTTCGCCAAACCTGCCCGTAGGGCTTCATCAAAGCGGCAAAACCGTCTTGATGAAAACACAGCGCTAGTCGCGCCTTCTGCAGCATCTGCCGGAAACAACGCAATTTATAAAGGAAATCACGCCTACTATCATTAGTGTGAAAAAGAAAGCCATTATCCCCACAGCAATAACCAAGGGAATGAAAAGCGAGGTTTCAATCAACACCAAAGCTAAGATCGCGGACAATATCGTTCCGATCATGCCCGCCAAGAGGCATGGAAAATGGTGAAAACAGCTGGTTACACTGTTGGGTGCGGAAATGGAGCCTAATATAGCGGCGCCTCCGATGAATATCAAACCCAATATGGCTAATCCGAAGAATATCCATATCAATACCACCAAAATTAAAAACGGGATTACCTCGATAGCGAAAAGAATCGCCACTGCTGCGCCTACTAAAAAGCTGATGAGCACACCAAGCCAACCGCAGCCGGTTCTGTTACATCGTAAAACTGGAAACACCTCCTGCTGATATATAGACATAAACACGCGTTGCATGTCTTACTTTAATCGTATTTCATCCATATAAAAGTATTCATGATAGTATATGAATAAATACCGCATTTGGTGTATGTCTGCCATATATAAACAGCAATCCGCCGTCTGCCCCTATTCCATCAATTCCACCATACCGGCGCTCACTTCATACGCCACGCGTAACAGCACAGTGCCATCGGCCAGCGTTTTCTGGTATGGCCTGCTTTGCATACGGCCTTGCACAAGAATTTTATTGCCCACGGTAAGTCCGCTGGCAAAGCGCGCGTTACGGCCCCAAACGATTACAGGCAAATAATCCGATTTGTGATATGGCCTGTTCACGGCGATTAGCACATCCGTAATCTCTCTGGAAAAAGGTGTCGTCCGGTAGACGGGCGGCTTGCAAACAAAACCGGCCAACATGATCTCATTGATACAAGGCGCGTCGGCGTCCTTCTCCTCAACGCTTCGCGCAAAAAAAGTAACTACAAGACGGTTGGCGCCATCCTGCTGCAAATTGTAAGAACGCAGCTGGCCGGTCCAAAAGAGCGCCCCCCCCTGTTCCGGCAATACGGGCAGCAGGCGTTCGCTAGCCATGCCGGGCACAATATCCTCTGCGCCGGAAAGGCGCGGAACGAGTATGGGAAAAGAAAAAAAAGCTTCGCCATAAAGGGAATGGCTGAATACCGGCGCCTCTTGAACCATTCCCGACAATACGCCGCGATTATTTTCTGCATTGTTCTCCATCGTATTCTCCTTTGCTGTTTTTGCGCATGTTCTCCTTTCATTTGTATTCACAAAAGCGCAAAGGCATGCCTGTGATGCAACATTTACGTCCACATAAAATGGCAAAATGTAGTTTTGTTGGTTTGCGTATGCATCTATGAAAACTTACTCACAATAATACCCTGAAACCAACAAGGAGGTTCTCATGAAACCATCAAAAAACCAAAAGCCAATCGTTTCGCCTGGCATTTTTGTGCTGATGGCGGCGCTTATCATTGGGGCGGCCGCGTATACGCGCCTGCGCTCTTTGCATACCGAACCACTGCGCGCGTTTGCCACGCCGACGCCCGCGGCGACAGCCGCACCCACGCCGCGCCCACAAAGTTATTTGGTTGCCCCCATCAGACTTTCTCAGGACGCAAATCCCGCGCCAAAAACACCGCCGCCCGCGCAAGTGCTGGGCAATAGTACGATCAATATTGTGCTGCTGGGGCTGGATAGCGACACAGAACGTGAAGAGGCCGGGCGCGGGTGGCGCAGCGATACCATAGCCGTATTGGTAGTCGACGTGGAGAAGCCCGCCTGCACGGTTATCAATGTACCGCGCGACACGCGCGCACGCATGCAAAAACTGAACAGCGCGGGCAAAGTCGTGAGCCGGCAATACAACAAGATCAACGCCGCGTTCCAGTTTGGCGGCGGTCCCGAAAAAAAGGGTCACGAAAACGTCATCGCCGCTTTAGAGGATTTGCTGTTTGACGGTCTGCGCTCGGAAGTAAATATGGGCTTTTACTGCAGCATCGATATGGATGGCATCGCCCGCTTTGCCGACGCGGTGGAGGGGGTGCCGATCACACTGGAATACGATGTGCCCGGGTTTGGAAAAAAAGGGGAGCGCATCGTGCTTGCGGGCGAAAACGCGCGTAAATTTGTGCGGCTGCGCCACGGCATTACAGGCGGCAGCGATATCGGGCGTATCGGCCGGCAACAGGTATTTATCCGCGCATTTGCCGAGCGCGTGCAGGAAATGGGAGCTGCTGAAGCTGTGCCGAAGCTGTGGGCTTCCCTTTCGCAATATACGCGCACAAACTTGAACGCCTCACAGGTAATCGTGCTGGGCGACCTGCTTTCGCGCCTCGACCTGAACGAAACCGAATTCATCACGCTGCCGGGCAGATGCAAAACCATAGAAGGCAAAAGCTATTACGTGCCGGATAGAGAAGAGATTCGCGAACTGGCCCTGCGCCTTTGGGGCGGCTAAGCCATGGTATGGCACGTTTTAGCGCACAAATTTTCCGTACATACAAAAGAAATTTGTATAAAAACGAAAAAGACGCCATTTTATAAGTGTTTTTTTGACAAGTCCGCTTCTTGATGCTATACTACACATATTCGGAATGCAGCATTGCCTCACATGTTTTGTAAGTCATTGTACTTCGATGGTTTACAAAGACATGTGTTTTTGTGTGTTCGGATACCAGCGTACTGCTTTTTCCTTACACACCATGCGCCAAAACCATCGCGGCAAACGCCAGCTTAACCCACTTGCGCGCATGTGTAAAATGTTTATATACATTCCAAAAATACAACAAGATGCCGAAACAACCATTTCGGCAACGACCTGATACGGTCCACCAAGGAGAAAAAATGGAAAACACCACATTCAAAGATTTAGGCGTTTGCGACGAACTGCTGCAAACGCTTGAAAAGATGGAATTCACAACCCCGACACCCGTACAAGCGCTGTCCATCCACCCCTTCCTGGAAGGGGACGACTTGCTCGTACAGGCCCCCACAGGCACAGGCAAAACATGCGCGTTCGGCATACCTGCCATGCAAAAAACGGACTCCACCTCCCCCATCGCACAGGTGCTGGTACTCAGCCCCACGCGTGAGCTGGCGCTGCAAACAGCCGACGTATTCAAACAGCTTGCCGCCGGCAAAGCCGGGCTGCGCGTTGTCACTTTATATGGCGGCGAACGCATAGAGAAGCAATTTGCCGCGCTGCGCAGCAAACCGCAAATCATCGTAGCCACGCCGGGCCGGTTACTCGACCACATGCAGCGCAAAACGGTCCGCCTGCACACACTGCACACCGTCATACTGGACGAAGCCGACCGCATGCTGGATATGGGCTTCCGCCCAGACTTGCATAAAATACTCGCGCAAGCCCCCAAACAAAGGCAAACCGTGCTGTATTCGGCCACGCTGTCCAAAGAGATACTGGCTATTGCCGCCGCCTACCAGCAAAACGCGAGAACGCTCACCATCGAACAGGATTCGCTTACCGTGGATACTGTCACCCAGTATTACACCGAAGTATATACGGGCACAAAAAACCAGGCGTTGTTAGCTTTGCTGCACGAAAAACGCTTCCCTCTTTCGCTGGTATTCGTAAACGCGAAACACAAAGCCGACCGCATCGCTTTGCTACTAAAAAAGCATGGCATCAACGCGGCGGCCTTGCACGGCGATATGAACCAAAACCAGCGCGAACGCGTAATGCGCCAGTACAGGCGCGGTGAACTCGAAGCGCTCATCGCCACAGACGTAGCCTCGCGCGGGATAGACGTGCAAAACATCGACGCCGTCATCAACTACGATATCCCCGGCGATAACGACAGCTATGTGCACCGCATTGGCCGCACGGGCCGTGCAAACCAGACAGGCTTGGCTTTCACGTTTCTATATGAGGACGAACGGCCCCGCTTGTACGAGCTGATGCGCACATTGAACGCGGACATTCAGCCCACGCCGGAATCGCTTTCCAGCGTCCGCCTGGAAGAGGCTGTGGCGCAATATGCCGCCGCCAGAAAGACAAACGCTCAATTTTCCGCCAAACTGCGGCGCGGCAGTTTCCGGCGCGGCCATTCCCCGCGCGCCGCAAGGATGTAAGCGCAAACCAAGTTTACCAATGTACCATACAAAAGAACCTTGCTTCATTTGATTGAAGCAAGGTTCTTTTTTGTAAGTCTATTGGTTTTTTAGTACCACGGGCGCCCTGTCATCATTTTACTTTGCTCAAAGCGTCTTTCACAGCGGCGATAAATGCTTTGCTCGTCATCGTCGCACCGGAGACACCGTCAACATCGGCAGACTGCGTTTCAAGCATTTTCGGCAGCATCTCTTCGAACGCGCGCGAACCGATACCCTCCGTTTCGCTCTGCTTAACGACTTCGATATGAGAAATTTTCGCGCCGTCCATCGTGATTTTGACGGTGATATCTCCACCCATACCGCCGCTGCCAACACCCAGGTATTCGTTTTCACCGACTTGCATGTCGGTATTGGCCGCTTCGTCCTTATAGCCCGGCACATATACAAGATCGGATTCGACTTTAGGACTGATGGCCGGAAGGGCAGGCTTTTGCGCGGCAGCGTTTGTACCCGCAATCTGCCCAAATACGATGCATTCGCTCATATTCCCGCCGCCCTGGTACAGGTTTGCGGTGATGCCGCCGCACTCGCCTGCAGAGTAGAGGTTGGGAATGGGGTTTCCGTCAATGCCAACCACCTCGGCATTCTCGTTGCGCCGCGGTCCGCCCTGCGTGTTCAGCATCAGGGGCATGAGTTCGATCGCATAGTAAGGGCCCTTGTCAAAGGCAACCATAGAAGCGGCAGCGCGGCCAAGCTGTAAATCCACGCCTGTCTTCGTAAACTCATTGAAGTATTTGACCTGCTGGGCCAAATTGGGCGTGCCGATTTTTTCAGCAAGCGCTTCCACTGTATCCGCGGAAACCACCTGATTCTGGAATTGCTCAAAGATAGCGCCTGTCTCGTCGAATTTTGCTTTCTGGTTCGCATCATACACGAGATAGGATTTCGTCGGGAATATGGGGTTATGCCAGGACCCCGCAACCGCGACGTGACCGTGACGAGGCCAGAAGTTTTCGTCCAGGTAGCGGGTTCCGCTTTGATCGACTACCATGAGGCTGCCATTGTTATAGTTCGAGGGGCGAATCAACAGCGCCGCGTGCTCGGTTTCGGGAACAACGAATGAAGCTCCACCATATCCGCCAACGCCTTCCCATACGTCCATATGCCACAGATCAGCCCCGACCTCCTGCGCCATACGAATGCCATCGCCCGTGTTATAGAGCGTGCCCGCGACAGCCATGCGGGGTAAGCCTATGTAGGTTTCACGCATTTCCGCGTTGTTTTCAAAACCACCGGTGGCCAACACGACGCCATTGTTTGCGCGGATATTGACCAGTTCGCCCTGCTTTTCGATTTGAACGCCAATGATCGCTTTTGAGAAGGGATCTTGAATGAGATGTTTACCGGGCGCTTCAAACCACACGTCAATATTGTCCGAACGGCTTATCACGTCCTCACGCATGACCTTCCATAATGCCGCGTTCTGAATCTCGGGCGTAACCGTAACCAGGTCGATGGCTTCATTTCCGGGCAGCTCGGGGAATTCTGGAATGGAGGGAGCCACGATAGGGTTTTCCCTGCCCGAATATACAGTTTGAACATTATAGTCATTTTTGAGTGTTTCCGTCATGCGGGAAATCCCATCCAGGAATGTTTCCAAGATGGCGTCCGGCAGGTATCGATCGCCGATCAACGCTTTGTAGTATTCCCTGCCCTTTTCCTTATCGTTAATGGTGACCACAAGCTGGCCACACACTTTGGTATTGCCGCCCTCGCCGCCTTCAGGCGCTTTTTCCGTAAGCAATACCTTTGCGCCCGCACGGGCCGCGTAGGAAGCGGAAACCGCGCCCGCGCCACCAAAGCCGATAACGATAACATCATACGCGCCATCCCACGCAATGGTGTCGGCATACGTATATGGAGCCTCCACTTGCGGAGCCGGCGCACTCTGAGCCGGAGTTGCGGCTGGCGCAGACGCGCCGCCGCTCGGTGCGGGCTGCGGAGCCGCACAGCCGGAAACGGAAGCAAGTATGAGCGCGAATACAAGCGCTAGAGAAAAAAATCTTTTATGCATTGCCTTCCTCCAAATAATATTAATCATACAATAGTTCATTTATATCGAACTATTGTATGATTTAAATTTACAATATTATTTTAACAATGTCAATATAGTTTATCCCATTTGTTTTTTCCCTGTAAAACTGCTACAATGACACCGTCAAGAGCATTAATAGAGGGGTGGAAAATTGGCAACAAGATTTGACGCTTCGCATAAAAAAATTATGAGCGCCGCTGTAGAGCTCATGTGTCTTTACGATTTAGAACAAATTTCAGTAGAACAGATTTGCGAAAAAGCGGACATCGTCCGTTCGACGTTTTACCAGCACTTTAAAAGCATCGAAGACTTGATTGCTGAGCATTTTCAATTGATTGAGCAACTCACGCCGGAGCGTGTAGCATGGATACTGGATGCTCCTACTGCCTATGAAAAGGCCGTGCGTGTACACCTTGCATATATCGAAGAATCTTCCGCGCCAAAACGCATTGCGCTATACAAAATCAATCTGAAATCGTATTTAAGCAACGCGTCGGCGGATAATTTATACAGAAGCTCCGATATGGAACGGATGCTGCTGCCGCTCATTATACAAGCGCAGCAAGCGAATGAAATCCGCAACAAATCCGACGCAGAGATGCTGTGCAGGACCGCCACAACCATTCATTGGGGCAATCTTATGAAATGGACGATGTCCAATGCCGCTTTTGACAGGGTCACGGTAATCACGCAAGAGCTCGAAACGCTTTATGATGTGCGTGAAGATTTAAGAATGTCGCGATATCTCCCCTAAACAACTTGAGAACTCCCTGAATGACAAACAAATCCCCAGAGTTTTTCTCCGGGGATTTGTTCTGTATACGCGCTTGCACCCACTAGCGCTCTCACACACGCGGATATAAGTATTAAAGTTGTTACCTATGATTGATCCTTTATTTTGCGAAGGCGGCCGCTTTTTCCCCCGCCACTTTGCCTGTTACCGCGGCATGCGCGTTTGCGTCACCGCAAACATACGCATAGGCGCGGTATCCGCCCGTTGCTTCGCCTGCGCTGTACAAGCCTTCGATGACTGTGCCGTCGTCTTTAAGCACGCGGGTTTCTTCGTCGATCGTCAGCCCTCCAAATGTCATGACGCCGCCAGCTGCCACGCGAATGCAATAGAAGGGCGCGGTTTCCATTTTGGTTGTAAAAATCGTGCGTCCCAGCGCATCCTGCTTGCTATCGACCGCCTTGTTATAGCTTTCCACTGTCTGCTGCAGCGCATCTGCGGGCAGCCCAACTTTCGTGGCGAGCTCCTCTACGGTATCCGCCTGTTCCACGATACCCATGTTCTTATAAACGGATATCTTATACACGGACTGAGCCACCGTGTCATCAAAAATTTCAAAAACATGAGGTTCGCCGGTTTCAACAACGCTATTGGCAGTAAGGAACGGATCGCCCGTTTCATTGCAAAAACGCTCGCCTGCCGCATTTGTCAGGAATGCGCCGCCCGAAAGAACCATCGCCGTAATCAGCATATTCTTGGTTACCTCAACGGTAGGCGAACCATATGCGGCTACTTCCATATCGGTAAGCTTCGCGCCGTATTTCGCGGCAACTTCGATCATTTCCCCTGTCGTACCCGGGCTGCCCGCATAAGTAAGCGCTGCGAACTTTTCGCCCCAATATTTTGTAAGCATCTCTTTGCTCGCGCCAAACCCGCCGGTAGCGATAACGACCGCCTTTGCCTGATACTCCACTTCTTTGCCGTTTTGCATAGCGCGCGCGCCCACCACAGCGCCATTCGCGTCCGTTATCAGATCCGTCGCGGCCGTTTCAAAAACAATTTTCACGCCCGCCCTCTCTGCTGCTTCCTTCAGACCCGCAACCAATTCATTGGCATCAGGCGAGCTTTGATGCGCGCGAAACGCGGTGCTGCCCACGCCCTGTTTCACTTCGGGAGCAAAATCCACGCCGTTTTCCACCAGCCAGTCGATCGTTTTTCCTGAAAGCGACGTTACCAGCTTTGCCTGCACAGGGTCACGTTTGGCTCCCTCGCCGGTATTCATGTCCGCCAAATATGTTTCCGGCGAATCTTCGATTTTTGCATTGATCTGAAGCAAACTGCATGCACCCTGCAAAATACCGGTAGAAAGGATGCAGTTGCCGCCCGCAAAAGACAGCTTTTCGATCAGTGTAACGCTTGCGCCCTGTTGGGCCGCGCTGACAGAGGCGCAAAGCCCGGAAAGTCCTGCGCCTATAACGAGCACATCGGAGACTGCCGCTTCAGGCGCCGCCGGTGCTGTCGTTGCGGCAGGAGCCGCCGGCGCCGCAGATGCCGCCGGTGCTGCCGTTACGGCAGGCGCAGTGGGTTGCTGCACTTGCGCGGGTGCCGCGCAACCGCTAAATATAAGGAATACCGCTAGAAATAGAGCTACAAAACGATGTTTCATACCATATCCTCCTCAAACATATAGCCCCGCACGAGGCCTTTTTTCGAGGATACGGCCTATAGTTATTAAAATGTCAAGTCCATTTTACAATTTTTTAACAAGAATTTTCCTTCATTTTCTATATCAAGCGCCTGAAATAGGCAACCACGCCTCATAATAGTGCGATACCGTGCCGCTTTTGGGATCCATAACACGCGCAATGCTGCGCCCGATGATATCCCCGGCCAGCAAAAAGGAATGCTCTTTGATATAGCTTATAGCAGGTTGAAGGTTTTCATAGCGCAAAAACAGGCTGTCTATTATGCAAAACACATACCGGACGCACTTGGTGGCGGCATACCGATTTGCGTAAGGAAGCGCGGAAAGCCCGCTGTTTCCCAGCATATCCTCCTCTATACCAAATCCCCACCGTATCAAATGGCTTTCGTCTTCCAGGAAGAAGGCAAATGAAAGAAACGCGGCGGGCGTATAATTCGTCCAACCGTCACGCGCTTTTTTATGTTTGTCCCCAACTTCAAATTTATCCCCGTTTTGATGATTGTAACGCCAAAGCGCGGGCCGCGTTTCCACAGTTATCTGATTGAGCGAATTTTCCAGGCCATCTAGCCGTTGCATCTGCCGCCTGAGGCCATCCAAAAGCATATGTTCACGCTGCAATTTCGCAGAAAGCGCCGCTTCCAAATTGCGAAACCCTTCCTGAAACGCTGCCAAATCCGCATAGTTCAGCAAACGGGTGGAATCCGCTATGGTCGCCCCCACATTGCGGAGTTCTTTTAGCTTCAGGAGATAATTCCCATCCACAACCGTGTATTTCCGGTATGCGTTTTCTTCATCGCGCTTGGGAACGACCACGCCCTCCTGCTCATAATAGCGGATTGTCGGAGCAGGCATGTTCAACATATCCGCCATCTCCCCGACGGTATATTGATAAAACCCCTGCGTGTTTTCAGCGTCTTTTTTGATTCTGTTACCCATTGCCCTACTCTCCTCAGCGATGTCCTGCTATTCTCTCCTGCCCGGGAACAGGCATACCAGAAAAAAGCGGACATCTCCGCCGTCTCCTATGCCTGTTTCATAATTATAGCAAAGAACATCGCCAAAGTAAGCACAGCGATGCCTTAAAGTATTATCCGATATTGCCGGCCCGCCAGCTTGCCACCCATTCATCAAACATAGGCAGCAGGTGTTGGCCTTTGATGGAAAAGGCGAGGCTATTCCTGGCCAGCGTAATGATTTGTTCTTCACTTAGCCCGATCTCGTCTGCCACGCCTTCGTATTCATAGAGCAAATTGCCTACATACGGCGGGTCGTCGGAACTGATGGAGCAGATAACGCCCTGCTCCATCAATGGCTTTATCGAATGCGAGGCAAGATCCGGAAACAATCCCGTCATGATATTGCTTCTCGTACACATAGCCAGTAAGATTTGCTTTTCCACAAGATATTGAACCAATTTGGGATCGTCTATGGAACGCACGCCATGATCTATCCTCTGGCAGCCCAAGATATCAATCGCATCCCAAACATTTTGGCAGCCGGCGTCTTCTCCCGCGTGCGCGGTTTTAAACAGACCCATTTGCCCCGCCAAATCGTAAGACGCTTTATGCTTGATGCAGGGGTGCCCCTTTTCTTCGCAATCCATACCGATGGCGTCTATCATGTATAAATACGGCTCCAAATTGCGCACAAAATTCACGCAGGTTTCCGACGACAGGCTGCGGTCTATGCCCGCGATGAATACGATCTCTACGCCAAAATCGCGTTTTACCGCCTTCCTGCCGGACTGATATCCTTTCATGACCACATCCATCGGAATGCCGCGAATCTCATTCAGCGGGTAATCCAAATGCAGTTCCTGATAGAGCACGTTTTGTTCCTTGGCGTCTTTGCCAAGATCGTACACCACATCGTGATAATCCTGCTCGTTGATGCAAACGGAATTGATCGTCCTGTCCGAAATCATGAACGTATCCAAATCCACAACATGCGTGGCGATATATTCCGCCATGCCCTGTTCCGTATCAAACGGCAGCTTGACGCCATTGCGCTTTGCCAGCTTGAGCGCCGTCTTCGCGGGAATCGACCCTTCGATATGGATGTGATTTTCACCTTTTGGAATCTGGGTGATAAGCTTCTGCATTCTGCCTGTCATGCTCGTCGTCTCCTTGTGTTATACGGATGGTTTCCAGTAGTTTTCATGGCTCTTGAAAAATTCCGGTTCCAGCTCGATGATAGGCCCGACAACCTCCATCTTTTTCTGGCCGCGGGCAAACACGGCGCGGCAAGGCATATCCAGCGTAGGATTACGCAAATCGTCGCCTGTCACCTTTTTCAGTTCCGTTTCCCTTGCGATATAAACCAGCCTGCCCAAGTTGCCCCAATACATGGCACCCGTGCACATCGAGCATGGCTCCCCGCAACTGTACATGGTTAGCTCAGCCATCTGTTCTTTAGAGTATACCTGCGACGCTTTCCGCATAAGCAGGCACTCGGCATGGGCGGTGCAATCTCCCTTTAGCGTTACCTCTTCATTGCCCTGCTCCATCAAAACATTGCCGGCTTTGTCCGCCAGCAAGCAGCCAAATGGATGGTTGCCCGCCGCCCTGGCCTCGTGGCATATTTCCACAACGCGGCGCAGCAATCTTTCTTCATAGCCTTGCAAATCCGCAAGCTTCACATCGTTCTGCTCATATTCAATCGTAAGCGTTTTTTTACTCATACTTCCTCCGTCGTTTATACTAATCCAAATCCCATCCGTTTATCAAGTAGCTTGGTATCCGATCAAATTTTTCCAGGTAACTGCCATCGGGAAACCCTTCGTATTCTTTCATCACCATGTAGTAGTTAAAGTTTTCATATATGATCGGAATATCATAATACATCCCGCCCAGCCGTGCGGCCTGAGAAAAATGCGCGACCCCGCTTTTGTTATCCGGCGCCATATCCATGGACATAAAGTTGATATAAAATGGCGTCAAATACGGATACGAGCGCTCCTTTTGGAACGCCTCGATAAAATCGGCTTCCGAAATACTGTTTCTGTATTCTTCCGTCAGGTAGCCGTAAATCTTTCCGGGCGAATGATATCCATCATTCACCTGCCGCACAAACGCATCCAGCCTGCGCCGCGCATTCCCTTTGCCCGGCATGCGCAGCGCCACCGGCACAGCGGCAGCGCAAACGATCAGCGCCAGTATCAAAATGAGGATGCTTTTGCGGTTTCTCATCGTTCCATTCTCGAATATGGCAAAGTATAGGCGCTGGGGAATTCAGCTTTTTTCGATACGCTGATAAGCACCAGTATGGTCATCACATAGGGCAACATCAAAAGGAACTGATTCGGTATATTTGCGCCGATCGCCTGTAAGCGCATTTGAAGCGCGCTTGCAAAACCGAAAATCAGCGCGCCCAGCATCGCCCGTTTGGGATTCCACCTGGAAAACACCACAACCGCGACCGCAATAAACCCTCGCCCCGTAATCATCGTGTCCATAAAGGAGTTCATGTATGCCGTAGACATAAAAGCGCCGGCCAGCCCCCCGTAAAGCCCCTCGATCAGCAAGGCGCTGTATCGCGTGGCAGCAACATTGATTCCCTTTGAGTCCGCCGCCCTGGGATGTTCTCCTACGGCCTTGACGTTTAGCCCAAACACCGTTTTTTCCAGTATGACCCATGTCACGGGCACCAGCAAGAACGCGATGTAAATAAGCAAGTTGTGCGAAAAAAGAATTTGCCCAATCACCGGGATATTCGTTAGCGCGGGTATATTCAGCGCCTTAAAAGGCTCGATTTGCGGCGGCAGGCTCTTTATGCCGAAAACCGTGCGGTAAATAAACGCCGCAAGGCCAATGCCCAATATCGTCAGCGCCGTCCCTGCAATCACCTGATTCGCCTTCATCGTGACGGAAAGCCAGGCCATGATGATAGAGAATAACAGCCCGGCGACCATGGCGCAAAGCGCACCCAGCAACAAGCTTTGCGTATGGAACGTTACGATAAACGCAATGGCGGCGCCAATCGTCATCGTACCCTCCATGCTCAGATTCAGTATGCCTGCGCGCTGGGAATAAATGCCGCCAAGCGAGCCGAGCAATATGGGTGTGGCCAAGCGGATTGTGGCCGCCAAAACGCTTACTATAAAGCTTATCGAAAAAATATTGCTAAGCATTCCTCTTTCCTCCTATCTTTTGAAACAGGGATTTGACGGCATCAATTTTTAAAGTTGATCTTGTAATAACAAAGATGATAACCAGGCCCTGGATAATATCCACGATCGAATATGGAATATCCGTCATGCGCTGCATCGTGTTTCCACCCACCAGCAGCACCGAGAAGAAGAATGCGGATATGGCGATGCCGATGGGATTCAGATCGCCCAGCAGCGCTATGACGATGGCAAGGCTGCCATACCCCGACGCTATCTCGGCCATCAGACGGTAGTGTACGCCATAAACCTCATTAAACCCGGCAATGCCTGCCATGCCGCCGGAAAGGAATATGGCAAGAATCAACGTTCGTTTGGCGTTTACGCCCGCGTACCGCGCAACCTGCTCGCCCTGCCCCATCAGCTCTATGCGGTACCCAAGCTTGGAGCGCCAGAAGAATATCATGACGACCACCAAGGCCAACGCGATGAATATGCCCATATGTATTCTGGTGCCGGAACTAAACAGGGCCAATCTCGCGCCGTCTTCCAACAATGGCGTTTGGGGAAACCCATGCCCCGCTGGATCCATCATTGGCCCGTACACAAGGTATGTCAGTAAATACGACGCAACATAGTTGAGCATCAATGTGGTAATGACCTCATTCGCGTTAAACCTGGTTTTCAGCCAGCCCGCAAGCCCCGCCCACAGGCCGCCGCCGAGAAACGCGCAAATAAGCGCCACCGGCACCACTATCACCGGCGGAAGGTTGGAATAAATACCGACAAGTATGCTAAAAATAGCGCCCATCGTAAATTGGCCGTCTCCACCGATGTTCCAAATTTTATTTTTAAAAGCGATGGATGTGCCGAGCGCCATTATCATGAGCGGAATAGCTTTTACGAGTGTTTCGGAAATTTTATGCACCGAGCCAAACGCGCCGTTAATCATCAGCCGAAACGCCTCAATCGGATTGTTGCCAGAAATCAGTATCAGCACCGCGCTGATAAGCAGGGCGATAAATACCGTCAGCAGGGTAGAGGCGAGGCTTTTAAGCCATTGCGTGGATTTAGACCGCATGATCGTTCACCTCCTGGCTTTTCCCCATCATCATAAGTCCAATCTCCTGCAAATCGGCGCCCCTCGGCAAAATGCCCATCAGCTTGCCGTTGTAAATGACCGCGATCCTGTCGGAAAGCTGAAGTATTTCTTCCAGATCCGCGGATATCAGCAGCACGGCCGATCCCTTATTCCTCGCCTTCATAATCCTGTCCCGGACGTATTCGGTCGCGCCAATATCCAGCCCGCGCGTCGGCTGTGAAGCGATGAGAAAGCCAGGATTGTCGGAAAGCTCTCTTGCCAGTATGACTTTTTGCTGATTCCCGCCCGAAAGGTCTTTAACGATATCCTCCGTTGAGTTGCATTTAACCTGGTACGCCTCTATTTCTTCCTTCGCGTAATCGCTGATTTGTTTAAAATCCAGCAGGCCGTTCTTTGAAAACGGCTTCCGATTATATTTTTTGATGATTAGATTGCGCGCAATCGTAAACACCATGGCAAGTCCTGTATGGTGCCTGTCCTCGGGGATATGCGCAATCCCCCTCTGAATATCATGTATGGGTGGCTT
>JAVBPK010000005.1:0-10161 GCA_031549625.1 Eubacteriales bacterium
GCAAAGGCGGCTATAAGCAGAGCGACGGCGACCGCCCCTACAACAAGGGCGGCTACAAGCAGGCCGATGGCGACCGCCCCTACAACAAGGGCGGCTACAAGCAAGCCGACGGCGACCGACCCTACAGCAAAGGCGGCTACAAGCAGGCCGACGGCGACCGTCCCTATAGCAAAGGCGGCTATAAGCAGGCCGACGGCGACCGCCCCTACAACAAGGGCGGCTACAAGCAGGCCGACGGCGACCGCCCCTACAACAAGGGCGGCTACAAGCAGGCTGACGGCGACCGCCCCTACAACAAGGGCGGCTATAAGCAGAGCGACGGCGACCGCCCCTACAGCAAGGGTGGCTACAAGCAGGCCGACGGCGACCGCCCCTACAACAAGGGTGGCTATAAACCAGCTGAGGGCAATCGCCCTTATACCAAAGGCGCGTATCAACCAAACGACAGGCAAAACAAACGCTATAAGGCGAGCGGTGAGCGAGATTGGGATGACGACGGCTTTGTACAAGAGACGCCCCCTATCCAGCAGGCAAACGGCATAACGCCCGATACACAGCAGGATCAGACGCAAGCGTATTTCCTGATGGGCCGTAACGCGGTGCGCGAAGCGATCAAGCGCGGGCGCAGCATAGACCGCGTACTCGTTGTGGGCGAACAGGACGGTTCCCTGCGCGAGATATTGGCGCTTGCGCATGAGCGCAGTCTGGTGGTGCGCCATGTGGACAAGCAAAAACTGGATGCGCTATGCATGCCGTTTGGCCATGGCGGCCGCCCCGGCAATCACCAGGGCATCATAGCGTATGTGCCGGAAATCGAATACTGCACAGTGGACGAAATATTGGCAGAAGCGGAAAAGCGCGGCGAACCGCCATTCCTTTTGCTGCTGGAAGAGATCAACGACCCGCACAATCTTGGTTCCATCATCCGCAGCGCGGTTTGCGCGGGCGTGCATGGCATCGTGCTGACGAAGCGGCGGGCGGCTTCCGTGACGGCGGCGGTAGCAAAAGCCAGCGCGGGCGCCGTGGAATATATGCGCATCGCAAAGGTGCCGAATCTCGGAAACGTACTGCGCGAGCTTAAGCAGCGCGGCGTATGGATTGCCGGTGGCGATATTGGGGGCGAGCCCATGGGCGCGGTGGATTTATCCGGCCCTCTGGCGCTGGTTATCGGCAACGAGGGCGAAGGGCTTTCGCATCTGATGCGTGAAAGCTGCGACCATCTGGTACGCATTCCGCTCAAGGGAGAGATCGATTCACTAAATGCCTCCGTTGCGGCGGCCGTGCTGCTATTTGAAAAGGTCCGCCAGGATGCCGCAAAACAATACGCGGCGGCAAAAACGCCTGAATGATACGGAGGAAGCTTTGGATATAAACGCATCACCGCCGCCGGAGGAAAGGCCTTTGTATGCCACAATGACGGACGAGGAGCTCATATCCGCCGCGCGCGGCGGGGATGTGACGGCGGAAGATTTCCTTTACGAAAAGTATAAGCAGTTTATTCGCATACGCGCGCGCTCCTACTTTTTGGTAGGCGCGGATCGCGAAGACATTATACAAGAGGGCATGATCGGGCTGTATAAAGCCATACGGGATTTTAACGCCGATAAAACCGGCTCGTTTCGCAGCTTTGCGGAACTATGCGTCACACGCCAGATTATCACGGCGATCAAGGCTGCCACGCGGCAAAAGCATATTCCGCTTAACTCGTATGTTTCGCTGAACAAGCCAATTTACACGGCTGAAGGGCCGGAACGGACGCTCGTGGATGTGCTGAGCGCAGCGCGGATAAGCGATCCGGAAGAAGTTTTTATCAGCCAGGAAACCTACGAAGCCATGGGCGAAGGACTGAAGAAAGCGCTGTCGCCGCTGGAAAGAGAGACGCTCACCTTGTATTTGGCAGGGCGGTCATACACCGAAATAGCCGAGCTGCTTAACCGCCCCCCAAAAACCATAGACAACGCTTTGCAGCGCGTAAAGCATAAATTTGAAAAACAGCTTGCGGAGGAATAAACGCAAAAAGCGGGCAGGCCCGCTTTTAAAGGCAAGGAGATGCACACATCATGCACGAAGGACATCGTGAGCGGCTGCGCGATCGTTACTTGCAGTTTGGGGCCGAATCCTTTAACGACCATGAGCTGTTGGAACTGTTGCTTACATATGCCATACCACGGCGCAATACAAACGATATTGCGCACGCTTTAATCGAACGCTTCGGTTCGCTGCAAAGCGTATTGGCCGCGAAAACGGGTGAACTGCAAAGCGTGCCGGGCATAGGCGAGCATGCCGCTCTGTTCTTGCATATGAACGGCCAAATGGTGCGCCGTTGTTTAAACCGGAAAGGCCAAAAGCCCGGCAAGCGGCAAAGATTGGCCACACCCGCCGATGCCGCATCATACGCCGTGCAGCTTTTGTGTCAAGAGAAATACGAAAGCATATTCGTAGTGAGCGTAGATAAAAATATTCGGCTGTTATATGCCGAAAGGCTTGTGACAGGCACGCTCACGGAAGCGCCTCTGTATCCGCGGCGTATCGTGGAGAGCGCGTTGCAGCACAGCGCGCACGCGGTGCTGCTGGTGCATAACCATCCAAGCGGAGACCCGGAACCTTCTGAAAGCGACCTGTCGGCAACGAACCTAGTAAAAGAAGCCCTGCGCGGCATAGATATACAGCTGTACGATCATCTGATCGTGGGGCAGGGTGTCGTGTATAGCTGCATGCACGATTTGCTGATTTACACGGCAAACGAAAAGGACGGTGCAGCCGAACACTTCGAAAAGCCGCAGGCAACGCAAAAGGCCGTGCGGCCGCAAACCGCCCCGCATGCCAAAGCGGCCGAGCAGGTACGGCCATCGTAGTTTTTACCAGCACAAAGGAGCACGTTTATGGACACATTAACCAGATATAACGAATGGATGCAATGCGCGGATGAAAACACAAAGGCGGAGCTTTCCGCTATTTCCGCGCAGGAAAAGGAAGAACGCTTTTATACGGAGCTTGCCTTTGGCACGGCGGGCCTGCGCGGCATACTGGGCGCCGGCACAAACCGCATGAACGGATATGTTGTGCGCCGCGCGACGGAAGGGCTTTGCAGGTATCTTGCCGACATACCGGAAGCAAAGCGCCGCGGCGTGGCTATCGCGTATGATTCACGCCATTGTTCGGCCGACTTTGCGCTGCAAACCGCTTTGGTGCTTGTTGGCAATGGCTTCCGCGCTTATTTATTTGATAGCCTGCATGCTGTGCCGCAGCTGTCGTTTACGTTGCGGCATCTTGGCTGTATCGCCGGCGTCGTTATTACGGCCAGCCACAATCCCGCCGTTTACAATGGTTATAAAGTATACTGGGAGCATGGCGGGCAAATGGGGCCCGTGCAAGCGGACGCCGTGTACGAGTGCATGCGGCATATCGGCTATTTTGAAGGGAAGGCTGCCTCCCTTGCGGAGGCGGAGGCAAGCGGGCTGCTCACCATGATCGGCAAGGCGGAAGACGAAGCATATTATGCGGCGACGCAAAAACTGCTGCTGAATCCTGCCGTGCTGCAAGAGCAGGGCGCGTCGCTCAATCTGGTATACACGCCGCTGCATGGCACGGGAAATGTGCCCGTGCGGGAATTGTTGCGGCGCGTAGGGCTAAGCAATTTACATGTGGTGGCGCAGCAGGAGAATCCGGATGGAGCGTTCCCCACCGTGGCCGCGCCAAACCCGGAGGATCCGAATGCCTTCGTGCTGGCGGAAGAGCTGGCAAACAAAGTAAACGCCGACGTACTGTTCGCCACCGATCCGGATGCCGACAGGCTGGGCGTAGCCGTGCGCGGAGCGGATGGGCGCTTTCAGGTGCTTACCGGCAACCAAATTGGCTGCCTGCTATTGTGGCATATTCTTTCCGTGATGCATGAGCGGGGCAATTTGCCCGCGCGCGGGATTGCGGCAAAATCCATCGTCAGCACGCATTTGGCGGATGCCATCGCGGCGCGGTATGGCGTGGAACTGCGCGATGTGCTGACGGGATTCCGATATATTTCCGAGCTGATTGACGAATGCGAGCGAACAAAAACGCATACGTACCTGTTTGGGTTTGAAGAAAGCTATGGGTACCTCGCCGGAACGGTTTCACGCGATAAGGACGCGATTTGTTCGGCTATGCTATTCTGCGAACTGTGCGGGGTTTGCAAGCAAAAAGGGCAAACGCTGCTCGACGCGATGGAAGAGATGTACCAAACATTCGGTTTCTTTAAAGAACGCGTAAAGTCCTATACATTGGAGGGCAAGGAAGGGCTTTCCCGCATTGCGGGCGCCATGGAAGTGCTGCGCGCCGCGCCGCCCAAGGCGCTGGCGGGGCTGCCCGTGCTTTGTTACGAGGACTACCAGGCCCGCAAGCGGTCCTGCGCGGCGGTTGCCGCCGAGCCGCTGGCGCTTCCGCAGACGGATATGCTGCGCTTCCTGCTGCAAGGCGGGGCATGGGTGGTTGTGCGCCCCTCCGGCACAGAGCCAAAGCTGAAACTGTACATCGGCGCGCAAGCGGAAAAGGAAGCGGATGTGGATACATTGTTGGATACGCTTTTGCAAGAAGCGGATAGCCTGCTAAACGGGCTGCTGAGCAAACCAAACTGAAAGGGCGCTATGCATCGACAAAAGGGAAATAAACGATTGCGGCTTCTTGCGCTGCTGCTGGCGGCATGCTTGCTGCTTGCCGCTTGCGGCAAACGCGGGGCGGAGCAGGAACCGGAAGATCGTATGGAATTTTCAACGGATTCCGCAGGCACAGCGGTGCCGTCTGCACAGGCGGGCCAGCCCTCACCCGGCGGAGAAGCACCGCAAATCAGCCCCGCGCCCGCGCTTAATCCGGGTGGTACACGCGCGGCAGTAGAGGTGCTGGATACCGTGGCGTACTCGTTTGCAGGCATGCTGTATGGCGGCGTGGCATATAAGAATACTGGTGATGCCGCCATCACGCTTACGGAAGCGGCCTTTGCTTTTTCCGGCGCGGGAATTACGCAAAGCCATACGTTTGTTCCGGAAACAAGCGGCTTTGATGTGGTGCTGCCCGGTGAAACCGCTTATTGCGCGCTTTGGTACTCTTATGAAAACGCTGGCGCAAGCCAGCAAACCATGGATTTGCAGGCCACGCTCAGCTGCAAAGCGGTTTCGGAGTCCTCTCGGCAGTTCGCCATTTCCAGCGCACGGCTGATACACAATTATCCCGGCTTCTGCACGTTGTCCGGCAGGCTGTTGAATCCCATGCAAGACGCGTACAACCTGGTAACGGTGTATGCCGCTTTTTACGACAAGGAGGATAATTTGCTCGCCGTGTGGTATTTTCCGCGCAACGCGCTTCTGCAGCCTGGGGCGGCTATTCCGTTTGTCGTGCATATGCAAACGCTGCCGATTGCGGATTTGGCGGATAAAACGGATACGATTTTATTTCGGGCATTTCCGATGTAAGGAGGTTTCATGGAGAACGAGGACCGTTTCAAAAAACCGAAACCAAGCCGGATCGTTTTAGTCGTGACCTATGCGATCGTGCTTTTTCTGTTGTTGTCCCGCATAGACAAGGTTTGGGAAACGATACGCTGGGTGCTGAATATATTTACGCCGCTGTTTTTAGGCGTGGCGCTGGCGTTTATCTTCCATCTGCCCATGAATTTTTTTCAGTACAAGCTGCTGAAAAGCTGGGAACACAGCAATAGCCGTATTCTGCGGCGTTTATGGCGCGGCGTATCGATGTTGCTGTCGTATCTTTGTGTGCTGATCGTATTGGGCGGGCTTCTCTCCATTTTGCTGCCGCGCGCGTTCGCCAGCATTGTTTCGCTGGCCAGCAATTTTTCAAATTATATCACCAATTTCCAATCCTGGCTGGACGGCTTTTTAACCTCGCTGTCGCTTACGCCGAGCGCGAGCGCAATGGTTTCGGAAGTTTGGCAGCAGGCAGTGGACTTGCTGCAAAAGCTGCTGGGAACGGTTGCCGGGCGGGCTGTAAGCTTTACGGTGAGCATAACGACAGGCGTAACGAATTTCCTGTTCGCGCTGATGTTCTCCGGCTTCATGCTGTACAATCATGAAAAGCTCTTCTCGCAGTTCAAGCGCCTTTCCACCGCTATTTTGGGGCCGCGGCGCACAAGGCGCCTATGCGAAGTGGTGGAGCTGGTCGACAACGTGTTCGGCCGTTTCATACTTGGCCAAACCACCGAAGCACTTATATTGGGTACGCTGTGTTTTGTGGGTATGAGCCTGTTTGGCATGGACTATGCCGTATTAATCAGCTGCGTAATCGCTGTTACCGCGCTCGTGCCCATCCTCGGCGCATGGATCGGCACAGTGCCCTGCGCGCTGATACTGGTTATGATCGAACCGGCGCAGGCGCTGTGGTTTCTGCTGTTCATCATTGTTTTGCAACAGTTGGAAGGCGATTTCATATATCCTCACGTCGTGGGCAATGCCGTAGGGCTGCCCGGCCTGTGGGTGCTTGCGAGCATCATCGTCGGCGGCGGCCTGTTTGGCGTATGGGGCATGTTGCTTGGCACGCCCTGTGCCGCCGTTTGCTACAAGATGATTGCGGAATGGCTTCGCGGCCGCGAGCAAAAAGAGCTGAAAGGACGCTAGGTGGATACCGCGCGATGACGCTGCCTCATAATCAATCAACAAAATGATGGAGCAAATATTGTATGGATAACGTTGTGTTTAATCCGGGCTGCGCACTGAGTGTCTATAAGCCCGACATGGAAGGACGGGTTCTCGCTTTGCTGCAAAAGCATTACCGCCCCGATATCGCCTTGCATACGATTTGCTGCAAACATGACCCGCAGCTCCCGCAAGACAGTCTGATTATCATCGTATGCGCCGGCTGCCACAGGCGTTTCCGCGAGCTTTACGAAGGGATTCGACCTCTTTCGCTTTGGGAGGTGCTGGACGGCCTCGCCGATTTTCCTTTCCCAGATTACGGTGGCGCGCAAATGAGCCTGCACGATCCCTGCCCCATACGCCCG
The DNA here is from genome assembly GCA_031549625.1 of Eubacteriales bacterium. Classification (GTDB taxonomy): domain Bacteria; phylum Bacillota; class Clostridia; order Christensenellales; family CAG-138; genus JAISXK01. The sequence goes on from JAVBPK010000005.1 coordinate 6,983, forward strand.
ATACCGGAAATCCATCAGGCGGTTCGCAGCCTGCTGCGCAAAATGAACATAGAGCTAATCGAAGCGGCGCACGTGGGCGCGCATTCCGTTTGTTGCGGCGATAGCTTCTATCCCGAATTGCCCGTGCCGGAAGTAAACGCGCTCATGAAAAAACGCGCCGCCTCCATGCCCTGCGAAGCGGTTGCCGTATACTGTGCGTCCTGCATTAAATCCATGCACATTGGCGGCAAGCGGCCCCGTTACCTGCTGGACCTGCTGATGGGCGAAGAAACGCACCCGCAAGTATACGAAACAACAGCCTGGCATAACCAAATTGAAGCATATGCGGAAGCGCATTGACCCGCGCAGGCGGGCTGCCCTTGGCATGGCGCTCTTTTAAAACCCGGGCTTGCTGTGCGGCAGGACAGTACCTCCCGCGGAATGCTTTGGCATTCCGGCCACGGATCTTTAGGGATGTACGGCACCAAAATCAATATTCTTGAGGAAAAGGAAAAATACCTATGACAAACTGGAACGCATTGTTTTCTTTTGTGTTGCCCACAAAGATCGTATTTGGATGCGGGGCTTTGGCGCAGCTGCCTGCCGAGCTTGCGGCGCTGAAGGGAAGCCGCCCGCTGATCGTGACGGACGCGGGTATTGCCCGCTGCGGCGTTTTGGAGCGCGTTGCTTTTTTGCTGCGCGAACACAACATCCCCTACACCGTGTTTGACGGGGTGGAAGCAAACCCAAAAGACCGCAACGTGGCGGCGGGGGCGGAAGCGTACCGCGCCTTTGGCGCGGACAGCATAGTCGCCGTTGGCGGAGGAAGCCCTATAGATTGCGCGAAAGCCATCGGCGTGCTTGCCGCAAACAACGCCGGTGATATCAAACCCTATGAAGGCAAGACCGCGTATTCCGAACCGCTTCCCCCGCTGGTCTGCGTGCCGACCACCGCGGGCACAGGCAGTGAGCTCACATTTTCCGCGGTTATCACAGATACGGCCAATCAATACAAAATGACGGTGAAGAATGCCTTTACGGCAGCAAAAACGACTATTTGTGACCCGGAATTAACGCTGAGCGTGCCGCCCATGGTGACAGCGGCGACAGGCGTGGACGCGCTTACGCACGCCATCGAGGCCTTCAGCGCCACTTGCGCGGAACCGCTGAGCGACGCCGCCGCGCTATATGCCATCGAGCTGATTTACCCCAATCTGGCGACGGTTGTGCAAGACGGCAGCAATATCGAAGCGCGAAGCAAGCTTCTGATGGGCAGCATGCTTGCGGGTATCGCGTTTAGTCATTCGGACGTGGCGTCCGTGCATTGCCTGGCGGAATCGCTGGGCGGCATGTTTGATTTGCCGCACGGCATGTGCAACGCCATCATGTTGCCATATGTGATGGAATACAACATGGATTATTGCGCGGAAAACTATGCGCGCGTGGCGCGGGCCATGGGCGTACTGCCGGATATAGGCCGCGAGGGCGCAAAACGCGCCGTGGATGCCATTAAGCAGCTTGTGGCGGATATCGGCCTGCCCTCGTTTGCTTCGCTGCATGTCGACCCAGCTTGCGACGAAGCCATCGCTGAAGCGTCCGCCCGCAATATATCCACAGGGAGCAACCCGCGGCCCATGGCGGCGGCGGATTATTTAGCCGTGCTGCGCGCAATGCGCAAATAAGCGCCGCTAACTTTTCAGCAACGCACGGTGGAGCCGGTAATCCGGCAGCACCGCTTCTATGAGCGCGTAAAACGCCTTGCTGTGGTTCTTTTGCGTGATATGCGCCAGTTCATGCACCACCACATAATCGACGGCCTCCTGCGGATAACGCATAAGCAGGCAGGAAAAACACAGGCTGTTTTTCGCGCTGCAACTGCCAAAGCGCGTTTTTGCCCGCGTAATCTTCACGGCATTCGGCGTTACGCCCATTTCCTTTGCAAATACGGCCACCCGCGCGGGGATATACGCGCGGGCGCGTTCAATCAACCGCTGCCACTCTTCTTCGCCTGGCTCGGGATAGGCCCGCGCGCGTTCAGCATAGCGCGCCATTTGCTTTGCTATCCAGTCCGCATGGGCGGCGGCAAAACGGTCTATTTCCGCCTTGGGCGTGTAGCGCGGCGCGCGAACCACGACGGCCAGCTCCTTTGTGACTTGCAGCACCATCGTTTTGCGTTTGGAACGTATCAGCGTATACCGGACGGCATCCATTTCATTCTCCCCCAGGGCGGCAGTCATGTCGCCGCTTTTTCAGTATAGCGGAAATATCGCCGTCAAGCACGCTTTCCCTTCTCGTTTTTCCTCTTGCGCGTCAAAATGATTTCTTTTGCGTGAGGGCTGCCGTATAATAAATATAAAGAAATCTTTTGGCCTATCCCCTGCTATGCTGACCAGAAAGGAGAATATCTTATGCCCAGGCAGCTTACCCCGGCATTTGGCCTGCCGGAACCGCTCGAATCCGTTGAACAGGATTTCAGCCAGGCCGCCGATTTTGGCCGCGTGCTAGTCGGCGCCAACTATTTCTTTTACAGCAAACTCATGGAGATTAAGTACATCCCTTTAAAAGACATCGTGTGGAGCTATATGCGCCAGGAGGACAGCAACCTGACGCTGTGCTGTGGAAAAGGCACGCTTTCCACGTACTATCTCATGACGGTAATCGCTTCCGGCGAAAAAAAGAAGATCGAATTAGAAACACGCGAATCTGTGCTCGCGGTTTTGGAAAGATTACGCGAGGCGGATCCGCGCATACAAATTGGCTATTCCGAAGAAATAGCCGCGCAGTTCACTGGAGGGGAGACTCCAAATACTTAAATTAGTCGTAGGAACGATGGGGCGCTGCCCCATGCCCCGCCTAAGGGATACATCCCTTAGGAATCCCATTTCCATGCCCACATGTGGGCACTATGTTCCGTCGAAAAACGCTGTTTTTCGACGGGATTACGCCATTTTACCTCTCGGCTTCGGGCTCGCGGGCGGCAAAATGCCCAAGGTGTGGGCCGCGGACGCACATGTCGTCCTTGCCCACGGATTGAAAGCTTCCCCTTATAAACCATTTTTGACAGACTGTCATGCCCACACGTGGGCATGACTCAGACTGTCAAAGAACCTTGCTTCAAGCAAATGAGGTGAGGTTCTTTTTCATATTTGTAAACAAGTGCCGAAGAGAAATAAAAGTAAAAGTGAGCTTATCCTTCCACA
>JAVBPK010000116.1:0-53037 GCA_031549625.1 Eubacteriales bacterium
AGGAATCTGGCCATGGTTGTCGAGGTGGCGGCGCGTAATTTCCGCCTGAAAAACCTTGGCTACAATGCCGCAAAAGAGTTTGACCGCCGGTGGATGGAAGAACTGGAAAGCATGGAGTAGCGCGAAATACGAGCGACAACGAGGTCTGGGAGGTCGGCATGCAAATAGGCGTTGATGTTGGCGGTACAAGCATTGTAGTCGGATTGGTAGACGATGAAGGGCGCATAGTGGCGCGCGTGGCGGAGCCTTTTCCGACGGGGGCCGCATGCGAGCGGGTCGGGCAGGTCATTGCGGCCATGTCAAACACGGTGGCGGCGCAGGCAGGCGTGCGCTGTGGGGAATGCGCCTCGCTCGGCATCGCGGCGCCCGGCAGTCTGGATAAAGAAAAAGAAACAATTTTGCATGCTTACAATTTGCAGCTGCACGATGCACCGCTGCGCGCGGTGGTGGCGCGGCATGTGCCGGGCGTTCCCGTGTTGCTGGCAAACGACGCGGATACGGCGGCGGTTGCGGAGTTGTTTGCGGGTGCGCTAAAAGGCTGTATGACGGCGGTCATGCTCACCATAGGCACAGGATTGGGTAGCGGCATTATATTACAGGGGAAACTGTTTGCAGGTGGCAGAAACAATGGCTCGGAAATTGGGCATATGGTGCTGCAGCAGGGGGGACGGTTGTGCACCTGCGGTGTTGAGGGCTGCGCGGAAGCGCTGTGTTCGGCGTCGTATTTAGAAAGCCAGGGTCGGCAAAGCATAGTGGAATATCCCAAAAGCATGATCCACACAAAAGCAAAGGGGGATATGCAGGCCGTGGACGCCAAACTGGTAATCGATTGCGCGCGGGAAGGCGATAAAATAGCGCGTCATATATATGATCAGTTCATCGATCATTGGGGTTCAGCGGTGGTAAGCCTCATACATATTTTAGATCCGGAAGTCATCGCTATCGGCGGTGGCGTCAGCAGCGCAGGCGAATTTTTCTTTCAGCCCTTGCGCGAGAATATTGCGAATAAAGTGTTTTTTAAACGGGACTATGCTGAAGTTGTGGCGGCGCAAATGGGCAACGACGCCGGCGTAATAGGCGCGGCCATGTTGAAGAAGTTTTCATAGAAAAGCAAACACGCGTGTGTGTAAAAAACACAAAAGAAAAATATAAGAGACTGTCTCATAGAGACAGTCTCTTCAAAAAATTTCCGTCCGGTTACCGTGTCCAGCCGGTTGCCCTAGCCGCCTGATTACGGGTATGAAGTACAAAGTAGTTCGTTTGCGTCTTATTTAAGGAGGAAGAACAGTCAATGAAGAATACTGTTGTTTTCCGGACGGAAAGCGGTTACTCTAACGACGTAAGGTTCTCCTCGCAACTATTGCAATATTATTGTAACACTACATCTTGTAATACGCAAGCCTATTTTTCAAAGTTTTTTACTAAAATATGCAATATTTAGTGTCTAAACTGAAAATAGATTGTGAATAAAATCTTACAAAACAATATCATATGCGTGCTGAAAAAAATTATGCCAAATAGTGGGAGAAAATATGCCGCGCTCAGTCCTTAGCCGCGTTGTGGGAAAGCGAGAAATAAAATGTGGGGATAAAAGCGTCGCTGGCCGCGCCGGCCTCCTGCAGCAGCAGCCGCGTAAACCCAAGTGTTTCGGCGTATTGCACGGCGCGTGTATATTCGCGTTCGGTCAGCCGGCGGTCGAGCGGCGGCGGCAGCGAAGGGGAAACAGGCGTGTATTGACGCATCAAAGAAATTTGCGTGTCAAGGGGCAGGTTGGCGGCCAGGAAATCGAGCACACGCCGGGTATCCGCAAGCGAATTAGGCAGTACAAGGTGACGAACAAGCAGGCCGCGCGCGGCGATTTGGTTTTCATCCAGCGCGAGGGTGCCAACCTGGTGAAACATTTCCAGTATCGCGGGCGCGGCGTAGTCAAAATAATCGCCCGCGTCGGAAAACCGTTGACTGAGCGAAGAGGAAACATATTTTAAGTCCGGCAAATAAATGTCGATCAACCCATCCAGCGAGCGGATACTCTCCATGGTCTCATATGCGTTTGTGTTATATACGATGGGGATGGCAAGTCCGCGCGCGCGAGCAAGGGGGATGGCCTGCAGTAAAGCGGGAACATGCGGCGCAGGCGTAACGAGGTTGATGGTATGCGCGCCCTGTGTTTGCAAGCTCAAAAACAGTTCGGCCAATTGCCCGGCATTCTGCGGTTCGCCTTTTTGTGAAACGCTGATATCATAATTCTGGCAAAACACGCAGCGAAGGTTGCAGCCAGAGAAAAATACCGCGCCCGACCCGCAGTTGCCGCTTATCATAGGCTCTTCCCAGAAATGCAAAGCAGCGCGCGCAACACGTGGAACGCTTGCGGCGCCGCAATAGCCAAAGCCCGTGGAACGATCTGTCCCGCATTTGCGCGGGCAAAGCAAGCAACCGTTCATTTAAAACACACGTCTGGCAATTATGAAATTGCGTTGGTAATACCCGGTGGTCATGTCGCTGACAAGTACTTTGCCGGCGGAGGTCGCGGCGTGTACCATTTTGCCGCCGCCAAGGTAAATTCCAACGTGATTCACATTCGTTTTGCCGTCGGAAGTGAAGAACACGAGATCGCCCTGGCGAACAGAGCCCATACTGGTGATGGCCTCCCAAGCCTGGTATTCGCTGTATCCGGCGGAGGAATAGCGACCAACCTTTACGCCGGCCTGCTTGAGCGCGTAGCTGACAAGGCCGGAACAGTCATAAGAATCGGGGCCTTCATCGCCCAATATGTACGGTTTGCCAAGCTGATCCTGCGCCGCCTGCAAAAAGCCGCTTAAATCATTGCTGTACGAGCCTGTGGGCACGGACGGTTTCGGCGTGGGCGCTGCGGTTGGCGCGGCGGTGGGTTTGGGTGTGGGGCCGGCAGCAGCGCCGGGCGGAGGCGTGACGATGGGGATGTCAAAGCTCGGCTTGGGTGTTGTGGACGGTTTTGGTGTAGCGGAAGGCCGCGGAGTCGCCTTCGGTGTAGGAGACGGCGTGGGCTTCGGCGTAGGAGTGGGGTCGATCTTGTGGCGCGCCTTTGGCGAAAACAGCAGGCTTTGCGCGTTGGGCCCCATAACACCGGTCGTCTCAATTTTGTTTTTCAGCTGAAAAGCGCGCACAGCTTCTTCTGTTGCGATGCCGAAGTAGCCGTTATCTTTGTCTTCATAAAAGCCAAGTTCGCTTAAACGGCGCTGCATGCTTTTGATATCGGTGCCTTTATAGCCGGGCTCCATATGATAGGGGATGGCATCGGCACTGTAAAGCAGCTCCTGCAAAGCGGAGTCGGCAATACCGGTCTGCTCCAATCCGTAGGCGCGCTGGAAAAGCTGCACAGCGCTTTCGGTAACGCTGCCAAAATGCAAAGTGGTTTCGTCGTAGTCGAAATATCCCAGTTCCATAAGCCGCGCCTGTAGCGGGCGAACCATTTCATGTTCGTCATTTAATTGCAGCGTGGGGTAAACATCCATGGTGATGTTGGTAATCAGCGGTATGGCAGTGGGCGTAGACTCAGGCTCAGGTTTGGAAGATGGTTCGGGCGTGGGCGCTTCCGTGGGCATGGGAGTGATGGCGAGGATAGGCGCGGCCGCGTAAACGCGTTCGTCAAAATCGCCCAGTGTGCCATGGAAAAATAAAGGAAGCAAGACGAAAACAGAAAGGAGCGTACCGCAAATCATCACAAACCAAATGCGGGCACGCTTAGTAAACCGACTCACACGGGAAGCTTGTTTTTGCTGATCCATGCGCTTGGGCATTGCGAACTCCTTTCGCAGATAAGGGCAAAGGAACACAGGTATTCACATTTCGTTACCCTTCGGCCAAACCCTATAAAAAACATATCGTCATATTTCGCACGGGAATAAGCCCCATAAAAAAATTATTGCCGATAGATGGTGTGGAAGGGCATGCTTTCATTCGGCGTATGAGTGTGATATGATTCTATGGGTCGCTTGGTAAAAAGGACGTAAAACGCTGCGCCTCGCAGGTGCGTATTGTGATAGAAAGGCGGGAAACAACGAAAATATGGCGCTGTTATCGGTGCAAAAACTGGCAAAATCTTTTGGAGAGCGCTCGCTTTTTTCGGATGTTTCATTTGATGTCGAAAAAAAGGACCATATCGGCCTGATTGGCGCGAACGGTATGGGAAAAAGCACGTTGTTCCGCATGCTGGAGGGCAACATGCGCCCGGATAGCGGCGGAATACACAAAGCAAAACTTTTGCGTATACGCACATTGGAACAGTTGCCCTCGCTTGCGCCGGGGCAATCCGTATACGACTTGGCATTGGAAGTGTTTGCGCCTCTATTGGCCATGGAACAGGAATTAAACGAGTTGGCGGCCGAGTTCCTGAAGCCGGAAGCTAATCACGCGGATTTGGTGCGCCGCCAAAATACATTGCAGGAACGGTACCAGGATGAGGGCGGGCTGACATGCCGCAGCCGTGCGCAGGCCGCGTTGCGCGGTTTGGGTTTTTCCGAAGAAGAATTGTTCTTGCCAGCCACGGCGCTTTCTGGCGGGCAGCTAAACAAAGTCATGCTTGCGCGCGTGCTGTTATGCGAAGCCGATTTGTTGCTGTTGGATGAGCCGACAAACCATCTCGATATATTGGCAGTCGAATGGCTGGAAAGCTATTTAAAAGCCTATACGGGCGCCTTCATCGTCATTTCGCATGACCGGTATTTTTTAGATCAAATCACAGGCAAAACCATGGAATTGTGCGAGGCGGGCTTTTTTGTCTCGCCGGGCAATTATTCCAGGCATGTAGAACTGCGCATGAGCGAAAAAGAATTTGCGATGCGCAAGTATAAAAATACGCAAAAAGAGATTCGCCGCATTTATGGCATAGTGGAACAGCAAAGGCGCTGGAACCGCGAACGAAACATTAAAACGGCGGAATCAAAGCTCAAGCAGATTGAAAAGCTGAAGGCCACATTGATCGAACCGGAAAAAGAAGACGCATCCATCCGCTTCTCCTTTCATGCGGCGGAGCCGGGTGGCAACGACGTGCTGTTGGTAAATGGCCTGGGCATGGCTTATGGTGAAAAAAGGCTGTTCGACAGCGTGGATATGCAGGTGCGTAAAGGGGAACGAGTATTTTTGCTGGGGCCAAACGGCTGTGGCAAAACAACGCTTCTCAATATATTGAGCGGCAGGCAGGCGCCGGTAAAGGGCGACTCCATGCTGGGCGCGGGCGTACGCTTGGAATATTACGAGCAAAACATGCGCGGTATGCGCGAAGAAAATACGGTGCTTCAGGAAGTGTGGGACGCGTACCCAAGGCTGAACAGAACGGATATCCATAGCGCGCTGGCCGCGTTTCTGTTTCGTGGCGACGAGGTATACAAAACCATTGGCGTGCTTTCCGGCGGGGAGCGGGCGCGGGTACAGCTGCTAAAGCTCATGCTTTCCGGCGCAAATCTGTTGTTGCTGGACGAGCCGACAAACCACTTGGATATTGCCTCAAAAGAAGCGCTTGAAAAGGCGCTCGAAGATTTTGAGGGCGCTTTGCTTGTGGTGACGCACGATAGATACCTCGTCAATCGTTTGGCGGATCGCGTCCTGTTCATGGATTCGAACGGTGTGCGGGAAACCATAGGCGGCTATGATGCGTTTTTGCAGGCGCTGGCGGAGCGCCCCGGTGAAGTTGCGGCAGAAAAGGAAAGGCCGCAAAACGAATACAGCCTGAAGAAAAGCCGTCAAGTGGAATTGGCGCGTATGCGCGGGCGTGTATCTGCCCTGGAAAAAGAGGTGGCGGAGGAAGAAAGCCGCATAGCGGAGCTGGCGGAACTGCTGGCGCAGCCGGCGGTTATGCAGGATTATCAGCAGGCCGGCGAATTATCCGCGGAAATAGAACGCAAGCGCGCGGATTTAGAGGGCTTGTTTGCGAAATGGGAGCAGGCGGCGGGCGAAATGGAAACGCTTCGCGCCGAAGAATAGCGGAGGAACCAACGTGGAAGTAAAGCGATTCGGTCTGGGCATTTGTTTCGAAATTGAAAAAAGCGAGCAAAGCGTGCCAGAAGAATTTTGGAAAAGACTGTTTGCGGTTCTCACGGTTGATGACGTGAAAGGCCTGTATGTGTTTGGCGGGCAAACGTCGTACGGGTCGGAAGAGCCTTACTATTTGTGCGTATTCACAAACGGCAAGTTAAAAGTCATGCGCAACGTGTTCAACAAGCTGGATGCCGATGAAGGCATAAGAAAATATATGCGTTTAGCGAACCCATACTTGCAAAACAACGCGCTGGATAAAATAGAAGGGCTCATCAGCTATGGCGAGGTGCTGCAGGACGGCAGCATCGTGGGCGGTGAGGCGGTGCTGCATGCCCGGCCGTTGGCAGGGGAAGCAAATGCGGGCAGTTAAGCAAAACAGCGCGGGCGAGGGTTGAACAAGTTGTCGCGCATGGTACTATTTGAGGGGATGGATGGGAGAGAAAACGCATGGAATCATCAAACTATCAAGATATAACGCGAAGGGTGCTGGAAGCATACACACGGCTTACGCAGTCCTATACGTTCTGCATGCAGCACACGCTGCAAAAATATGGATTATACGAAGGGCAGCCGGCGGTGCTGTTCAAAATAAAAGAGTTGCGCTTTCCAAATCAAAACGAGCTGGCGGTAGCGCTTGGCGTCAGCAAATCGTCCGTCGGTGTCTCGCTGCGCAGGCTGGAAAAGGGCGGGTTCATTAAGCGCGAGCAGGATTTGGCGGACAGCCGCTGCAATCGCATCACGCTCACAAAAAAAGGCGAGGAATTTGCGCATTGGTGTGAAATGGATATGGACATGATGGCAAACAACATGCTGGAACTGTTTGACGCGGACGAACGCTTTCGCGTTTTGGAGATTCTCGAAAGAATGCAGTCCGGCATGAATGATATGAAAGCCCGCATAAGGAACTAGCAAAACAAACGCTGTTGCCTTTCAATTGCTGTCGCGAAGCATAAATATAAGCAAACAAAAGCATGCATTGTATTCCGGTTTTAGGGCATGCTTTTCTTATGCGACATAATCAAAAAAACCATGAAAAAAAGAGCATATGGGATGTGCTGCGCTTTGATAAAGCGCAGCAGGAATTTGAGTTGCTCGAAGTGGAAAAAGGCAGTCCGTATTTCTTTGGCGGAAAGCAAAAGCTGAGCCGGGCGGAGGGGGAACAGCCAGAAGCGCCAAAGCAGACTTCCGCGTCTCTTGCGGAAAACGAGCAGCGTGTAAGAGACGATTTTCACGTCGAAATCAATCCGGATATTTTGCTGCGCCGGTTTGCGCTGGGCGGAAAGGTGCAGGCGCTTGCAGTGTGTGTCACCGGCATGGTGGCAAACATACAGGTCAATGATTTTATTCTGCGCCAAGGCATGCAGCCGGGCTGCATGGACGGGTCGGCGGAAGGAACGCTGGCGCAATATGCGGTCGAACGGGTGTTTGCCCAGCAGGAAGCGGCTTTGAGCGCGAATTGGGATGAAATCAAGACCGCCATCCTGGAAGGACGCACGGCTGTGTTTTTGGAAGGCGACGATAAAGTCGTGTTGATGGAGACGCGTGGTTTTGTCAGCCGTGGCGTAGAAACGGCGCAAAATGAGCAGGTGATCCGCGGGCCAAAAGAGGGCTTCAATGAGAATCTGCGAACAAATATCACATTGCTTCGGCGCATTATAAAGACAGAAGATTTTATTTGCGAGTTCCGCTCATCCGGCGGGCGCAACAACGTCAGGCTTTGTCTGGCATATCGGGCAGATATCGTGAATCCCAGTCTGCTGGCGGAAGTGAAAAAAAGGCTTGACCAGGTGGAAGCGCGCATGTTGCTCAGCGACGGTACGATAGAGCAGCTGACGGAGCGCAGCTGGTTTTCGCCTATACCGCAAGTGCTTAGCACAGAGCGGCCAGATCGCACGGCGGCCCACATTATGCAAGGGCATGTGGCTATATTATTGGAAGGAAGCCCGTCGGCAAGCGTCATGCCGGCTACATTTTTTACGCTGATGTCCACGTCCGAGGATGCCTATTTGCGGCGTCCGCTCAGCACCATCATGCGCGCGGTGCGGTATATCGGGGCGGGGCTTTCCGTACTGTTGCCGGGATATTTCTTAGCGATCGCGTTACATCATCAAGGCATGATCGATACGGAAGTGCTGGCGACCATAATCGCATCGAGGCAAATGGTGTTTTTGCCGCTTGGCCTGGAAATGCTGTTTTTGCTGTGGGTGTTTCAGCTGTTGCGGGAAGCGGGCATCCGTGTGCCTGGCGGCATAGGGCAGGCGATTGGCATCATAGGCGGCCTGATACTGGGTCAGGCGGCGGTGGCGGCAAATATGGTCAGCACAGTGGTGCTCATCGTGGTTGCGTTAGCGGGTTTGGGAAATTTTACGATACCGGATTATTCCACGCAAATTGCCGCCAGTTATTTCAGGGTGTTTCTGCTGGTGGCAGGTTGGTTGGGTGGCCTTTTGGGGTTTGCGGCGGGTATTGTGCTTCTGGTGGCGTGGCTGGCTTCGCTCAAGTCGTATGGCGTGCCGTTTCTGGCGCCGGTAGCGCCAAAAACAAATGGCAGCCGCCCGCCGATCACGCGCGGGAACGCGTCCAAGAAAAAGCAGAATATCGTGGATTATACCAACATGCGGGAGGAAGCGCCATGAACGATAAGCAAGGGCGTATAGGCAGGCAGGAAGCGTTATGCATAGTGGCCATAGCGGCCTGTTGCAGCGGCATATTTACCGTCGATAGCCGCCAGATGTACGAGCGGGGAAATTCGGCCTATGTCTCTGTATTGATCTCCACATTGCTGGTGCTCGTGGTATTTCTGTTTACGGCGCGCGCCATGCGGCAAACAAAGGCGGGAAATCTCTGGGAATTGTTGCGCATTGGTTTGGGCCCCGTGCTGGGCAGGGTGGCAGCTTTGTTGTATGTTGCGTTATTGGGCATAGCCGCGGCAATTCTGCTCGGCAGGTTCTCGTTGATGGTGCAGCGGTTTATTTTCCCGGAGGCACAAGAATGGCGTATCGCCATCTACTTGCTCGTGGCGGCCTGCGTACCGGCATGGCTGGGGTTGGAAGGAATTTCACGCACATCGAGGCTTTTGGTGTGGCTGCTGGCGGCATCGTTGCTGGGCACACTGCTGCTTGCGTCCAATCATTATGAATTATATCGGCTGGCCCCGTATTTGGGCGATGGCACCTTGCATTTGCTCGATCAAAGCCTAAACGGCACGATGCTTTTCTTTCCCGCACTCATCGGCCTGCTCGTTGTGGCGCGCGGTGTGCACGGAGCGCAGCATGCGAGCAAAGCGGGATATGGCGCGGGTATCATCGGCGGCGTGTTGACGGCGGTCAGCCAGCTTTGTTTGGGCATGACATATGCGTACCGTGATCTGGCGCAAATGCATTCGCCGATGTATCGCCTTACGATGGGCTTCAAAACGGGCGGTTATTTTTCAAAGCTGGATACGTTGCTCGTATTTGGCTGGCTGATAGGGGCAATGCTGGCGGCAAGCTATTACATCTATTCGGCGTCGCTGCTGTTTATGGGTGCGTTTGATATGGAAGATATACGCCCGTCGGTAGCGGCATTCGGTGCCTGCACGGGTGCGGGCATATTGCTACTGCATGCACAAAACGTAAATTTTGTAGAGCAGTTTATGCATTTTTATTCAAATTATGGCTATATCGTGGCGGCGGCTCCGCTGTTGCTGGCGGCATTGTGCGCATTGATGCAGGTGCGGCGGCACAGCGCCAGAGGGGAGGAAGCGGCATGAGAAAGAAACGTGCGAGACGGCTGGCGTTGTTTCTGGCGGTGGTTTGCCTAGTCTGCGGTTTGGCGGGTTGTCTGGGTGCGAAAAGCCCCGATGAATATGGCTATGCCATGATAATAGGCGTGGATGAAGGGCAAGAGAAATCGTTTCGCGTCAGCATGCTTTTGCAGCGCGGGAACGGGAGCAGCGAGGCCGCGGCAAAGGAAGGCCCCGGTGAGCTGGTGAGCGTAGAGTGTGAAAGTTTATTTGAAGCCATCGATATGCTGGAAAGGAGTTTGCCTTTCGCCTTAACGCTTTCTCGCGCCAGCGCCATCGTGTTCAGCGAGGCATTAGCGGAAAGCGGCAGCATCGACGCGGTGTTGTCCGCGTCTCTGGGCACACTGCTCATCCGCTATTACGCAAATCTGCTGGTTACAAGGGGAAGCGCGGAAGCGTACTTGAAGGGTTTGCAGGGCAAGGTGGAACAAAACGTTGCCAAGCTGCAATACAATTTCGTAGAGTATAGCGAACAAACAGGCTATATTCCGGCAATCACGCTGGCGGAATTCTACGGCAACGCGTGGAGCGGAGCGGGGGATGTTCTGCTGCCGTTAGCCGCGGAGGAACAAAAAGAACAAGGCGGGCAAACAGAAGAAGATGGCGCTTTGTTCGAAAAAACGAAAAAGGCCGGTGCGGCTGAAGAAGCAAAGCAAACGGATATGCTTGGCGCGGCGGAGATGTTGCCGGGCGAAGAAGAAAGAAACGGCGGCATGGGCGTAGGCATGATGGGCAGCGCGGTATTCGATGGCGCGCGCATGGTGGGCGTGTTGAACGGAACGCACACGCAGGCTGTTATGATGGCGACTGGCAGATTTAAGCAGGGAAGGATGCGCATGCACCTGCCCGGAGGCGAAGAATATAGCGCCATGCTGAGCCAGCAAAGCAGGCCGGAAGTGTCGCTGTGGTTGGGCGAAAAGCCGCGCGCGGAGATAAAAGTCTCTCTGTTTGCCACATCTGAACAACCGGCGCGTACGGCGGCATATACGAACGAGCAGCTACAGCAATGGGCCGGTGAATACATCGAGGAGCTGCTGAACAAGATTTTTTCAGCCTGCAAGGAAAGCGGGGCGGACGTGTTCGAGCTGGGCAAGGCTGCGGCCGTGCAATTTTCGGATACGAATCAATGGGAAACATTCGACTGGAAAAAGGAATACGCAAAGTTGGAAGTCGTGTTTGCTGTAGATGTGCAGTTCCTGTATAATCCGGCGCGCTCAAAACTGGAATAAAGGGGCAAGGGACATATGTTCGTTTTTATCATTGTCGAAATAATTGCGGCGGCGTACGCGCTCACATACGCCTGGCATTGCGCGCAAAACAAAAAAAGCCTCGCTATGAGCGGAGCGGCGTTGCTTGCTTGTCTGGCGCTTTTTTTGGGGGTGATGCTATGGTGGTTATAGTGTCGCAGGCGGGCGGCGGAAAAGGCGGTGCAGTTTATCGGCAGCTTCTTCGCGAAGCTGCTTTGTCGTTTCTTCGTCCGTTATAAAAAGTTCGCCACAAAAGACGAGCTTGTCGCCTTCTCGCACGGTGTCGCCAAGCCTGCTGCGTTCAAGGCGTATGTAAGCGCCCGCAAGCAGTTCGCAAACGGCAAAATCCCCTTCAAAACGGTCAACAATCATACGTAATGCGAGTTCCTCCTTCGCCGATCTTTCTTCAGTATAGTGGTTTTCAAAAAGAATGTATATACATTATATATACGCATCGTGCAATGTAAAAAATTGTCGAACATTTGTGTTTATTATGTTATACTGTCAACAAAAGATTCATTGAGCAATATTTCAGGAGCGTGTATAATGATGAAAAGCAAAATAGAAGTCATTAACGGCATTACTGTCGAAATTCCTGAATTAGATGATTTGGGCGAAAAAGAGCGTGATAAGCTTGCCGCATTGGCTACGCAGGAATATAATAAAACAGGGACGCTCAGCAGCCCCAGTTTGCAAGAGGCAAATCGCAAATTTGTGGAAGACGCCAAATCCCACATGCTTCGGGACGACAAAGCGGAATGTGTCGCGGATGACGAAGAGAAGCGCGAATGAAATACATAACGGAGGAAGATCATGCTCGAGAAGGACATCGATATCTTGCGCGGAGTACTGGACGCGATGCAGGATATGTTTCGGGTGCTTGATCTCAACCAGTCGGTCATACTAACAAACAAAAGTTATCAAGATTGCTTTGGCGATCAGCTTGGCGCGGCCTGTAATGAAATGTTTGGGTTGTCGCATTGTTGCGCAAAATGCATATCCAAATTAGCATTAGAAACCGGCCAACCACAAAAAAAGCATAGGCGATTCCAAAAGGTCATCTACCTCATGACGGCATCGCCTCTTTACGATTCAAAAAACAACGCCATCGGTACGGTGGAAGTGTTCAGCGACATCACCGATCAATATCTCCAGCAGGACGCTTTACGCGTGCAAAACAAACGCCTCTTGCGTGAGGCGGGTTTGGCCGCGCAAATGCAGCGCGATCTTTTCCTTGCGCAAGGTCAGCCGGATTCGCGCGTACGCATGGACTCGCGCTATTTGCCGGCCAGCAGCATGGGCGGCGATATGTTCGGCTGTTTGCGCCAAAACGATGATCGAACAAGTTTTTATATTGCGGATGTTTCCGGCCATGGTATGGCGGCGGCCATGATAACGCTGCTGCTTGCAAATGTCATGCGGGGCACGCAGGCGAGGTCCGCGGTTCAGCTGTTGTACAGAGCGAGGGAAGCGTTCTTGTCCATGGTGAAAGACGATCAGCTATACGTATCCATGTTTGTGGCGCTGCTCGATCCCGAAACAGGCCGGCTTTCGTGGGCAAACGCGGGCCTAAACGCCATACCGCTGCTCGTAAACGGCGAAGTGATGGAACGCCTGTATGCGCCGGCGCTTCCCGTTTGCAACTGGGAGGATGAAATCATATACCGTGAGCGCCGCAACACAATGCAAATAGGCGGGCGTTTATTGCTATATACTGACGGGTTGCTGGACGATAAGTCCAGCGCGCTCACCGAAGAAGAATTAGAAAAATGCATGCTCGAACACGAAGGCGACGCATTGCTCAAGACCTTGCAAAAAAAAGTCAAATCCGACCACGACGATGATGTGTGCATGCTCTTAATCACGCGCGTGGGCGAAGAAATGACGGAAGAACAACAGTAACGCGGCCTTTTTCACAACGTGTTATCATTACTAACATGAATATTCCATAAACAAATAACAGATAGTTGTTTGGCGGCTTTAAAAAAGGGAATACATGCTATATAATAGATACGTAGAAAAGATACAAGACGAACGCTTGTGTCCATTTGCCTATAGGGGGGGAGTACATGTCTTATGACGAAATCATAAATGCCATCGGCAGTGGCTTTATGCAGTTTTCGTTCGGAGACGCACTAGATATCATAATCATATCCTATCTTCTGTATAGGCTCATCACCTGGACAAGGCAGACGCGTGCGTACCAGGTGCTTAAGGGTTTTGCCATATTATTCCTCACCTATTTTTTGGCGCAGCTTTTCTCATTAAACACATTAAAGTTTCTGTTAAGCTCCGTTGTGCAGTCCTTGATACTCGTCATTGTGGTGTTGTTCCAGCCGGAGATACGGCGCGCGTTCGAGCATATTGGGCGCGGACGTTTTCTGGATAAGGCAAGCTGGGCGGGCCTGCTTACAGAATCGGCCGATGCCGCGCTGGAGCTGCAAAAGGCAGTGCAGAGCATGGCGCGCCGCCGGATTGGCGCACTCATAGTCATTGAACAATCGGTGGCGCTGGGCGATATCATCGCCACAGGCACGCGCATAGAAGGCGTCGTATCCGGCCCTCTCATCGAAAATATATTCGAACCAAACACGCCTCTGCACGATGGCGCCATTGTCGTTCGCGGCAATATCATTGTGGCGGCAGGCTGCTTTTTGCCCCTGTCAGATGACGCGGACATTGCCAGGGAGCTGGGCACACGCCACAGAGCCGCGTTGGGTATTTCCAGCGTATCAGACAGCGTAACGCTCGTGGTATCAGAAGAAACAGGCATCATCTCATACGCGCGCGACGGCAAGATCACGCGCTATATGGATACAAAGGCATTGAAAGATCTTTTGGAAGGCATATTTGTCAACGAAAAAAACACCTCATTCGCCTGGTTCAAGTGGAGGAATAAAAATGGAAGTTGAGCAAAAGGGCGAAAACAAAAAGAATAATTTCATTCACAACGTCCTGCTCAAAAATCTGGGCGTTAAAATAGCGTCGCTTCTTTTTGGCGTGGTCATCTGGGGCGTGGTGCTCACCACTCAAAATCCGCCGCGCATAAAAGTAATAACCGATGTGCCGGTCAGCTTCAGCACCGAGTACGAGCTCCACAGCAAAGAGCTGGTTGTTCGCGGCAATGTATTGCAGGAGCTGGGTGGCATTACCGTGCGCGTAAACACGCCCGTCACCACATACCGCGACTTTACAAAAGAAAACTTAACGGCCATCATTCGCCTAAACAACATTACGTCTGCGGGTGTTTGGAGCTTGCCTATTCAAGTTACGACGACCAAAGCGGGCTGCACCATAGACAGTGTGACCCCTGAAAAAGTCCAGGTCGAAATCGATACGCTCATGACCAAGCGAATCCCCCTCGAAGCATACTATGAAGGCGCGTTGCCGGAAGGGTACATGTCCGATCCGGCGCAATTAAGCGAAAGCTCGCTTGAGATTCGCGGTCCCCGGCAGGACGCCATAAATGTCACAAAAGCCATCTGCCGCATCAAAATGACGGGGCGCACCCAAAGCTATAACGATGCGTTGGATGTCGTATTGCTCGACGCGTCCGGCAACGAAGTAGACAGCTCCTATTTCATCGGAGGGCTCCCGACGGTAACGGTGAGCATGCCGGTATATCCCAAAAAGACGGTGCCGATCGATTTGTGGGGTTCCTTGCTGGGCGCGGATAACCTCGCCGCGAATTACGAACTCAACAACATCGTTGCGACGCCGCCTACGGTTGATATCCGCGGCGATCAGGAAGTATTGGCGGGTATTACGGCCTTAAAAGTGGAAAGCATAGATTTAACGGGCCGCAAAGAGGGCGTGCATGAAAAACGTGCGCTGGTATTGCCGGAGGGCGTAACATTGCTGACAAAAATAGAGGATATCGACGTGTTCGTCGACATCCGTGAGAAAATGGTCGGCAAGGTCTTTGAAGCCGTAGAGATAGAGCCCTTGGGGCTAAACGGCAAGCTGAACGCGGTGATGAGCATCGAAAAAACTGATGTCAGCATCGAAGGGCGCGTAAGCTTGGTGGAGTTCTTAGATAGAAACGAAGTCAAGGCATATGTAGACGTAAATGGCCTGAAAGAAGGCACATACGAATTAAACGTCAGCGTATATCTTGGCGACGAAGAAACCACCCTGGAAGTGACGAGCGTGTTGAGCGTTGCAAAAGTGACGGTCACGATCAGCTAGCGGCATAAATATAAAAACAGAAAAGAATTTACAATGGCCTTATTGCTATCAAATATCAAAATGCCCCTTTCGTCCGATATCAGCGATTTGCCTCAGCTCATAGCCGAGGCTTACTCCGTTCCAAAGGAATGCGTGCAGGCGGTGCGTCTTGTGCGCCAGTCGCTGGACGCGCGAAAAAAGCAGGACATCCATTTTGTCATAACGGCTGTCGTACAGATGGAGCCGGTTTGGCAGGCGCGGCTGATGAAGCGCGCGGACGCCGGCGTAAAAGTCTACGAACAAATCGAAGAATATACCCTCCCAAAAGGAACAGATATTCTGCAAGAGCGCATCGTGGTGGTCGGAATGGGGCCGGCCGGCCTTTTTGCGGCCTATTTTTTGGCGCAGGCGGGGTATAAGCCGCTGTTAGTCGAGCGTGGCTGCGAGGTGGAAAAACGTGTAGCGGATGTGGAACGCTTTTGGAACGAAGGCCTGTTGCACGAAGAAAGCAACGTTATGTTTGGCGAAGGTGGCGCCGGCGCGTTTTCAGACGGCAAACTAACCGCGCGCAGCAAAGATGCGCGTGCGGATGTGGTTTTAAAGACGCTGGCGGCGATGGGCGCACCGCAGGATATCGCCTATCATGCCAAGCCCCATGTTGGTACGGATTTATTGCGCGGCGTGGTAAAAAGCATGCGCGAATGGATAAGCCGTATGGGCGGCGAAGTCCGCTTCGAAACTACTTTGTCCGGCTTGCATATTACAGAAGGCCGCCTCACGGCGGTGCGGCTGACGCAACGCGACGGCAGAGAAGAGCGGCTGGCATGCGCGGCTTGCATATTGGCCATCGGGCAGGCGGCGCGCGACACATACGAAATGCTGCATGCGGCGGGTGTGGTTTTGCAGCCGAAACCTTTTGCGGTGGGGCTGCGCGTGGAACATCCGCAAGCGCTCATAGACCGCGTGCAGTTCGGCGCTGCCGCGGGGGACAAGCGGCTGGGCGCGGCGGAATATCATTTGGCGGCGCGATCCGGTTCGCGTGGCGTATATACGTTTTGCATGTGCCCGGGCGGGCATGTAATCGCATCTTCGTCTGGCGCGGGCCAGGTGGTGGTAAACGGCATGAGTACGCGCGCCCGCAACGCGGAAAACGCAAACGCGGCGGTGGTGGTGCAGGTAGGGCCGGAAGACTTTGGCATGGATCCGTTTGCGGGCATACGTTTTCAGGAGGCGTTGGAAAGGCAAGCGTTTGTGGCGGGTGGCGGCGGATATGCAGCGCCCGTTCAGCGCGTGGACGATTTTTTAGCCGCCGGCAAAACAAAAACATTTGGCGCCGTATTGCCCAGCTATCGGCCCGGCGTACAGCCATATCGACTGGACGAACTGTTGCCGCCGGTTGTGGCGGCTGGCATTCGCGACGGCATGCGCGCGTTCGATCAGCAACTAAAAGGCTTTGCAATGCCGGATGCTGTGTTTACCGGCGTAGAAAGCAGAACGAGCGCGCCTGTACGTATCGTGCGCGATGAAAGGCAAGAGGCGGTTGGGATAGGCGGGCTATATCCCGTTGGCGAAGGCGCCGGATACGCGGGCGGCATAGTAAGCGCCGCGATCGACGGCATGCGGGCCGCGGAATGCGTCGCCGCGAAGTACGCCGCGCAAACGTAAGAGCCAACGGGCACGTTTATGCGGATGTGGAGAGCTTTTGTCAATAAGAATATATTATTTCACACACACATCCTTTGCGCTGTATTTATAGTATAATGAAATAAAATAGATGTATGCGACAAACAAGGGGAAGGTATGAAGAGATTTTACGTTCTTATCGGCAATTTTGGCAGCGGAAAAACCGAAATCTCTTTGAATTTCGCTTTTCAGGCGGCGAAGGAAAATAGCGCCGTTTTGGTAGATTTAGACATTATCAACCCATATTTCCGTTCCGTGGAGCGCAAAATGGAACTAACCGAGGCCGGCGTGAAGCTATTGCACCCTGTGTTTGCGCTATCCACGGTGGACGTTCCGTCTTTGCCGCCGGACATTTATTCCGCGTTCATCGACGAACACGAAACGGTTATATTCGACGTTGGCGGCGATCCGGCAGGGGCGACGGCCCTGGGCCAATACCACGCCCAATTCAAAGAAATCCCCAAGGAAGCGCTGGAAGTGCTGTATATAGTCAATCCACGCAGGCCGTTCTCAGCCACGCCGGAAATGATACTGGACATGATCGAGCGCATCAAATTCCGCTCGCGGCTTGACATCACCGGCTTCGTAAACAACGGCAATCTTTCCACCGAATCTTCCGCAGACGATTTGTTGCTGGGCTACGACGTATTAAAACCCGTTTGCGAAAAAACGGGCATTCCTGTTGTGTACACATCCGGCCAAACGGAATTTTTAAACGAATTTTTGCGCATGGCGGAGGAACGTGGGTTGGACAAACGTTTCATAGGCACGCCGTTGCCCATAAAAACCTACATGCACCGCGATTGGGATCGTTTTACGCGCCTGGGCGTGTAAGGACGGCTTATAAAAAAGTTTGCCGTGGCCAAAGCAGGGGCGGAGGCACGGTGGCTTTTCTATAGATGGCATTCAAAAAAGAAAGTGAGGTTTTTGAAGCGATGGCCAAAGTAACCATTAATGAAGAACGTTGCAAAGGCTGCGGGCTTTGTGCGCGTGCATGTCCGAAAAAGATTATGCAGCTGTCCAAAACAAAGCTGAACTCTAAGGGGTATCATCCTGCTGAGGTAGTAGATCTGGAAGCGTGTATTGCTTGTGCGGCTTGTGCGCGGACTTGCCCGGATGTTGTCATCCAGGTAGAAAAGTAAGAAAGAGGAGGTAGAAAAATGGCAAAGACGTTAATGAAAGGCTGTGAAGCGATAGCCGAAGCCGCCATACAGGCGGGTTGCAGATATTTCTTTGGTTATCCCATCACGCCGCAAAACGATATTCCCGAATACATGTCGGCTCGCATGCCCAAGATTCCCGGCGCATGCTTCTTGCAGGCGGAGAGCGAAGTGGCCGCCATCAACATGGTATATGGCGCGGCCGGGGCAGGCGCGCGGGTCATGACTTCCTCTTCAAGCCCGGGCATCAGCCTAAAATTAGAGGGCATCTCCTATATCGCAGGCGCGGAATTGCCCTGCGTCATTGTAAACATGATGCGCGGCGGCCCTGGGCTTGGTTCCATCCAGGCGTCACAGGGCGACTATTTCCAGGCCACGAAGGGCGGCGGCCATGGCGACTATCACATGGTCTGCTATGCGCCGGCCTCGGTTCAAGAAGCCATCGATATGATGCAGACGGCCTTTGATGTGGCAGACAAATACCGCACGCCGGTCATGGTATTGGCGGACGGTATCATCGGCCAAATGATGGAACCCGTCGAAATAAAAGAAAACACCGGCAGCGCGCCCCAAAAAGACTGGGCGACAACAGGCTGGAAGCCGGGCGCGGGCCGCGACCGCAGCGTGGTCAATTCGCTTTATATCGAAGTAGAAGAGCTCGAAGCCATGACAAACCGCTTGCAGGCCAGGTATAGAGAAATCGAAAAAACGGAAGTGCTCGTAGAGAGCTATAAAACCGAAGGCGCGGAAATCGTCATCTGTGCCTATGGCACGGTAGCGCGTATCTGCAAAACCGCTATTATGCAGCTTGAAAAAGAGGGCATCAAGGTCGGCCTTGTGCGGCCCATTACGATTTGGCCGTTCCCCACGCAGGCGGTGCACGACGCCATCGCCGCGCCAAGCGTTAAAAAGGCGCTGTGCGTGGAAATGAGCGCGGGCCAGTTGATTGAAGACGTGAAATTGGCGGTAAATGGCGAAAAGGCGGTCGATTTGCTGGGCCATTCAGGCAGCAGGGTTCCCACAGCCGAAGAAATCGCCGACAGAATACGTGAAATGAGGAGGGCTTAATCCATGGCAGTCGTATTTAAAAAGACCTCCGTATTAACGGATACGGTTATGCATTATTGCCCGGGCTGCGGCCATGGCATTGTACACAGGTTAGTCGCGGAAGTCATCGAAGAGATGGGCCTGCAAGAGCGCACGGTGGGCGTGGCACCGGTAGGTTGCTCGGTGTTTGCGTATCGCTATTTCAACGTCGATATGCAGGAAGCGGCACATGGCCGCGCACCTGCGGCGGCGACGGGCATTAAGCGCGTGCTGGGGCCGGAAAGCCTTGTGTTCACATACCAGGGCGACGGCGACTTGGCGTCCATTGGCACAGCCGAAATCGTACAAGCGGCGCATCGCGGCGAAAAGATTACGGCGATATTCATAAATAACGCCATCTACGGCATGACAGGCGGCCAAATGGCGCCTACGTCTTTGATCGGCCAAAAGACGACGACTTCGCCATATGGGCGCGACAAAGACCATTGCGGCAACCCCATTCGCATGTCGGAAATGCTGGCCACGATCGACGGCGCGGCATACATTGAGCGTACAGCCGTAAACTCCACCGCAAACATCAACAAAACCAAGAAAGCCATCCGCAACGCGTTTGAAGCGCAAATGGCGGGCAAGGGCTTTTCCATGGTAGAAGTGCTTTCCACCTGCCCCACAAACTGGGGAAAATCTGCGGTAGAATCCATGGATTGGCTGGAGAGCGCGATGATCCCGTACTATCCGCTGGGCGTATATAAGGAGGTATAAGCATGTTAGAGCAAAACTTGTTTGCAGGTTTCGGCGGGCAGGGTGTGCTGCTGATGGGCCAGTTGCTGGCTTATGCGGGCATGCTGGAAGAAAAATTCGTATCATGGCTGCCCTCGTACGGTCCGGAAATGCGCGGCGGCACGGCAAACTGCAGCGTCAATATCTCCGACGAGCCGGTTGGTTCGCCTGTGGTCAGCAAAGCGACTGCCGTTGTGGCTATGAACAGGCCATCCTTGGACAAATTTGAAAGCGCCGTGCAGCCTGGCGGCATGCTGTTCATAAACAGCTCCATCATCGACCGCAAAGCGGAGCGCACAGACATCAACGTATACTATGTGCCCTGCAACGAGCTGGCGGAAGAGATCGGCAACAGCCGTGTAGCAAACATGGTCATGCTGGGCGCGTATATCGCAAAAACGAAATGCGTGGATATCGAGCATGTATTGGATGCGCTGCTGCATAAGCTGGGCGAAAAAAAGGCGAATCTCATCCCTGTCAACCGTGAAGCGCTATTGAAGGGTGCGGCGGCGGTAGAATAAGCGGAATGGCTTTTCAACGAAGCGGGGGGGCCGTATCATTAGCGATACGGCCCTCTTTATATAGGCAAAAGAGTGCTTTGGGGAAGCGGAAGAATAGCGGGCGCTGCGCGAAGAACTTCATAGCGCTCCTTTGTTTGCGGGATGGCAAATATCCATGAAAAATGTTGTAAAAAAGCCGTAAGCAAACGATGGCGCTGTTGACTCCGGCAAGAAGCGCCATTATAATGTACTCCATAGGCGATGAGCGGAAGGGTAGCGGGAAGGAAAGCCAGCAGAGAGACGCGGTCCTGTTTTGGGCTGAAAGCCGCGTTGGGCATATTCCCCCTGTGACAGACACCCGTGAGCCGCCCCGTTGCAAGGTGGGGCCGCAAGCAGGCGTTAATGGCAAGAGTGGCGTTCTTTCGGAGCGCAAATAGGGTGGTATCGCGGGTCTCCCGTCCCTTTTAGTAAAGGATGGGCGGCTTTTTTTATTAGCAACATAGTGAGGTAACAATATGGCATTACAAGCGCCAAAAGGCACAAGGGATGTGCTTCCAGAAGAAAGTTACAAGTGGCACTACGTCGAGAAACTGGTGCGTGAAATTTGTGAAAGATACGGCCTCAAAGAGGGCAGAACTCCTATGTTCGAACATACAGAGCTGTTTTTGCGCGGCGTTGGAGATACAACAGACATCGTGCAAAAAGAAATGTACACTTTTCAGGATAAAGGCGACCGTTCCATTACGTTAAAGCCTGAAGGTACAGCCGGTATTGTGCGCATGTTTGTGGAAAACAAGCTATATAACGAACCGCAGCCGACAAAAATGTACTACTTGTATTGTCCGGTTTTTCGTTATGAGAGGCCGCAGGCGGGGCGGTTACGCGAGCATCACCAGTTTGGGGTGGAAATATTTGGGGCTACACGCGCAAGCGCGGATGCGGAAGTCATATTCGTAGCGCTGGAACTATTCCGCCGCGTGGGCGTAAAAGACCTCGTGCTGCATATTAACAGCATCGGCTGCCCGGAATGCCGCCCTACGTATCATGAAGCGCTGAAATCCTACTTGAGGCAGCGTCACGACGAGCTGTGCGAAACCTGCAAAGACCGCTTCGAGAAGAATCCGCTGCGCATTTTGGATTGCAAAGAAGATGCGTGCAAAGCCATTGTAAAGGGCGCGCCCATCATATTGGACTACCTGTGTCCCTCCTGCGCTTCGCATATGGAAGAGTTAAAGCTGTGCCTGGAGGCGATGAACGTGGAGTATGACATCGATCCGCTCATCGTGCGTGGGCTGGACTATTATACAAAAACAGTATTTGAAATCATCACGACGCATATCGGCTCGCAGGGCACGGTCTGCGGCGGCGGACGTTACGATGGATTGGTGCAGGAGATAGGCGGGCCCTCGGTGCCGGGCGTAGGGTTTGGTTTGGGCATGGAGCGGCTGCTGTTGGTGGCGCAAAATCAGGGCGTCGAATTGCCGCAGCCCCGCAAATGCGACATATACATCGCCTGCATAGGGGATGAAGCCTGGAGAAAGGCCTTTGCGCTGACCATGCGGCTGCGCGAAGCCGGGTTGTACGCGGATTGCGACCATGTTGGCCGCAGCGTCAAAGCGCAATTTAAATATGCGGATAAGCTGGGCGCGCGTTATGTGGCCGTGCTGGGCGAAGATGAATTGCGCGATGGCGTGGCAAAACTAAAAAATATGGCGACTGGCGAAGAGGCAACTCTGCAATTGTCTGCGGAAGCAATTTCTGCGGCAGTGTCGAGCGAAAATTGAGCGCAAATACAAAAGGAGCAGAGCATGAGCGAATTATTGGGCGGATGGAAACGGTCTAAATATTGTGCGGAATTCGAAGAAGCCGATGTGGGGAAGGATGTCATATTGATGGGCTGGGCAAATGCCTGCCGCGATATAGGCGCGTTGTTGTTTATAACCCTGCGCGACCGCACGGGCATCATACAAGCCACGTTCGATAGCAGCGAGCTGCCCGCCGATGCGTTTGAGCGCGCGCAGTCTATACGCGGCGAATTTGTGCTCGCGGTGCGCGGCAAGCTGGCGAAGCGCACGCCGGATATGATAAACACAAAGATGAAAACCGGCGCGCTGGAAGTGCGCGTTATCGATTTCAAAATATTAAGCGCCGCGAAAACGCCGCCCATTGAAATAGACGACGAAACAAGGACAAACGAGCAAATGCGGCTAAAATACCGCTATCTGGATTTGCGGCGTCCGGTCATGCAAAACACGATGCGGCTTCGTCACGAGATTGCGCGTGTGGCGCGCGACTATTTTGCCGGGCAGGGCTTCCTGGAAATTGAAACACCCATGCTCACAAAAAGCACGCCGGAAGGCGCGCGTGACTATTTGGTGCCGAGCCGTGTGCATCCCGGCAAATTTTACGCCCTGCCGCAAAGCCCGCAGCAGTTTAAGCAGCTGCTCATGCTGGCAGGGTACGACCGATATATGCAGATTGCGCGTTGTTTTCGCGATGAAGATTTGCGTGCAGACAGGCAGCCGGAATTCACCCAGATCGACCTGGAGATGTCGTTTGTGGAAGAAAATGACGTCATGAGCATCAACGAGGGCTTTTTGGCGCGCTTGTTTAAAGAGATAAAGGGCGTAGATATTTCGTTGCCGCTCAGGCGTCTGACATATGCGGAAGCCATGCGGCGGTACGGCTCAGACAAGCCGGATACGCGCTTTGAGCTGGAACTGGCGGATGTAAGCGGCGTGCTGGCGGATGCCGGTTTTCAGGTATTTACGGCGGCGGTAGAAGCGGGTGGCAGCGTGCGCTGCGTTTGCGTGCCCGGCGGCGCGGAAACATTCAGCCGCAAGGAAATAGACGCGTTGGGTGAATATGTAAAAACATATGGAGCAAAGGGTCTGGCCTGGCTGCACATCAAAGCAGAGGGCCCACAGGGGCCGGTCGCCAAGTTTTTAGATCCCGAAAAGCTCCGGCAGGCGCTGGATTCAGTGGGCGCAAAAATAGGCGATACGCTCTTTTTTGTGGCGGATACAAATAAAACGGTGTTTGCGGCGCTGGGCGCGTTGCGTTTGGAATTGGCAAAACGTCTGGGGCTTATCGACGACAGCAGATATGACCTTCTGTGGGTGACGGATTTCCCTCTCCTAGAGTGGGATGAAGACGCGCAGCGCTTCTTTGCCATGCATCACCCCTTCACGCATCCAAAGGATGAAGACATCGACAAATTAGAAAGCGATCCGGGGGTTGTGCGCGCAAAGGCATACGATATCGTGCTGAACGGCTCGGAAATAGGCGGAGGCTCCATCAGAATCCATTCTTCCGAGTTGCAGGAGCGCATGTTTACCGCGCTGGGATTCACGAAAGAAGAGGCATGGAATCGCTTTGGCTTCCTGCTGGAAGCGTTTCGGTACGGCACGCCGCCGCACGGCGGGCTTGCGTATGGCTTGGACAGATTGGTCATGCTTTTGTCGGGAGCAAGCAGCATTCGGGACGTCATCGCGTTCCCGAAAGTGCAGACGGCATCCTGTCTCATGACGGAAAGCCCGGATAGCGTAGATGAAAAACAATTGCATGAGCTGCATATTGCGCTGGATTTAGATAAAAAATAAGGCAGCAAAGCTTTGGTGAGCGAAGAGAGCGAAGTATGAGGACAGGTGCGCGGTATCGCGAGGATCTGAAAGGAACGTGAGTATGGAACACGTAGGAAAAGTGATCGATGAACAGGAGGGCATGGTAACCGTTCGTTTTAGCCGCAGTACGGCATGCGGAAAATGCAACGCGTGCAAGCTGGTGGGAGACAACGATGCCGAGGTGGACGTGGAAAACATCCTGAACGCGCAAATAGGCGACTATGTGTGCGTGCAGCTGGGTGCGAAAGGCTTCGTGCAGGCCAGCGTATTGGCTTATGGTGTGCCGCTGGTGTGCTTTGTGGCGGGAGTTGGTATTGGCAGTATGTTTAGCAACGCTTGGGCGGCTATATTGGGCGCCGCGGGTGTTGGCGTAGGCTTTTTGGGGTTGCGCGTGCTGGAGCCGCACTTTGCGAAAAAAGATAAATATCGCCCCCGTATGGTAAGCCTGGAACGGGAAGGACAAGTTTAAAGAAATGGTGGAGGAAAATAAAATGGAAGCACTACATTTAACAACAGAAACATTTGACGCGACACTGATCGGGCCGGAGCCCGTGTTGGTAGATTTTTGGGCCACATGGTGCGGGCCGTGCCGTATGATCGCGCCGGTCATCGAAGCACTTGCGGAAGAGTACGATGGCAAAGCAAAAATTTGCAAAGTGGATGTAGACGAAAATTCGGCGCTTGCCGAAC
This sequence comes from Eubacteriales bacterium, assembly GCA_031549625.1. GTDB lineage: Bacteria > Bacillota > Clostridia > Christensenellales > CAG-138 > JAISXK01. The sequence goes on from JAVBPK010000116.1 coordinate 24,694, forward strand.
GGTTTCAGGTCATGACCATCCCAACCGTTATGATATTCAAAAACGGGCAAATTATTGAAAAATCCATTGGGGCGAAATCAAAAGAAGCATTCATGGAAATGTTGGACAAGCACCTGTAACCGTAAAAATGACGAAGGAAAGAGCGAGCAGGCTCCTGGCCGTTTGTTTGGCATTGTTGCTGATTTGTGGCTGTGCGGCGCCGGCGGCGGAGCAAGTTTCAACAGGCGGGGCCGCGGAAGAAAAACCGCGGGCTACGCCTGTTGTCGCGCTTTCACCGAAAGCCGAAGAGGCGGCTGCGCCAACGCCAACGCCCAGTCCGCAAGAAAGGATCGAAGCGGCTGAGGAGGCGTTTTGGCGCGCCTGCGTGTTCGAAAGCAAAGCCTACGACGCTGTGCCGCTCCTGACGATGGCGGAAGTTGTGGCCAGGATCGATATGTGGAACGCGCTGCAAGAAGAATGCCTGGTCACGGCAAAGGCTGCCTTTTTGCAGGCTGGCGCGGTGTGCGGCGAGGAGTTAGGCGAATTTACATATGAAATGCCAGGCTGGAAGTTTTTTGCCGCCTTGTACCACCGCTTTGAAGAAAAGGCGGCGGAAGCGTTGCGCGGCATGTCGGATGTTGCGTTCACGCATGACAAAGCGGGCAAGCTTTGCGCATACTTGCGTGTGGGCGGCGATATTCGCGCGGGGCTAAGCAAGCAGACGCCGGAACAGGCATTTGGTTTTACGTTGTCGTATTCCTACCTAAATACGATATACGGTGATGAAGGCAACGAAAAGAAGTTTACGCAGTATGCGCTGGAAGAGGACTATATCCGAAATCTGCAGGACCCTTTGCCGGGCAGCCATATCAAAAACGGCTGGTATGCGGATCGATCTAAGGGTACGCGCAAGCACACGGGTACGGACATTCGTTCGCCTGAAGATACGCCCATCCTTTCATGCACGGCAGGCGTCGTCTTGTACATCGGTTATAACGAAGGCGCGGGCAATTATGTGGTGGTGCTGGATGAAGCGGGCCTGGAGTACCATTATTACCACATGGTGCGCTTGACGGACTTTTTAAAGATGGGCGAACAGGTGGAAAAGGGACAGGTGGTCGGGCATGTTGGCAATACGGGCAACAGCACGGCGAACCATCTGCATCTGACCATGGTTTCGCCGGAATTTACGTATATCAATCCCTACTATGTGCTGAAAGAAATGCGTCGTTTGCAGTAGCCCGTGGTTGAGCAAACATCGTGCGGCAGTATGAGAAACAAGGGATAATTGGCGGCGATGGGCCGCCGTTGCATTTCAAGCCGCGGATAAGCGTATCACGCAAGGTTTTCAAGCGATTTGGAAAATTTGCTTAAAACTGTAATTATTAAAATTTTATGAAAATAAAGATTTGTGAAGAAAAAGTGATATAATACTTACCGGTGCCCGAATGAAGGAAAGAACATTTTTTGAAAGAAGGTTGCATTTAAATGAAGAGGTTTTTTGTTATCATGTTGTGCCTGGCAGTTGTTTTAGCTGCGGTTGCCTGTGCGGCTCCTACGCCGCCGGCCCCCACGCCGGAACCGGCTCCGGCGGAAACGCCCGCGCCCGTTGAGACGCCCGCGCCCGCGCCGACACCCGCGGAAACACTGGCCCCCGCGCCTACGGCGGAGCCCGCTGCAGACCCAACGACGGCCCCCACGCTGGATCCTTCTATCGTACCCGGCGTAGGCCCGTATACCGCGTCAGCGGCCGGTTTCCACGGTAAAGTTGAAGTAACAATCGAGCTGGATGGCAAAAATAAAATCGTATCCGTCAAAGCGGTTGGCCCTGAAGAGACGGAAGGCGTCGGCTCAGTCGCAATCGAAACCATGCCAAAAGCGATGGTCGAACAGAACAGCATTGAGGTAGATACCGTGTCTGGTTCCACCATGACAAGCAACGGCATACTAAATGCGGCAAAAGAAGCGCTTGCGTTGGCGGGCCTTACAAATGCTGACTTGGTAAAATAATTTCTTAGAGCCAAAAAAAGCGACCGACCTCATTTTGAGGCGGTCGCTTTTTTTGTTTGTATGCAGCTATAACGGTGAGTGATAAATACATGGAAAACGTTTAAAATTCTTATAGATATGCATATAACCGACATTGACAAAGATTTGCCAGTACGTTATGGTAATAATATATGATTATTGTGAAAATGCATTCTGTAAGGCAAAAAACCTGGTGAATGTATCCTTGTTGCGAAAGTTTGCGCGCAGCAATACCTTATGCGCGTTTACATAAAAGGCAGAATAATCATGCACGGTAAAAATTCACATTTTAGGAGGAAGTATGGCTAATCAGAAAAAAGAATTGTCCCGCAGAGAGTTTCTTAAGAGTGCCGGTATTGTAGCTGGTAGCGCAGCGATTGGCGCAACATTTATAGGTTGCGCGGCTCCGGCTCCGGCGGCGGCGCCCGCGGCGACTGCGGCCCCCGCTCCCGCAGCTCCCGCAGCTCCGGCAGCAGCTCCCGCGCCCACTCCTGAACCTGAAAAGTGGGATATGGAAGCAGACGTTGTCATCATTGGTATGGGTGGCGCTGGCGCTTCCGCCGCAATCGAAGCCCACGATGCAGGCGCAAAAGTTCTGGTTGTTGAAAAGCAAGCGGCGGATCATCACTTCAGCAACAGCCGTATGTCCGGCGGCGTGTGGCATAACCCTGTGGCCACAGGCGACAGAGCCGCGCGTGTTGAATACATCAAAGCCATGATGAGCGGCGAAAACATCCCCTGGAAGTTGGAAGGCGAACAAGAACACGTCTCCGGCCCCATGGCGGAAATGTTTGCGGATGGCATCATGGAACTTGAATCCTGGCTGTTAAAAATGGATCCGGATCTCGATCCCGCAGGTATGGCAGCGGGCGGCGACGCTTCCTTCCCAATGTTCCCGAAATTTGCGGAAGCGCAATATGGTGCCACAGTTAGCACGCGTTACAAAGATTATGCAAACGCGGATACAAAGGTTCCGATCTATGAAAGGCCGAAAGAACAGAAGCAGTCCGGCGAAGCGCTCATGCACTGCATCATCGAAGAGGGCATCAAAAAGCAGCGCCCCGACATCGAGATTCTGTACGAGACACCCGCCCAGAGCCTCATTCAGGCCGAAGATGGCTCCATCCATGGCTGCACTGCTATCGACAAGAGCGGCAAAGAGCTCAAGATCAAGGCAAAGAAAGCTGTTATCCTGTCCTGCGGTGGTTTCGAATACAGCGTTGCGCTGCGCAGAGCCTTCCAGGAAGGCCCTGGCATAAAGGGTTGGGGCTTCTATGGTTCTCCCGATAACACAGGCGACGGCATCAAGATGGCTATGCTCATCGGCGCCGGTTTGGCGAAAGTTGCCAAGTCTGCTTCCCGTATTGAAGCCGCGTTCCCGGGTGGCATCGGCTGGGAAAAATACGGCCTGAAGATGGGCGTAAATACATCGGTAACGTCCTCCAAGAATAGCTGCATCGTAGATAACTTTGGTGTTCGGTATGCCGACGAGCATATCATCACCGACTCCAAGCGTCCGTATCGTTACCAGTTCTATAAGGAAGCCGTGAAGTACGACATGATTAAGATGATGTACCCGCGCATTCCGAGCTGGTGCATTTACGACGAAACCCGCCAACAGGCAAGCTCCATCATTAGCTCCGGTTCGTCCGTTGGTTATGGTTTCGTGCCGTGGAAGGGCAATGAAGACGCAGTGGAAAAAGGCTGGGTTCTCAAAGCGGATACGCTCGAAGAGCTCGCTGAAAAGATCATGGCGGATCCGGAAAACCGTGAATCTATCAGCGCGGATACCCTGAAAGCCACTATTAAAGAGTTCAACAGCTATTGCGCAGCTGGCGAAGACAAGAAATTCGGAAGAACACCTGCAACCATGGCGCCCGTTGAAACTCCGCCTTTCTATGCGGTGAAGATGTATCCCGGCGGCCCGAACACCAAGGGCGGCGTCGATGCGGATGCTACGCGCCATGTCCTCACATGGGAAGGCGAACAGATTCCGAGGCTGTACACGGCCGGTGAAATTTCCTCCGTCTTTAAGTTCACCTATCAGGCGGGCGGCAATATCACGGAGTGCATGGTCTGCGGGCGTCTGGCCGGCAAGAACGCAGCGGCAGAAACTGCTTGGGCATAAGAGTAAATAAAATATACGATAAGAAAGGGCCGGAATTTTCCGGCTCTTTCTAAAGCATTTGTGTAGGAGGCGGAAACAAGTGGAAGGCGTAAATACCGATAGCAAAACCAACGAAGCGGAATTGAGCGAACAAGCCCCTGCGGAAGTGTATGCGGGCGCAAATTTCGCGTTGTATGTAGGGATAGACTGTGCGGATGATTATGATTTGGCGGGCACAAAAATTCAAATTGTTGACCAGGAGAATAAGCTCATTACCGAAACCGAGTGGCCGCCGAAAGAGGCTTTGATAGACGGAAAAGCTCTCTTTACGTTGCCTGCGCCGATGCAAGTGGGAAAATACACCTGGAAAGTTCTCTTTTGCGGGGAAGATGGTGACATAGACTTTGAGCCGGAAGAAATAGCTTCGGTCAGTTTTATCGTGAAGCCGCATTTGATTTCCATGTCCACTTGGGGCATTCCTTCCCCCGTAGAAAAGGGGTCCGTTTTTTCAGTAAATATCGGAGCTGCCTGCTGTGGCCAATGCTCACTGGCGGGTCTTTCCCTTCATATAGAAAACGATGATGGCCAGATAGTGGCCACCGGCGCGCTGCGGCCGGAAGTAAAGCCAAAGACGAACAACACCTATTGGACAGAATTGCAGCTGACGGCGCCGGACGATGAAGCGGTACACAGATACGTCGTCAAATGCGCAGCGCCGGAGCTTGTATGCCCGCACGCGGAAGTAGAGCCGGAACCATTTATGTTCCGCACAGCACCGTCTGCAGAGCTGCTGGTTACGGTTATCGCCGTGACAGAGCGGGATAAAGATCCGATAGAAGACGCGTATGTCATGCTGGGGCTTATAAAGGGCACGACGGGCAAAGACGGTAAAGCAACGGTAAAGGTGCCTAAAGGGGTATTGGAGTTGACAGTATTGCGCAAGGACTATATTACGCAGACAATGATCGTCGAGGTTACGGAAGATATGACGCTCACCGTGCCTCTGGTTTTTCGTCCGCAACTATAGAAAATGCCTGCAAATGGGATGTTCTTCTCTCAAAAAGAATATGTATGGAGCGGGCAAAGGGCGTAGGCCTTTTGCCCGTTTTTCCGCGTTAATGTTAAAATACTGTTTGTCGTGTGCGGATACGGATTGTGTTGACATTCCGCCACAATGCTGTATAATAACAAAGGTGTAAAGCAAAAAACCTTTACACACATGAGGGATGCATGGAACGAAATATTAAGCTGGGTATGCTGCTTGCGTATTACGGTTCTTGCCTGACGGAGCGGCAGCAATCCATATTGTCCAGGCATGTGGATGACGATCTTTCGCTCAGCGAAATCGCTGAAAGCGAAGGAATATCGCGTCAGGCGGTGCACGACGCCATCAAGCGGGCGGAAGCGCAGCTGCAACAAATGGAAAGCTCCATCGGCTTGGTGGGAAAAACGCAATCCACAAAAACCCAGCTCCAGCAAGTGCAAAAGGGCATACTGGCCGCGCATATGCAGGAGAACGAAAAAGCGCGGCTGCTCCAGCAAATAGCGCGGCTTCAAGCAATATGGGAGGATGACAATGGCGTTTGAAGGATTGTCCGGCAAACTGCAAAACATATTCAAAAAGCTATCCGGACGCGGCAAGCTGAACGAAAAAGACGTTCAGGAGGCCATGCGTGAGGTAAAGCTGGCTTTGCTCGAAGCGGATGTCAACTTTCTGGTAGTCAAACAATTCATAAAGGACGTCACGGCGCGGGCCGTTGGCGCGGAAGTGCTCGAAAGCCTGACTCCAGGCCAGCAGGTCATAAAAATAGTGAACGACGAACTTACCCGCCTTATGGGCGGTGCAAACGCCAAGCTTGATTTTGGCAGCACGAGTCCGGCGGTTGTGCTCATGGCCGGGTTACAGGGTTCCGGCAAAACGACCATGTGCGGCAAGCTGTCGCTGTATCTCAAAAAGCAATATCAAAAGTCGCCGTTGCTGGTTGCCTGCGATATTTACCGCCCCGCGGCTATCAGGCAGCTGCAAATAGTGGGCGAACAGGCGGGCATTCCCGTGTTTGAGCGCGGGCAAAACGCGCCGGAAGAAACGGTAAAAGAGGCTATCAAATACGCCCAGCAGCATTTCCACGATGTGGTCATCCTCGACACGGCGGGCCGCCTGCATATAGACGAGGAAATGATGCAAGAGCTGATCCGCGTAAAAGAAGTGGCCCATCCAACGGAAATATTGCTCGTGGTAGACGCCATGACGGGTCAGGACGCCGTGAATGTAGCCAAATCTTTCGACGAAACGCTCAGCATCACGGGCATCGTACTCACAAAGCTGGACGGCGATACGAGGGGCGGTGCGGCGCTCTCGGCACGGGCAGTTACGGGCAGGCCCATCAAATTTTCCGGCGTCGGTGAAAAATTGGGGGATATCGAGCCCTTCCACCCGGAACGCATTGCCTCCCGCATATTAGGCATGGGCGACATGCTTTCGCTCATCGAAAAGGCACAGCAGAATTTTGATGAAAAGAAATCCATGGAGTTGGTCGAAAAGCTGCGTAAAGACGCGTTCACGCTCGAAGATTTTTTAGACCAGTTTCGCCAAATGAAGAGCATGGGCCCCATGCAGGATATATTGGCCATGCTGCCGGGCGTAGACGCAAACAAGCTCGGCAATGTGGAGGTAGACGAAAAACAAATGGCCCGTATGGAAGCCATTATCCTTTCCATGACAAAAGCGGAGCGCAACAATCCCGACCTGCTAAACGCGGGCAGGCGTAAACGCATTGCGAAGGGCAGCGGCACAAGCATTCAGGACGTAAACCGCCTGCTAAACCAATACGAATCATCAAGAAAAATGATGCGCCAATTCACGGGCGGCGGCAAAGGCAAAAAGGGCCGGATGCGGTTCCCGTTTCCGATGGGGTAATAACGAGTTTTCGTTTTACTATATTTTCAAAAAACACTGGAGGAACTATCAAATGCTTAAGATCAGATTGCGCAGGATGGGCGCGAAGAAGGCACCGTTTTACCGTATCGTAGTTGCGGATTCCAGAGCTCCGAGAGACGGCGCGTTTGTTGAAGAAATCGGCTACTACAACCCGCTGACGGATCCCGCCGAAATCAAAGTAAACAACGAAAAGGCTATCAACTGGATGAAAAATGGCGCTCAGCCTACTGATACGGTGCGTGCGCTGTTGAAGAAGAGCGGCGCTATCCAGTAGTCTACAGGAGCATAGCTATGGAAGAATTGGTAAGATACATAGCCGAAAATCTGGTGGACAAACCGGAAGATATTAAAATCACTACAAAAGAAGAAGATGACACCGTTATAATCGAGCTTTCCGTATCTCCGGACGATATGGGCAAGGTTATAGGCAAGCAGGGCCGCATCGCCAAAGCGATACGCACCATTGTAAAAGCGGCGTCCGTACAGGAAGATAAAAAATACATCGTTGAAATCGTATGATGGAATATTACCGCGCCGCGGTGGTGGTGCGCCCGCATGGTGTGCGGGGCGCGCTCAAACTGCTGCCGCTAACAAACGATATCAACCGCTTTAAAGGCCTCAGGCAGGTCTACATCGAACAAAAGGGCGAGAGGAAAGCGGCGCAAATCAACGAGATCAGCATAATGCCGGACTCGCTTATCATGGGCTTGGAGGGCGTTGCCACGCGTGAAGAGGCGGAAGCGCTTCGCGGCGCATACATTTGCGTCGATCGCGCGCACGCGGTGGCGCTGCCAAGCGATACGTGGTTTGTCGCGGATTTAATCGGCTGCCAAACATTCGATACCAACGGCGTGGCGTATGGGCGGGTGGTCGATGTGCTGCAAACCGGGGCAAACGACGTATACGAGCTGGATAGCGGCGTATTGGTGCCGGCGCTGAAAAAGGTGCTGCAAAGCGTCGATGTGGAACAAAAGCGCATCGTGTTTGTGAGTGACGTGTTAAAGGAGGTCGCGGTGTTTGCGGATTGACATTCTCACACTGTTTCCGGGCATGTTTCCCGGCGTGCTGCAGGAAAGCATACTGGGCCGTGCGGCGCAGGCGGGCATTCTTCAGCTGCAAACGCATGACATCCGCGACTATACCGAAAACAAGCACAAACGCGCCGACGACTACCCGTTTGGCGGCGGGGCCGGGCTTGTCATGCTGGCCCAGCCCATATTCGACTGCATGGAACAAGTGCTGCAAGGGCAAAAGGCAAGGCGCATTTTGCTCTCGCCGCGGGGCAGGCTGTTAACGCCGGATTTGGCGCGCGAGTTGGCTTGTGAGGAGCGGTTGGTGCTGTTGTGCGGGCACTACGAGGGCGTAGATGAACGCGTTATGCAACTGATCGACGAAGAAATCTCCATCGGCGATTATGTGTTGACGGGTGGCGAGCTGCCGGCCATGGTGCTGATAGACTGCCTATGCCGTTTTATCCCGGGCGTATTGGGCAGCGATCAATCCGCGGAAGAAGAATCTTTTTCCGACGGCTTGCTCGAGTATCCGCAATATACCCGTCCGGCGGAGTTCCGTGGGATGCGCGTGCCGGAAATACTTTTAAACGGCCATCACGCAAACATAGCGGCGTGGCGGCGGGCGCAGGCGGTGAAAAAAACGCGGCAAATGCGGCCGGAGTTGCTGGCCGGGCTGGAATTAACGCCGCAAGAGCGCGAAGCCATAGCCAAAGAACAAGACGAAAATCCGTAAAAGGGTTCTGGGGCGGCATGAGCGTAGGTTTGGGGACGAAGCTCGTCCATTAGCTGCCCAAATGAAACCAATAGCAGCCCAAATAAAACGATGGTTGCTAATTATGAATAGCTATGCTATAATGACCAACGGAAAACGGGCGGTCCTCTGTTCGTGCCGAGCATATTTTCGGCAGCCATTGGCTAGGTTAAAGCAAACCTGCCTATGCGGGCAAGAACGTCTATGAGGAAGGAGAATAAAAAATGTCCAACATCATTCAAGAACTCGAAAAAGAGCAATTACGGTCCGATCTGCCAAAGCTCCAAGTGGGTGACACAGTTCGCGTATTCGTAAAAGTTGTTGAAGGCAACCGCGAGCGTTTGCAAAACTTCGAAGGCATCATCATCAAGATTCAGGGCGGCGCTGTGCGCAAGTCGTTCACGGTGCGTCGTGTATCCTACGGCGTAGGCGTGGAACGTACATTCCCGTACCATAGCCCGCGTATTGGCCGCATCGAAGTGGTTCGCCATGGTAAAGTGCGTCGCGCCAAGTTGTTCTATCTGCGTGATCGCATCGGTAAGTCGGCGAAAGTTGTCGAGCGTATCGAAGAAAAGAAAAGTGTCGACTAAGTTGCAACAATCCAAACGCCCGTCGCCATATGGCAGCGGGTTTTTTCTTATTTAGCTGGGGGCAAGGCGGAAGTAAGCGCCGGCTCACCAAGGGCAGGGGGCAAGCATGATTATACAATGGTATCCGGGGCATATGGCAAAGGCACGCCGCATGCTCGAAGAAAATCTCAAGTTGATCGACGTGGTGGTGGAAGTCGTGGATGCGCGCGCGCCGCGCTCCACAAGCAATCCGGATTTTGACGCGCTGTTCCGCGCAAAGAAACGGATTATGGTGTTAAACAAAGCGGATATGGCCGATCAGGCGGCGACAAAACGCTGGATAGAGTATTACAAGCAAAAGCAGATTGCGGCGTTCCCCTTCGTTTCAATAAGCGGAAACAAAAAGCAGGCGATCGCCGCCATAGAAGAAGCAGCGGCGGAGCGCGTGGCGTTTATGAAGCAAAAGGGAGTAAACAAAACCGTACGCGTCATGATCGTGGGTATTCCAAACGTGGGAAAGTCCACGTTTATCAACTGCATAGCGGGCGGCGCGCGGGCAAAGGTGGGCGACAAACCCGGGGTGACCAAGGGCAAGCAATGGGTAAGAATAACGCCGCTGCTGGAACTGATGGATACGCCCGGCCTGTTATGGCCAAAGCTGGATAACGAGCGGTTCGCGTTGCGCCTGGCCTTTTTAGGTTCCATCAAAGACGACATCATGGATATAGAAGAATTGGCTTCACGCCTGCTGGTCACATTGCGAGGCATTTGTCCAGGCGCGTTGGCGCAAAGGTACGCGCAGGTCACGGCGGATACGCCGGAAACAGAATTGTTACAAGCGCTGTGCCGGAGCAGGGGCTTTCGCTTGCGTGCGGGCGAATGGGATATGGAGCGCGGCGCGCGCGTATTGTTGGATGAATTCCGCGGCGCGCAAATTGCGCGGGTAACCCTGGACGATCCGCGCGAGCAGGTGGGCGAGGAACAAAAGGCATGACAAGAGACGAACGGCTGGCAAAGGAAAGCGAACGGCTTGCGGTCATGATGGAACTTGAGAGCGCGCTTTGGCAGCAGAAGGACATCGTTCTCGCGGGCATGGACGAAGTGGGCCGCGGGCCGCTGGCGGGGCCGGTGGTGGCCGCATGTGTCGTGCTGCCGCAAGAACCGGTCGTGTTATTTGTAAACGATTCGAAAAAGCTTTCCGCCAAAAAGCGGGAAGAAATATACGAAAACATATTGGCGCAGGCCACGGGGTATGCGTTGGGCTGGGTCGAACCGGAAATCATCGATAGCATCAATATCTTGCAGGCCACAAAGCTTGCTTTCTGCCATGCTTTCCAAAATATGCCGGTCACGGCGACGGATGTGCTGATAGATGCGGTAGAGGGGCTGGATATTCCGGCGGCGCAGCATGTATACATCCACGGCGACGAAAGAAGCTACCTGATAGCGGCGGCGTCCATCGTGGCAAAAGTGCAGCGCGACAGATACATGGCCGATCAGGACGAGCTGTATCCCATGTATGGATTTGCACGAAACAAAGGGTATGGCACGGCGGAGCACATCGCGGCCTTGCGGCATTATGGCCCTTGCCCGCTGCACAGGCGCAGTTTTTTGAAAAATTTTCTCGAAAGCGGGGCATAACATGAATACCACCCAGAAAGGCGCTTATGGAGAAAACCGCGCTTGCGCCTTGCTGCGCGAAAAGGGATACGTGCTGTTGGGCAGCAATGTGCGCGAGGGAAAAAAAGAAATAGACTTGGTCATGCAAGATAAAGAGACCATTGTGTTTGTGGAAGTAAAGGCGCGAAAATCAAACGCCTTTGGGGGAGCGCACGAGGCGATAGGCACGAAAAAGCGGGCGTTTCTGCGGCAAGCCGCGCAGGCGTATTTGCAGCGAAATGGCCAGCTGGATTGCAGGGCGCGTTTCGATGTGGTGGAGGTCGGTTTGGAAGACGGCGCGCTCACGCATATTGAAAATGCCTTTTGGTAAGGGCTGGGCTTTGCGGAGAACTGGGTTTTATGCTATGATGCAAATGAGAGAAGTGTAAAAACATGGATAAAAAGCGGGGTTTCCCGGAGGCGCAGGCATGCAAAACCGGTGAACTGACCATACAAATAAAACCGCTTATGGAGTATATGCATGCGAAAGTATAGGCTGATTGCTTTGGTGGCATGCCTGTTGATGGCAGCAGTACCGGCGCTGGCTCAAAGCGAAGAAACGACGAACCTCATATATAATGGCGATTTTTCCGTATTGTCTGTAAACGACACCATGCCGGACGGCTGGTATTACGACGCGTGGATACCGGAGAGCTCCGAGTATTCCGCCGCGCTCACCGCAGAGGGCGAATACGCGTTGGTGCTAAACAATATAGAAGAAAACGATGCTCGGTTTTGCCAAAAAGTAAAAGTAACGCCAAAGACGGCTTATCTATTCTCTTGTGAAATAGCGGCGGATGGCTTGACGGGTTCGGCGGGCGCGTCGCTGTCCATCATGGATACATTTGTCGGCTCTGAAACGTTATTCGCCACGAATGGCTGGCAGCGTGTGGAGTTTGTCGGAGTCACGGAAAGAGGCCAGAAAGAAATTACAGTCGCGCTGCGCGTGGGCGGATATGGCGCGCTTGGCATGGGACAGGCCCGCTTCAAAAACATAAGCATGGTGCAATTAGAAACTGTCCCCTCAAATGCGTTCCCGCTCAAAACACAAAAGGCATCCGCAGGAAGTACAGGCGACGGGGAAGAGAAGCCGCAATGGGCGGGCATCGTCGTTTGCGTTGTGTTGTGCGCCGTATTGTGCGCGTACGTATATAGGCGGGGCATCACGCAGCCGGCAAAGCTGGGTGCGCCGCAGGATTATAATATGCAGATTGCCTGCATATTCGTGTTGGCGTTTTTTTTGCGGGTGTTCTTTTCATTGCTGTTCGTGGGGCATTCCACGGATATAGGCTGCTTCAGGGGCTGGGCCGAGGGCATGGCCGAGCATGGCGCGGCTGGTTTCTACAGCAGCGGCATGTTCGCGGATTATCCGCCGGGCTACATGTATGTATTGTGGCTGATTGGCGCGCTTCGCCGTCTGCTGGGTTTGTCATATGACAGCGCGCTGTACATCTTACTGCTGAAGCTGCCATCTATCGCGGCCGATTTTGCCTGCGCATGGATCGTATATAAAATAGCGCTCAAGCAGAACATGACAAAATCAAAGGCAGTATTGCTGCTGGGTTTGGTGGCGCTGCAGCCGGTGTTTGCATTTATATCCGGCGGCTGGGGCCAAATCGATTCCATCCTTACCTTATGCCTCATTGGCGTGCTGCTGTTATTCCTCGAAAAGAAATACATATGGGCGGGCGCGGTATATGGTCTTGCCATTTTATTAAAGCCGCAGGCGCTGATGGCAGGGCCCCTTTTGGCGGTGGCCTATTTTGTGCCGGAGCCAAATGAAAAGTACGCAAGGAAACTGGGGCAGACCGCTTTGGCCGTGCTTGCGGCGGTGGGCGTCATACTCTTGCTGGCATGGCCGTTCAGCGGAGGCAATGGGTTCGGCTGGTTGCAGGAAAAGTATTTTTCCACGGCGACCTCCTATCCATACGCAAGCGTGGAAGCTTTCAATTTATTTGCGCTTCTCGGCGGAAACTGGGAAAATATTGAAATCGTGCCATTGCTGTTCTCCTATGGCGTGTGGGGCATGCTGTTTCTGGCGTTAAGCGTAATACTGGCGGCGCTGCTGTATATCCGTGCGCACAAGGCAGGCAATCGCGGCGCGCTGTATTTGGCGCTGGCGTTTTTGCTGATCGCGCTGTTTACGCTGGGACCATACATGCACGAACGGTATCTCTTCCCGGCATTGGCGCTATTGCTGATAGCGGGCGTATATTATAACGATAAGAGGCTTTTCCTTTGCTCGCTGCTGTTCTCGATCACGTTTCTGTTTAACGCGCTTTGCGCATTCTACATTGTCGATCATCAGTTCGCGCGCGGAGCGGGGTATGATCTAATCACGTTTGTGGGCTCATTACTGTCCGTGCTGGCGTTCGCATATCTCTGTTTTGTCTGTTATGATCTGGTGGTCAAGTGCCGCAACGAGCCGACGGCGCTGTTCATGCCGTCTGTAAAAGATGCGCCGGTGGAAGCTGTAAATCCTTTGGAATTGCCTGAGCCATACGAAAGAAAGCTGCGCTATACAAAAAAGGATAAGCTGTATTGCATAGGCTTAACTGCGCTGTACGCCGTTTTTGCGCTCACAAATTTAGGCAGCCTGAAAGCGCCGCAAACCGAATACAGCAGCGCCACGGAAGGCGAAACGGCGCAGTTGAGTTTTAAGAAGGAAGAACAGATTTCTGAAATTTGGGTGTTTGGCGGCATAACGGAAGGAACGTTGCAGCTGACAACCGACCATGGCGAAACGATTACATTCGAGCAATTGCACGACGATATGTTCCGCTGGAAGCGCATAGACTTCGGGCGCAACGTGAAAACGCTTACACTGACTACCGTCAAGGGCGAGCTGACATTGCGGGAGCTGGCGTTTATCAGCACGGAGGGCAAGCTGCTCACCGGTGCTGCGGCAAAAGGGGCGGCGGCCATGTTGGTGGATGAGCAAAATACCATACCCAATCGCCCTTCATATTTCACCGGCATGTATTTCGACGAGCTATACCATGCGCGCACGGCATACGAGCACTTGCACGGGCTGACGCCATACGAAAACTCGCATCCGCCGCTCGGCAAGATATTCATTATGCTGGGCGTTTGGGTGTTTGGCATGAACGCGTTTGGCTGGCGCGTGGTTGGCGCGCTGTTTGGCATAGCCATGGTGCCAATTTTGTACGCGTTCGGTAAACGCTTGTTTAAGAGGCCGGAATACGCTTTGCTGACGGCGTTCCTGTTTGCGTTTGATTTCATGCATTTCACGCAAACGCGCATAGCCACTATAGACGTGTATTCCATATTCTTCATATTGCTCATGTACTACTACATGTACCAATACTATTGCATGAATTTCTTTGTGGACGGCCTAAAGGCGACGCTCAAGCCGCTGGCGCTGGCGGGCGTGTTCTTTGCGCTGGGGGCGGCCACAAAGTGGATATGCATCTACGCGGGCATTGGCCTTGCCGTATTGTTGTTTATGTCGCTGTTCAAGCGTTTCGGTGAGTACCGGGCGGCGCTGGCTGCTCCAAACGCGGTATATAGCGCGCGTGTCAAAGAGTTTCCCAGGCAAATCATATTGACGCTGCTGTGGTGTTGCGTGTTTTATATCGCGCTGCCGGTCGCCGTATACCTACTGTCGTATATGCCGTACTATCTGTGCGAAAATCACTACACCTTAAAAGATATTTGGGAATATCAGCAATTCATGTGGAACTACCACAGCACGTTGAACGCTTCGCATCCGTATGAATCCACATGGTGGCAGTGGCCGTTCACGATCAGGCCGATGTGGTATTATTTCGGCGACAGCGAACCCGCCGGCATGATATCCACGCTCACCGCCTCGGGGAATCCGGCGGTATGGTGGCTTTGCACGCCGCTGACAGTGGCGCTGGCGGTAAGCCGCCTGCGGGGCAAGATCAGGCATGAGCCGGGCATGACGATAGTGTTTATAGGCGCCTTGGCAAACTATCTGCCGTGGGTATTGGTTACAAGGTGCACATTTATTTATCATTTTTTCGCCACGGTCCCCTTCATACTGTTTGGCGGGATATACATGCTGAAATGGCTGGAAGAAAAAGAGCCGCAATTCAAATGGGTAAAATGGGCCTGGATGGGCGTGTGCCTGTTGTTGTTCCTGCTGCTATATCCGGGGCTGAGCGGTCTGCCCGTGCCCATGTGGTATGCGCAAATATTAAAATTCCTGCCCGGCGGGGGCCTGATGTATGGGGCTTGATGGTATATATGCGCGGTGAAAGGGGAAACAATGCTGAAAAGATATTGGGGTGACATCAAACAATTTATAAAATTTAACCTCGTGGGCGTATTGAATACGGTCGTGGATTTTTTGATATACACGCTGCTGACCGAAGTGTTTGGTTGGGCGTATCTTTTTGCAAAGACCGTCTCGTATTCTTGCGGCGTGGTGAATAGCTATATCTGGAATAGCCGATGGACGTTTAAAGCGGAACAAAAGCGCGGCAAGCGCGAGTTTCTGCTATTTTTACTTGTCAACCTGGTGTCGTTAGGCGTATCGCTCGGCATCATGCACGCGTGCAAAAACTGGCTGCGAATCGAAAGCGATTTTTGGTGCAACATCATCGCCACGCCCATCGCGCTCGTTGTAAATTTTTTGGGCAACAAACTGTTCGTATTTAAAAAAGCGGCATAGCGCGCTTGGTAGGGCGGCGTGTTGCCGCCGGCTGTATACAATAGAAAAAGCGTTTAGGCAAGGGGGGAGAAACTTGCTGGCAAGCATTGGTAGTTACGGGTTAAACGGCATAAACGGGTTTGCCGTACAAGTGCAGGTGGATATAGCAAACGGCCTGCCAAACTACGAAACCGTGGGTCTGCCGGACGCCGCTGTGCGAGAATCGCGCGAAAGGGTACGCGCCGCCATCAAAAACAGCGGCCTAGCATTTCCGGTCAACCGCATAACGGTTAATTTGGCCCCTGCGGATATGCGCAAGGAAGGTTCCGTTTACGACTTGCCTATCGCCATAGGCATTCTGGAGGCGGCGGGGCAGCTGGCGCCGGAAGTCACGCGTGACAAGCTGTTTGTAGGGGAGCTGGCTTTGGATGGCAGCGTGCGGGCCATTACGGGCGTGCTGCCGATGGTGATCGACGCGTTTGCAAACGGCTGGAAAACGATTGTGTTGCCCGAGGGCAATGCGGAAGAGGCCGCTTACATCCAGGGCGCGATGGTGCTGCCGGCAAAGAGCTTGCAGCAGGTAGTAAATTGCCTGCGCGGCAATGAAGCGTTTGAACCATATCCAAGCCGGGAGTGGGGCGAGCCATGCGAGAGCAAATATGCCGACTTTGCGGAGATCAGGGGTCAGCAGGGCGCGAAACGGGCGGCGGAAATAGCAGTGGCGGGCGGGCACAATCTCTTGCTGATAGGCACGCCGGGTTCGGGCAAAACCATGCTCGCCCGCGCCATCCCATCCATATTGCCGGATATCACATTCGAAGAAGCATTGGAAATAACAAAAATACATTCCGCTGTAGGCAACACCCGCGAGCACAGCGGGTTGATCCGTGAAAGGCCGTTTCGCGCTCCGCATCATGGCGCGTCGTCCGCGGCGCTTATCGGTGGCGGCCCAACGGCGCAGCCGGGTGAGATCAGCCTGGCGCATTTCGGCGTACTGTTTTTAGATGAATTTCCGGAATTCCGCAAGGATGTATTGGAAGCGTTGCGCCAGCCGCTGGAGGATGGCGTGGTAACGATCACACGGGCAATGGCAAATGCAACATATCCGGCGGATTTCATGCTCGTTGCGGCAATGAACCCATGTCCCTGCGGCAATTACGGCTCACGCGTGTCGCCGTGCCGCTGCACGTCTTTCCAAATCCAGCGGTATCAGGGCAGGATCAGCGGACCATTGCTCGACAGGATAGATATGCATGTGGAAATGACGGAAGTTGGCTATAGCGATATCGCCGCAAAGGCGGCGGGCGAAAGTTCCGCCTTCATCCGTAAGCGCGTGAATGCCGCGAGGCATATGCAGCGGGAACGGTATAAGGACGATCACATTTTCTTTAACGCGCAATTGCCAAACGCGCTGCTAAAAACGTATTGCAGGCTGGACGATGAGTCGGAGAACATGTTGCAGCGTGCGTTCGCGAAAATGAATTTGAGTGCGCGCGCCTACCACCGCATATTAAAGGTAGCAAGAACCATTGCCGATTTGGAAGCAATGCAGGCCATCCGTCCGGAGCATGTTGCCGAGGCCATCCAATACCGTAGTCTCGACATGCGAAATGAGAGGTGAGCCATATGAAAGCGGATTGCGCAACACAAAGGAACCACTGGCTGTGGCTGCAAGACGCGGTCGGCCACGACGTCATGCTGTTCGACAAAGTGCTGCACGCCTTTGAAGATTTAGGCGAAGCGCATGCGCTGGCGGAAAAAGGCGATACAGCCGCTTTTTCCCGCTGGGGCGACGGGGCGGCGCGTAAGTTATGCGCTGCGGCAATGAGCGGGGGCTGGCAAAGGCGGCTCGATTGGGCGGAAAAGAGTCATACGCGGATACTATGCCGTTACGAAGACGAATACCCGATTCTGCTAAAAGAAATTCGTTTCCCGCCCTCTGTGCTGTACGTTAAAGGCGAGTTGGAGCCAATGCCAAAGCTGCCGTTGGGCATTGTGGGCATGCGAAAAAATACGCTATACGGCGAAGCGGTGGCAAAACACATGGCAAAAGAGCTGGTCAAGCAAGGGGCAACCATCATTTCCGGCATGGCGAAGGGAATAGACAGCCATGCGGCGGCGGGTGCGCTGGAGGATGTGGAAGCGAAGCTGCCTACGGTTGCTGTGCTGGGCTGTGGAGTGGATGTGATTTATCCGCCTTCAAACGCCCGGTTATACGACGAGATCGTGGAGCGCGGCGCGGTGGTTTCGGAATTTTTGCCGGGCACGAAGCCGTTTCCGGACCATTTTCCCATTCGTAACAGGATAATCAGCGGGCTGTCGCGCGGCGTGCTTGTGATAGAAGCGGCACAAAGGAGCGGGTCATCCATCACGGCCAACCATGCGCTCGATCAAAACAGGGATTTGTTCGCGGTGCCGGGGCGCGTCACCGATGCGGCAAGTTTTGGCCCAAACAGGCTGATACAGCGCGGTGAAGCGAAGCCGGTGTTCTGCGCGGCGGATATCTTATGCGAATATGGCATACAGGAAGCGAAAGAAGCGAGCAAAATGGAGCCGCCCGCAATCGACAAAAGCAAACTGTCCCTGCTGGAAAATCGCATCGTGGAGGAATTATTAGCCGGCGAAAAGAGCGCTGACGAATTGTGCGAGGCTTTGTCGTGTCATATCGCAGTGGTAAATTCTAGCTTGACATCCTTACAGTTTTCGGGAATAATTAAGCAGCTACCAGGCAGGGTGTTTGGGTTGTAAATCAGTATCAACGCGGTCGGCAGTGGAGGAAAATCAATGGCGGATAATCTGGTCATAGTGGAATCGCCCGCAAAGGCGAAAACCATAGCCAAGTTTTTAGGTAACAAATTCAAAGTGGTGGCCTCAAACGGCCATGTGCGCGATTTGCCCAAAAGCCAGCTAGGAGTGGATGTTGAAGACAACTTCAAGCCCAAATACATCACTTTGCGCGGGCGGGGCGAGGTGCTTGAGCGCATTCGCCGGGAAGCAAAGAATGCCAAAAAAGTGTACCTCGCGACCGACCCTGATAGAGAGGGAGAGGCCATATCCTGGCATCTTGCGCAGATTTTGCGCATGGATGAAACATCCAAGTGCCGCATCGTATTCAACGAAATTACGGCATCAGCCGTCAAAAATTCCATAAAAGGCGTGCGTGCCATAGACATGCGCCTGGTGGATGCGCAGCAGGCGCGCCGTATACTGGACAGGCTGGTAGGCTATAAAATCAGCCCGCTGCTTTGGGCAAAGGTGCGCAAAGGGCTTTCGGCCGGCCGTGTGCAGTCTGTCGCCACCAGAATAATCTGCGACAGGGAACAAGAAATATTATCGTTTGTACCCGAAGAATACTGGATCATCGCGGCGCAGTTGGCGTGTGAAAACGAAAAGAATAAAAAGACCTTCGAAGCGAAATTCTACGGATTCGACGGCAAAAAAACAGATATTACAAATAAAGAAGCCGCCGATGACGTGGTTCGGCGTGTAAAAGACGCGCGGTTTGCCGCCACGGATGTAAAAATAGGGCAGCGCACGCGCCATGCGGCGCCGCCGTTTACCACAAGCAGCTTGCAGCAGGACGCGTCGCGCAAGCTGGGCTTCACAACAAAACGCACCATGCTCGTAGCGCAGCAATTGTACGAAGGCATCGAAATCCAGGGAAAGGGCGCAACGGGTCTCGTCACATATATCCGTACAGATTCCGTACGCGTGGCAAAAGAAGCGCAAGAGCAGGCAAAAGAGTTTATACTGCAGCAATATGGGCCGGAATATGTGCCGGAAAAGCCCAACATATACAAAGGGCGCGCGAGTGCGCAGGATGCGCACGAGGCAATTCGCCCCACTTCTGTGGAAAATAAGCCTTCCGAGGTAAAAGCGTCGCTTACAAACGATCAATACAAGCTCTACAAACTCATTTACGAGCGCTTTCTGGCCAGCCAGATGGCTGAAGCAAAATACGAAACAAACACCGTCACGCTCGACGCGAACGGCTGCACATTTCGTGCGCAGGGCGTGCGTACGCTGTTTGACGGCTTCACCACGATATACACGGAAGGGCGTGACGAAACGCAGGAAAAAGAAGTGACATTGCCGGCCATTGCGCAGGGAGACAAATTCCTCTCCAAGGCGCTTGAAAGCGAGCAAAAATTTACGCAGCCGCCACCGCACTATACGGAAGCGTCGCTCGTCCACGCGCTGGAAGAGAAGGGGATAGGCCGTCCGAGTACGTATTCGCCAACCATCTCCACCATCATCGAGCGCGGGTATGTCATGCGTGAGAAAAAACAGCTCATCCCTACGGAGCTTGGTTTTGTTGTCACTCAACTCATGAAAGAAAACTTCGAAAACATCGTTGATGTGGCATTCACAGCGGAAATGGAAGGCAGACTGGACTATGTAGAAGAGGGCGCGACAACCTGTGAGGCCATCATACAAGAATTCTACGGGCCGTTCATAAAAAGTGTGCAGGAAGCGGACGCCAAAATAGAAAAAGTCGTCCTGCAGGATGAAGTGTCAGATGTTCCCTGCGAAAAATGTGGCGCAATGATGGTATATAAAATGGGCCGGTTTGGCCGCTTTCTGGCTTGCCCCAATTTTCCGGAATGCCGCAACACAAAGCCCATCGTAGAAAAGATAGATGTCGCCTGCCCCGAATGCGGCGGCATGCTAATCAAACGCAAATCAAAGCGCGGCAAGGCGTTCTATGGCTGCGAAAACTATCCCACATGCAGTTTTGTATCCTGGGACAGGCCGGTGAATGAGCAATGCCCAAAGTGCAAAGGGCGCATGGTGCAAAAGATGGGGCCAAAGGGCAGCTATATCGTCTGTGCGGATAAAGAATGTGGGCACATCGTTCGCAACAGAAAGGAAAAAGAGGATGCCGAATGATGGCTGCGTGACGGTTGTAGGCGCTGGGCTTGCGGGCTGCGAGGCCGCCTATCAGCTCAGCAAGCGCGGCATACATGTGCATTTATTCGAAATGAAGCCGGGTAAAAAATCGCCCGCGCATCAAAAAGAAGGATTTGCGGAGCTGGTATGCTCCAATTCCCTGCGTTCCAACAGATTAGAAAACGCCTGCGGTCTACTAAAAGAAGAGATGCGCAGGCTGGATAGCTTTATTTTGCGGGCGGCGGATGCCACGCAGGTTCCGGCTGGCGGCGCGCTAGCGGTAGACCGAGAAAACTTTTCAAGCTATATCACCGAATCGATCAAACAAAATGAAAATATCACCGTATACCACGAGGAAGTTGCGCGTATACCGGATGCGCCCGCCATTATTGCCACAGGGCCGTTGACGGAAGGGCGGTTGTTCGAGGATATTGAAAATAAGGTGGCAAGCGGGCTGCATTTCTATGACGCGGCAGCGCCGGTGGTGCTGGCGGATACGTTGGATATGTCCGTTGTGTTTCGCGCTTCGCGGTATGAGCGCGGCGATGACTATTTGAATTGCCCGATGACAAAAGCGCAGTACGCCGATTTTTATAACGCGTTGGTGTCTGCGGAAACGGCGCCTTTGCATGAATTCGAGAAAAATGTGAAAGTATTCGAAGGGTGCATGCCGGTTGAAGTTATGGCAAAACGCGGGGAAAACACGCTGTGTTTTGGCCCGCTAAAGCCCGTGGGCCTGCGCGCGCCCGGCGAAGAAAGGCCGCCATACGCGGTGGTGCAGCTGCGGCAGGATGATGCGGCGGGAACATTATATAATTTGGTCGGGTTCCAAACGAATCTCAAATTTGCGGAACAGCAGCGCGTATTCCGTTTGATTCCCGGCATGCAAAACGCGGAATTTGTGCGCTATGGCGTCATGCACCGCAATACATTTTTAAGCGCGCCCGGCGTGCTGGGGTGGGATTACAGCGTGCTAAAAATACCTGGCCTGTATTTTGCGGGGCAAATCACGGGCGTGGAAGGATATGTGGAATCGGCGGCCAGCGGATTGCTGGCGGGCCTGTCACTGGCAAGGCGGCTAGAGGGCAAAGCGCCGCTGGACTTTACAAGCCGGACAGCATTGGGCGCGCTGGGGCATTATGTGGCTGAATATGCGGGTGGCAATTTCCAGCCGATGAATATCAATTATGGCATCATGGAGCCGCTGGGCGAAAAAGTGCGCAACAAAGCGCTGCGGTATGGCAAAATAGCGGAAAGATCGCTTGCAATCGTAGAGAAGTTGCAACAGAGTTGTTAAACAAATGCATGTCTGCATTGCAAGCGGCAGGAATATGATAATATGATAATGAAAAGCTGGCATGCGCGTTTATTGCGTACGGCGAAGGGGTGAAAAGCATGGAACTTCTGGGGACGACCATTGTTGCCGTAAAAAAAGACGGCGTTTGTGCGGTTGCAGGAGATGGGCAAGTCACGATGAATAAAGCCACGGTCATGAAGCACACGGCAAAAAAAGTGCGCCGTTTGTACCATGGCAAAGTGGTGGTGGGCTTTGCGGGCTCGGTGGCGGACGCGTTTTCGCTGTGTGAACGATTCGAAGCCAAATTAGAGCAATACGGCGGCGGGCTTATGCGCGCGGCGGTATCGCTGGCGCAAGAGTGGCGCGGCGATAAAGCATTGCGCCAGTTGGAGGCGCTTTTGATCGCGGCAGACAAAGACGAGCTGCTGGTCATTTCCGGCACGGGCGAGGTCATCGATCCGGACGACGGCATAGCGGCCATCGGTTCGGGCGGCATGTACGCGCTGGCGGCGGCAAAGGCGCTTAAGGAAGCCACAGACCTGAGCGCGAGGGAAATTGCGGAACATGCCATGAAAATTGCCGGGGAAATTTGCGTATATACAAATGGCAATGTGACGGTTGAGGAGGTTTAAGCGATGCTGACACCGAAACAAATAGTCGATGCGCTGGATAAATACATCGTTGGCCAGGATAAAGCAAAACGCGCGGTAGCCATCGCGCTTAGAAACCGCTATAGGCGCAGCCAGCTTTCGGATGCACTGCGCGAAGAGATCACGCCCAAAAACATCATCATGATGGGGCCGACAGGCGTGGGCAAAACAGAAATAGCAAGGCGGCTGGCCAAGCTTGTAGATGCGCCGTTGGTAAAGGTAGAGGCGACGAAGTTCACGGAAGTCGGCTACGTGGGGCGAGATGTGGATAGCATGGTACGCGATCTTGTAGAAGCGTCTATCCGTCTGTGCAAGGCAAACAGAATGGAAAGCGTGCGGCTGATGGCGGAAACAGCTGCAGAACAGCGGCTGGTCGATTTGCTGGTGCCGTTGCGCAAAAATGAGGCGCATGCGCCCATGAACCCGCTGCAGATGCTGCTGGGGGCGGGCACGCAGCCAAAAGAGCCCGAAATGTCGGATGAAGAAAAGAAAACGCATTTCAACAGGCGCGAGACGGTACTTGCGCAGTTGCGCGCGGGCAGGCTGGAAGAAGAAATTGTGCAGGTGGATGTGGAAGAAAAAAGCCCGGGCAGCGATGCCATGCTTGCCATGGGCATAGACTTAAACATAAATGACATGCTTGGCGGCATATTGCCGCGCAAACAAAAGCGCCGCAAAGTAAAGGTGCGCGAAGCCAGGCGTATTTTGGTGCAGGAAGAAAGCGACAAGCTCATCGACATGGACGAGGTCATCCGCGACGCCGTAGAAAAGGCGGAGCAGGACGGCATCATATTCATCGACGAGATAGACAAGATCGCGAGCTCCCGCGGCGGCGGGCACGGCAGCGGGCCGGATGTATCGCGCGAAGGCGTACAAAGGGCTATTTTGCCCATCGTTGAAGGCTCTACGGTAAACACCAAATACGGTCCTGTCAAAACCGATTACATGCTGTTTATCGCGGCGGGCGCGTTTCATGTTGCCAAGGTGGAAGACCTCATACCGGAACTGCAGGGCAGATTCCCTATCAAAGTAGAGTTGGACGCGCTCACCGAAGAAGATTTCCGCCGCATACTGACACAGCCGGAAAACGCCATCACCAAACAATATGGCGCGTTGCTGGGTGCGGATCATGTGCTGCTCACGTTTACGGAAGATGCGCTTGAAGAGATTGCGCATTTTGCGCATATCGCAAACGAGAGCAGTGAAAATATCGGCGCAAGGCGCTTGCATACCATCATGGAAACGCTTCTCGAAGACATTTCGTTTAACGCTGGCGGCGATTATCCCGATATCGAGCTGAAGATAGACGGCACTTATGTCCGCGAACGCATGGCGGAAGCGCAGGTTGACAGGGATTTACATAAATACATACTATAATCCGAAAAGTTTATGGATCATTCATTGTATGTAATGCTTCAGGATATGGTATAATGAACAAATGAAACGAAGAACATATGCGGCAATCCTCTTGCTGGGCATGCTTTTGGCGTCGGGCTGTGCCGGCCAAACAGAAACGGCCGATATGCAGGAAGACGAAGTATTAAGCTTTGAGGTTGGTGCGCATTCCGCCAGCACATATTCGTCCGCGCATTTCCCGTTTGCCTCTCCGGCCCCCGAAAGCACGATTGTCCCAAAGTTTTCAGAAGATCAAACGCTCGGCGCGACAGCTGCGCCGCCTGTTCCCATGTCCGCACCCGCGGTTTCGGCCACGCCCGGGCCAACAGCGGCGGCGGCAGCCCCAGCGGCTACACAAAAGCCTTCTCCGGAACCGACGCCGGCATATAGGCTCACAAAAGTCAACAACGAAAAAGGCCATGTGAAGGGCCACGATGTAAATTTACGCCAGGGCCCCGGCACAGAATATGAGGTCATAAAACAAATTGACTACCTTTCAACGGTTGTCATCACAGGCAAAACCGATGCGTGGTATCGCGTGAAGCTGGGAGAAGCTACAGGCTTCATATTAAAAGAATTCATCAGCCTTGGCGCGGAGCCGACGCCCGTGCCGACGCCAACGCCAAAGCCCAAACCGAAAGCCACTGCTACGCCCAAAACGAGCTCCAGCCAAACTTCCGTCAAACAGGGGGAGAAGGGCGATTATTCAGAGAATGACCTCTACCTGGCGGCCAAACTGATCTACGCCGAGGGCAACAGCCAAAGCACCGAAAGTTTCCGCGCCATGGCGAATGTTCTATACAACCGTTGCAAATCCAAAAAATTTGGCGGCACCGTGGAAAAAGAAGTATACCGCAGCGGCCAATTCTCTGTGGTCAAAAAAAGTTCTTTCGAGGGCATGAAACCAAACTCCAAGGCGTTAAAAGCGGCGGAAGAGGTCTTCAACGAAGGTGTGCGCGTGCTTCCGGAGGGCGTCATGTATTTTCGGGCCGCGCGGCTGGGCACGAGTTGGGGCTCTTCGCGCGAATTTTATAAGACAATCGGCGGCAACAACTACTACTATTAATTCTTTTAGTGATTAAAATTTTTACGCGGAGTTTCAACCATCGTTCAAATCCTCGAGGGCTTCATTTGCGAACGCTCGCAAGGGGTTTGTGTTCCACCGCCATGTTTGCCGGAGCGGCCAGCAGCAGTGTTCCGCACGGGTGCCCATCGGGAAGAGGGAGAATATTTTCGTAAAACGCGCAACCACACGCTGGGAAAGTGCGTTTACTTTATAAAATGTTTGTAATAAAGTTTTAAGGAGGAAAACGAACATGAAGAAGGCATTACGAATGACGATGATTATGGCCTGTGCGCTGGCGGCTGCCCTGCTGCTGGGGGCGTGCAACAGCGGCCCCAAAGTCGAGCCGAGCGAACCGGGCGCCCAAATGCCAAACCCGATCGTAGAGGTGGAAGGCGCGGCGGAAATCAAAACCAAGATGGGGATAGACATGTTGGCGCCGGAGGGCGCGGAGAAAGCGCAGTACAGCATCATTGCGGATACAACGGCGCAAGTGACGTTCGAACTGGACGGCGCGGAATATACCTATAGAATAGCGAAGGCAAGCGGCGGAATGGAAGACATCAGCGGCATGTACATCGACTTTGCGGCAACCAAAGAGGCGGATATCAACGGCATACCGTGCAAGCTTTCCTGCAACGACGGCGCGGAGGGCATGATAAACTGGCAGGACGAGCAGGCAGGCACGGTTCACAATATTTCCATGACGGAAGGCGCAACGGAAGAAAAACTCATTGCGGTTGCGGCGGAGGTTATTCCCGTAGGCTAAGCGAAAGTGAAAGCGTATGAATGGGGATGTTTGCGCAAATGTCGCAGACGTCCCTTTTTCAGGCGTTTTTTTGAATTTTTCATTGCATGAAAAAAATGACTGTGTTATAATGCTCAAGATGCGAAAATGACACACCATCGCGGATTTGGCGTCTCCTGCCCATTGGGTATACGCCGAAAGAGAAACGATGGGAGGAAAACGAAGGAGGTAACGTTTATTATGTCTGTCATTTCTATGAAACAATTGCTGGAGGCCGGCGTACATTTCGGCCACCAAACCCGTCGTTGGAATCCAAAGATGAAAGAGTACATCTTCACGGAACGCAACGGCATCTACATCATCGATCTGCAAAAGACAGTCAAAAAGATTGAGGAAGCCTACTATTTCATTCGTGATTTGTCACAGAATGGTGAAAACATTCTGTTTGTCGGCACAAAGAAGCAGGCACAGGAATCCATCGATCAAGAAGCTAGGCGCTGCGAAATGTTCTTTGTGAACCAGCGTTGGCTGGGTGGCATGCTCACAAACTTCAAAACCATCCAAACCCGCATCGGCAAGCTGCGCAAAATCGAACAAATGGAAGCATCGGGCCAATTCGACCTGCTGCCCAAAAAAGAAGTTATCAAGCTCAAGCTTGAAGCCGAAAAGCTGGAGCGCAATCTGGGCGGCATCAAAGATATGAAGAAGCTGCCGGGCGCTCTGTTTGTGGTAGATCCGCGCAAAGAACACATCGCCATCATGGAAGCCCGCGCGCTGCACATACCCATTGTCGCCATTGTCGATACCAACTGCGATCCCGACGAAGTGGACTATGTCATACCTGGTAACGACGACGCCATTCGCGCCGTTAAGCTTATCGCAGCCAAAATGGCCGACGCCGTGCTGGAAGGCCGTCAGGGCGAACAAATGCACGACGATGCCCCGTATGCGAGCAAAGCTGAAGCGGGCGCAGAAGAAGAATTCATGGCGTAATTGGGACAAGTGCAGGAATAACGGGAGGAATATAACATGTTTACAGCAAAGAACGTAATGGAATTGCGCGAAATGACCGGCGCCGGCATGATGGATTGCAAAAAGGCGCTGACAGAGTGCAACGGCGATATGGAAAAGTCAAAGGACTATCTGCGCGAAAAAGGGCTGGCGGCTGCAGCGAAAAAAGCGGGCCGCATAGCGGCGGAAGGCATTGTGGACAGCTACATCCACATGGGCGGCAAAATTGGCGTTCTGGTGGAAGTCAACTGCGAAACAGACTTCGTGGCGAAAACAGACGCGTTCAAAGAATTTGTGCATGATATCGCGCTGCAAATTGCGGCTGCAAAGCCGACATACATCGTAAAGGACGAAGTGCCGCAGGACGAGATCGAAAAAGAAAAGTCCATATTGCGCGCGCAGGCACAGGGCGAAGATAAACCCAAACCTGAAGCAATCATCGAAAAGATGGTGCAGGGCCGCATCGATAAATACTACAAAGAAGTATGCTTAATGGAGCAGGCCTGTGTCAAAAACCCGGATATCACCATATCCCAGCTTTTGAATGAGACCGTCTCCAAGATAGGCGAAAAGGTCAGCATCCGCCGCTTCGTGCGCTACGAAATGGGCGAAGGCCTGCAAAAGCGCGAAGATAACTTTGCGGAAGAAGTAATGGGCCAAATCAAATAATGCAGGTGTGACCGTCAATCTTAGTGTGGTATTTGTACGACAGCACACGGAAAACAGAAAAAGAAGAATGCCGAAACAAATAGAGCCAGGCGATACCGCCTGGTTCTATTCATATCATTTCGCACGCCGGTTTCTACGCATGTATGATGCTGCGGCGTTCAGCTGCAAACTGCACCGCTTTTGTCCAGGCCTTTTCGAAGGAAGTGCGGAAGCGTACCACTGGTCCAAATTCCTCATATTCGTGAGGTTCTATTTCGTGAATAAAATACGCTTTGCGGAAATCTCTTAGCATATAGCAAAGCTCGTCAATCACCTCGTGCGGTACAGGCTGTAAAAAACGCTGCACAACAGGTTGATCCAGTTCAATCAGCTTGTTGGCCGTGCCTTCCCAATTAATCGTGACTGCCGCGTTTGCGCCTACCATTTCGGTGAAATGGTGCAGGCCGCGCGCGCCGCCGCTGATCATGCCAACTTCCGGCCAGTGCTGCTTGGTGATCTCGTATACCTTTTTGGCGACAGCGATGCCGGCTTGCCAAACAATATCGTCCGCGATATCCACGTTGCCGCTTTCAACATCCGCGCGCATTTGCTCATCAAAGATCCCAGCAATATGCGAATAAAAGGATATGGGAGGATGAGCCATGCCCTTGGTGGCGTTTGCGTACACCGTGCAGAAATCGATGGCCTGCCGCACGGCCATAACCTCCGTCGCGTTGATGGAAGCGCCTTCCTGTAGCAAAGTGCCGATTGCTTTGAGACCGTCTTCCGTCACAGGCACTTTAACCATGATGTTTGGAAAATGCTCCCTATTGTAGCGCCCATAGGAAAGGATGGATTGCGCATCTTCCTTAAAAGGATTCCCCTGAATGCTTACATAACCATACCGTCCTTGAGAAGATTCGTAAAGCGGCAAAAACTCTTTTGCGATACGTTCCACC